>JBJXGU010000059.1:0-18470 GCA_046160245.1 Bacteroidia bacterium
CTAGATTTTACTTTGGCTTTTGGAACACCGGGCATCACCTTAACAAAATCCACTACAAATTCCGCATTGGAATGTGTAATGATGGCTAAATTAGAATAGATTCCTTCTGCTGTCTCTTCCGACAACTCAATGTTCAATTGATTTTGATTATTGTTATTGTTTTCCATTTTTCAGATTTTAAACTTATGATTTACTAAAATTGAAATGACGATTCATTAATACTGAGGCTAAGATACGAATTATCGATTTGAAGTGTTTCCTTAAATCCTTTGTTTTTTAATACCGTTTATAAGTATTTAATAGTCCTAATAATCATAGTTATGTTTTTACCACGATTCGCACTAACACTGACTTGTATTGAACTCATATTACATAAATTAGGACGATATAGTTCTTCGGATATCTGCAATAAAACTTTTAGTTTTAAATTAAGATTCTAGTCCTATCTTACTTGTTACTTTCTTTTACGTGAAAAGAAAGTAACCAAAGAAAGCACGCCACCCAACACCAACCAATTTTTGCGTTTTCTGCTTTCTACTATCTTTCGCAACCACTGAACAATCTTTTGTGCTATCTCTTTTCTTCATCGGTTCAGCAAAAATCGGTTCGCGCTGTTGCCTGGACGACCTCCGCGCCTTACCAAACGAAATTACTTTTTATTAAAATTTATTGCTCGAGCTATTCTTCCTTTTATGTTTAAAGAATTGGACTTCATAAAATGCAGAAACGTTATAACTTTAAAAGGAGAGTATCCATTTATATCACCTCATCTCGCCAATTTCCTTTTAAACAAAAACGCTCTCATCAGAAGTGACGAGAGCGTTTCTTTACAATACTATGCTGTTATGCTTCTTCTACGACTTCCTTTTTAGAAGCCATTAAAAGATCATACTCTTCTTGAGATCCAACGATCATTTTCTCGTATTCACGGAGACCAGTACCTGCAGGAATTAAATGTCCTACGATAACGTTTTCCTTCAATCCGTTCAAATGATCCACCGCACCACGAATAGCAGCTTCGTTCAACACCTTCGTCGTTTCCTGGAAGGATGCAGCCGAAATCCAGCTCTTCGTATGTAAGGATGCTTGCGTAATTCCTTGTAGCAATGGTGAAGAAGTAGCAGGAGTAGCATCACGCGCCTCCACGATCTTCAAATCCTTACGCTTCAATTGAGAATTCTCATCGCGCAACTGACGCAAGGTTACAATTTGACCTGCTTTGAAACGCGTTGAATCACCGGGCTCAACAATTACCTTCTTATCAATAACCGAATCATTTTCTTCCATGAAAACAATTTTGTTTACTGATTCTCTCTCGAGGAAGCGAGTATCACCTGGATCTTCAATGATTACTTTACGCATCATTTGACGAACGATCGTTTCAAAATGCTTATCATTAATTTTCACACCTTGCAGACGATATACCTCTTGAATTTCATTCACAAGATACTCTTGTACTGCAGTAGGCCCTTTGATTGCTAAGATATCACTTGGCGTTGTAGCTCCGTCAGAAAGAGGGAATCCAGCACGAGTAAAGTCTCCATCTTGAACGAGGATATGCTTACTCAATGGAACCAAATATTTCTTCACTTCACCATCGCGAGAAGTAATAATTACTTCACGATTACCACGCTTCACTCCACCGTAACTTACTACTCCGTCGATTTCAGAAACCACAGCAGGATTGCTAGGGTTACGTGCTTCAAACAATTCAGTAACACGTGGAAGACCTCCCGTGATATCACCCGTACGTCCTAATTGACGTGGGATCTTCACCAAGATTTTACCGAGTTCAATTTTATCACCTTCGTTTACTACGATGTGTGCACCTACTGGAATGTTATAAGACTTGATGGTCTCTTTACCGTTCATGATTTTGATTACAGGAATCTTCGTCTTATCACGGCTATCAATTACAATCTTCTCGGTAAATCCAGTTTGCTCATCGGAATCTTCCTTATAAGTAACACCTTCTTCGATGTGTTCGTAAGCAATTTTACCTGCGAACTCAGAGATGATAACCGCGTTAAACGGATCCCATTCGCAAAGTACTTTACCTACTTCAACCATATCTCCTTCCTTCACATGTAAGTGACCTCCGTAAGGAATGATACCTGAATTAAGAACGGCACGTGTATTTACATCAATGATTCGAATTTCTCCCGAACGACCAATTACTAAATCCACATCTTCTCCTTTCGTTCCTACACGAATTACACGAACCTCTTCAAACTCTACTATTCCAGCGAACTTCGCAACAATAGAAGTCTCGGTAGCACCTTTCACGGCCACACCACCGACGTGGAACGTACGAAGTGTAAGCTGTGTTCCAGGCTCACCGATGGATTGCGCTGCAATAACTCCAACCGCTTCACCTTTCTGTACCATACGACCCGTAGATAAGTTACGACCGTAGCAACGACCGCAAACACCTTTCTTCGACTCACATGTTAATACCGAACGAATCTCTACCATTTCGATAGGAGAATCTTGGATAGCCGATGCGATTTCCTCAGTAATTTCTTCACCAGATTGTACCAACATCTTTCCCGTTTGTGGATGAATAACATCATTCACACAAACACGACCGAGGATACGATCATATAAACTTTCAACAATATCTTCTTGATTCTTTAAAGCCATCATTGCTAAACCACGTAAGGTTCCGCAATCTGGATCTCTGATGATTACATCTTGAGCAACGTCAACTAAACGACGAGTCAAGTAACCAGCATCCGCCGTTTTAAGAGCGGTATCGGCAAGACCTTTACGTGCTCCATGAGTAGAGATAAAGTACTCAAGGATGGAAAGACCTTCTTTAAAGTTGGAAAGAATTGGATTCTCGATAATCTCACCACCGGTTGAACCAGATTTTTGTGGCTTAGCCATCAAACCTCTCATTCCACCTAACTGACGAATCTGCTCTTTCGATCCACGAGCACCCGAATCAAGCATCATGTAAACAGAGTTGAATCCCTGCTTATCATTCTTCATTTGATTCATTAAGGTATCGGTAATCTTTGAGTTGGTACGAGACCAAATATCAATGATCTGATTGTAACGCTCGTTATTCGTGATGAATCCCATGTTGTAATTACTCATCACCTCTTCTACTTCCACATTGGCTTTACCAACCAATACTTCTTTCTCTACAGGGATGATTACATCATTCAAGTTGAACGATAGTCCACCTCTGAATGCCATACGGAAACCAAGATCTTTAATGTCGTCAAGGAAGCGTGCAGTTACTGCAACACCTGTTTCCTTTAATACATTTCCGATGATATCACGCAATGATTTTTTAGTTAATAATTCATTGATGTAACCTGCAGCAGGTGGTACTACCTCATTGAAGAGAACACGACCAACCGTAGTTTCAATTAAACGATTAACGATTTTATTATCTTCACGTACGTTTGCTTTTACTCTGATCCACGCATGCAAATCAACACGATCTTCATTGTAAGCAATTACTACTTCTTCAGCAGAATAAAATGCTAAACCTTCACCACGAACTTTTAAGTCAGCAGTCGTTTTCTTTCCTTTCGTGATGTAATAAAGTCCAAGTACCATGTCCTGAGAAGGTACAGTAACTGGAGCTCCATTAGCAGGGTTCAAGATATTATGTGATGCAAGCATCAACATTTGTGCTTCTAAGATGGCAGCATGTCCTAACGGTAAATGCACCGCCATCTGGTCACCGTCAAAGTCAGCGTTGAAGGCTGTACACACGAGAGGATGTAACTGAATCGCCTTTCCTTCGATCAATTTCGGTTGGAAAGCTTGAATACCCAACCTATGAAGTGTTGGGGCACGATTCAACATTACAGGATGTCCTTTCAACACATTCTCGAGGATGTCCCAAACGATAGCATCTTTACGATCTACAATTTTCTTTGCGCTCTTTACCGTCTTGACTACACCTCTTTCAATCATTTTACGAATGATGAACGGCTTGAATAACTCGGCAGCCATATCTTTTGGCAAACCGCACTCATGCAATTTCATTTCTGGTCCAACAACAATTACGGAACGAGCTGAATAATCAACACGTTTACCCAAAAGGTTTTGACGGAAACGACCTTGCTTACCTTTCAAGGAATCAGAAAGTGATTTCAAGGCACGGTTACTCTCTGTTTTCACCGCATTTACTTTACGGCTATTATCAAAAAGAGAATCTACCGCTTCCTGCAACATTCGCTTCTCATTACGAAGGATTACTTCAGGAGCTTTGATTTCGATCAAACGTTTTAAACGATTATTTCTGATGATCACACGACGATATAAATCGTTCAAGTCAGACGTAGCAAAACGACCACCATCTAATGGAACGAGTGGACGTAATTCTGGTGGAATTACAGGAACCACTTTTACGATCATCCACTCAGGATGATTTTCAATATGTCCATTTGCCATACGGAATGACTCAACCACTTGAAGACGTTTTAACGCTTCATTCTTACGTTGCTGACTTGTTTCTGTATTGGCTTGGTGACGCAATTTGAAACTCAACTCATCCAACTGTAGACGAGAAAGCAAATCAAATAAAGCATCAGCACCCATTTTAGCGATGAACTTATTAGGATCCTTATCGTCTAAGTGATGATTGTCTTTTGGAAGTGTTTCCATCATGGCTAAATACTCTTCTTCCGTTAAGAAGTCTAAGTAATTCACACCATCTTCGGCTTTCACTCCCGCTTGAATAACTACATAACGTTCGTAGTAAATAATTAAATCCAGTTTCTTGGTAGGAAGTCCTAACAAGTAACCGATTTTATTTGGCAATGAACGGAAGTACCAGATATGCGCAACTGGAACGGTAAGGGTAATATGACCCATACGTTCGCGACGCACTTTCTTCTCGGTCACCTCCACTCCGCAACGATCACAAACAATTCCTTTGTAACGGATGCGCTTATATTTTCCACAGTGACATTCCCAATCCTTTACAGGACCGAAAATTCGCTCACAGAAAAGACCATCACGTTCCGGCTTATACGTACGGTAGTTAATAGTTTCCGGCTTTAACACCTCGCCGCTACTTTGCTCGAGGATGTTCTCCGGACTGGAGAGACTGATGGTTATTTTAGTGAAATTGCTTTTCAGCTTTTGGTCTTTTTTAGCGGCCATGTTTTCTTTATCGGTATAACGTGAACGTTTTCAATGATAATTTTTGGTGGGGATGATCCCCTTTACTTAGTCTAAAGTTACCTTCAAACAAAGTCCTTGTAACTCGTGCAATAACACGTTAAAGGATTCCGGAATTCCGGGTAGTGGCATGTTATCTCCTTTCACGATGGCTTCGTATGCTTTCGCACGACCCAATACGTCATCGGATTTAACCGTCAACAATTCCTGTAAGATATTAGCTGCTCCGAATGCTTCAATCGCCCAAACCTCCATCTCACCAAAACGCTGTCCTCCGAATTGAGCTTTACCACCCAATGGTTGTTGCGTAATCAATGAATAAGGTCCGATTGAACGAGCATGCATCTTATCATCTACCATATGTCCTAGTTTCAGCATGTAGATAATTCCTACGGTTGCTGGCTGATGGAAACGGTCACCGGTTCCTCCATCGTAGAGATAAGTAGAACCAAATTTAGGAAGACCTGCTTTCGTTACATAGTGATCAATTTCATCTAAAGTTGCACCATCAAAAATTGGCGTTGCGAACTTCACACCTAACTTCTCACCTGCCCACGCAAGTACGGTCTCATAAATCTGACCCAAGTTCATCCTGGATGGTACTCCCAATGGATTCAATACGATATCAACCGGCGTTCCGTCCTCGAGGTAAGGCATATCTTCATCACGTACAATACGCGCAACGATACCCTTGTTTCCGTGACGACCTGCCATCTTATCACCCACTTTCAATTTACGTTTCTTAGCAATGTAGACTTTCGCCAATTGCATAATTCCGGTTGGCAATTCATCACCAATTTGAATTTGGAATTTCTTACGTTTATAAGCGGCAATAATTTCATTCGCCTTCACGATATAATTCGTTAAAAGACGAGTGATTTGTTCGTTCTTTTCTTTATCAGTAGTCCACTTGGTAGGATTAATATTATTATAATCTAAATCCGCCAACATTTTCTGAGTGAACTTCGAACCTTTCGGAATCGCCACTTCTTTGTATGCGTTCATCACCCCTTGAGATGTTTTACCGCTAACTAAGAAGAACAATTTCTCCACCAACTGAACTTTTAATTCAGCGATATCTTTTTCTTGTTCCCCGTCAAAACGAGCTACTATATTTTTCTCATCATCACGGCTACGCTTATCTTTGATAGCACGAGAGAATAACTTCTTATCGATCACCACACCTTTTACAGATGGTGGAACTTTCAAAGATGCATCCTTCACATCACCGGCTTTATCACCGAAGATTGCACGTAATAATTTTTCTTCTGGAGATGGGTCTGTCTCTCCTTTTGGAGTGATTTTACCAATGAGGATATCGCCTTCACCTACTTCTGCACCCACACGAATTAATCCGTGCTCGTCCAATTCACGAGTAGCTTCTTCACTAACGTTAGGGATATCCGCAGTTAACTCTTCCAATCCGCGTTTTGTATCACGCACTTCAAGACTGTATTCATCCACGTGAATCGACGTGAAAATATCTTCACGTACAACACGCTCAGAGATTACGATCGCATCCTCAAAGTTGTATCCTTTCCATGGCATGAAAGCCACTTTCAAGTTACGTCCAAGAGCTAATTCACCTGCTTCAGTAGCATAACCTTGACAAAGAACCTGACCTTTCTTAATCTTATCGCCTTTCTTAACGATGGGCTTAAGGTTGATACAAGTATTTTGGTTCGTCTTTTGGAATTTGATGAGTTTGTAAATACGTACATCATCTTCAAAGCTTACCATTTTCTCTTCGTCGGTACGCACATTACGAACGTGAATTTCATTCGCGTCAACGTATTCTACGGTACCACCATAATCTGCATTAATCAATACGCGGCTATCACGAACAACATCACCTTCCAGACCAGTACCAACGATTGGCGCTTGCGGGCGCAATAGCGGAACGGCTTGACGTTGCATGTTCGATCCCATCAGGGCACGGTTGGCATCATCATGCTCCAAGAAAGGAATCAATGATGCAGCAATCGATGCAATTTGATTAGGCGCTACGTCAATCAAACTAATTTCATTTGGTTCAACGATTGGGAAGTCACCTTCGAAACGAGCTTTCACTTTTTCTTTTGCGAAAAAACCTTCTTCGTCAACAGCAGCATTCGCCTGAGCGATTACTTTAGTATCTTCTTCTTCAGCGGTAAGGTAAGTTATGCTTCCACCGATATCCACTTTCCCTTCAGATACATGACGGTACGGTGTAGAGATAAATCCTAGATTATTAATTTTCGCGAAAACACAAAGCGAAGAAATCAAACCAATGTTTGGTCCCTCTGGTGTTTCAATCGTGCACAAGCGCCCGTAGTGGGTATAGTGAACGTCACGAACCTCAAAACCTGCTCTTTCACGAGAAAGACCACCTGGTCCAAGGGCAGAAAGGCGTCGTTTATGAGTGATTTCAGCGAGTGGATTGGTTTGATCCATGAACTGGCTCAGCTGATTCGTTCCGAAGAACGAGTTGATCACACTTGACAATGTCTTCGCGTTAATCAAATCAGCAGGCGTGAACACTTCATTATCACGAACGTTCATACGCTCACGGATAGTACGCGCCATACGCGCTAAACCTACTCCGAACTGAGAGTACAATTGCTCACCCACGGTACGAACACGACGATTACTTAAGTGATCGATATCATCCACAATCGTTTTTGCATTGATCAACATGATCAAATACTTAATGATGGCAATAATATCTTCCTTCGTAAGAACCTTCGTTTCTACAGGAGTAGTTAAATTCAATTTACGGTTCAGACGGAAACGACCTACTTCACCTAAATCATAACGCTTATCAGAGAAGAACAACTTGTCGATAATACCACGAGCCGTTTCCTCATCGGGTGGCTCAGCATTACGCAATTGACGATAGATATGCTCCACCGCTTCCTTCTCAGAGTTCGAAGTATCTTTTTGTAAAGTGTTATAGATAATCGCGTAATCGTTGGTGTTAGCATCTTCCTTGTGGAGGATTACTGACTTCACACCAGCGTCTACGATCATATCGATATGATCATCTTCGATGATAATTTCACGCTCAAGAATAACTTCGTTACGCTCGATAGAAACTACTTCACCGGTATCTTCATCTACGAAATCTTCTAACCAGCTCTTAAGAACTCTGGCAGCAAGCTTACGCCCTACCACTTTCTTAAGACCGGCTTTACTCACCTTCACTTCGTCGGCGAGTCCGAACAATTCGAGAATATCTTTATCTGTTTGGTATCCGATAGCACGTAACAACGTGGTCACCGGGAATTTTTTCTTACGATCGATATAAGCATACATGACGCTATTGATATCCGTTGCGAACTCAATCCATGATCCTTTGAATGGGATCACACGAGCGGAGTACAACTTCGTACCATTAGCATGACGGCTTTGACCGAAGAACACCCCTGGGGAACGATGCAATTGAGATACAACCACGCGTTCTGCGCCATTGATCACAAAAGTTCCTTTTGGAGTCATGTAAGGGATGGTTCCGAGATACACATCCTGCACGATTGTTTCAAAATCTTCGTGTTCAGGATCCGTACAATAAAGCTTCAATTTCGCTTTAAGTGGAACACTGTACGTTAATCCGCGTTCAATACACTCATCGAGGGCATAACGGGGAGGATCAACGAAATAATCGATAAATTCAAGAACGAAATTATTTCTTGAATCCGTAATCGGGAAATTTTCACTAAAAACCTTATAAAGACCCTCTTGGGCGCGGTTATCAGCAGTAGTTTCAAGTTGGAAGAAGTCTTGGAAAGACTTCAACTGAATCTCGAGAAAATCAGGGTAATCAATCCTATGTTTACTCTTACTGAAATTAATTCGGTTGGATACTGACTTCTCGGAGGAGAGACTTGTTTTCGTAGTCAAGGCGAAGGGGTTTTAATTAGTTAACTATCAACCGTTCGGAATCCGGTTTTACCCGGGGCAATGAAAATGGGAAAAACCTGTTCCACCGAACGGGTGGAACAGGTTTATTAAAAGACTTAAAGTTAATTACTTAACTTCAACCTCTGCACCCGCTTCTGTAAGCTGTTGGTTAAGTGCATTAGCTTCATCTTTAGTTACGCCTTCTTTCACTGGCTTTGGAGCTTGGTCAACAAGATCTTTCGCTTCTTTCAAGCCAAGACCTGTTAAATCTTTAACAAGCTTCACGATAGCCAATTTATTTGGGCCTGCTGCTTTTAGGATTACATCGAAAGAAGTTTTCTCTTCAGCTGCTGCACCTGCGCCTGCGCCTGGTGCTGCTACTGCAACTGCTGCTGCAGCTGGTTCGATACCGTACTCATCTTTCAAAATTGTTGCGAGTTCCTGAACTTCTTTAACTGTCAGGTTCACGAGTTGTTCAGCGAATGCTTTCAAATCTGCCATTGTATTTAATTTTTTTTAGTTACTTAATTGTTGTTTTTGAATGATTTTTAAGGAAGGATTATACCCACGCTATTGACTAAGCACATTGGCTTAAGCAGCACGCTCTTCCAGGGTTTTTAGTATACCAGCAATCTTGGCACCCTGACCTTTTAGGCCAGAAATAACAGATTGAGCTGGAGACTGAAGTAAGCCGATAACATCTCCGATGAGTTCGTTTTTCGATTTCAGTGCTGCTAACGCATCTAACTGATCTTCTCCAACGTAAATTCCACCGTCGATATAAGCGCTCTTAAATCCAGGCTTAGTAGCATTTTTACCGCTTTCTCTGCGGAAATCCTTAATTAATTTAGCAGGAAGACTTGAAGATTCAGACGCCATGATAGCGGATGATCCTTTCAAGGTTGGAATCATTAGAGAGAAATCTCCTTCGATTTTTTCCAGTGCTTTCTTAATTAACGAATTTTTTGCCACCTTCAACTGCACTTGCTTCGTAAAGCAAGCACGACGTAACTTGGAAGTCTTTTCGGAATTCAATGTTTCAAAATCTGTGATATAGAAATTATTGAATTGACTTAAAGTAACTACCAGTTCATCTATGATTTGGTTCTTTTCTTCTCTTGTCATGTGACGAATTCGTATTAATTTGTTTTAGCCTTAGATACTTTTCGCTTCTATGCGAATTCCTGGGCTCATCGTGCTACTAACAGAAATACTTTTCATGTATTGTCCTTTTGCAGCAGTTGGTTTAAGCTTTACGATTGTCTGCAGTAATTCTTGAGCATTTTCTAACAACTTAGTAGCGTCGAAAGATACTTTTCCAATGGAAGCATGGATGATACCTGTTTTGTCTACTTTGAAGTCGATTTTACCACCTTTCACATCTGTAACCGCTTTGCCGACATCGTTTGTAACGGTACCGGTTTTAGGGTTTGGCATGAGGTTTCGTGGCCCTAGAATTTTACCTAACTTACCCACTTTCGCCATAACACCGGGCATAGTGATCACGATATCTACATCAGTCCAACCGCCTTCGATTTTCGTGATATATTCATCTAGACCCACATGATCGGCACCTGCGTCGCGAGCTTCTTGTTCTTTGTCGGGAGTACATAACACCAATACACGAACTGTTTTACCAGTTCCGTGAGGAAGCGTAACGATACCACGCACCATTTGATTGGCTTTACGTGGATCAACACCGAGGCGTATGCTCAGATCGACAGAAGCATCAAACTTGGTATAAGAAGTTTCTTTTACCAGCTTGGTAGCTTCAACAAGCGTGTAGGCTTTATCAGCATCTACTTTCGCATAAGCTACTTTTTGATTCTTGGTTAACTTAGCCATTTTCTGATTCTGAGTTTATTAATGTTTCGGTATCGGATCACGGGAAGCAGCTAGCGATTCCCGATACCTTAATCAGTTTTTTTAGTTTTCCCAGGGTGCGGATCCTTCCACATTGATACCTGCGCTACGCGCTGATCCAGCAATCATTTTCATTGCTGATTCAATTGTAAAGCAGTTCATGTCTACCATTTTGCCTTCGGCAATTTTGCGGACCTGATCCCAGGTTACTGTTCCAACTTTTTTACGGTTCGACTCTGCCGAACCTTTTTGAATTTTAGCCACCTCCATCAACTGAATGAATGCTGGAGGGGTTTTGATGATAAAGTCAAAAGACTTATCGGTGTATACGGTGATAATTACCGGCAATACCTGACCCGCTTTATCCTGCGTACGAGCGTTAAACTGCTTGCAGAATTCCATAATGTTCACCCCTTTCGCACCAAGTGCTGGTCCGATAGGAGGTGCCGGGTTGGCAGAGCCGCCTTTCACCTGTAATTTGATGAGTGCGCCTATTTCTTTTGCCATTTTTGTTTTACTTGTTTATTAATGATTCGAAACCTTCATTGTGGAGAGATGACTCTTCGGCCGGGAGTGGAAGCTTACCGGCTGATGAGTCCAATGAATAATTTACGATTCTTTTTCTACTTGCATGTAACTCAGTTCGAGTGGTGTTTTGCGTCCGAAGATTTTCACCATCACTTTCAACTTTTTCTTTTCTTCATTCACTTCTTCAATCACACCAGAGAAACTATTAAAAGGACCGTCTGTTACTTTTACTGTTTCACCTACTACGAAAGGTATATTTATTACTTCTTCGCTATCTACTAAATCATCAACGATTCCGAGGATACGATTTACTTCACTTTGTCTTAGTGGTGTTGGAGGAGTTCCTTTAGCACCTAAAAATCCAATTACACCAGTCGTGTTTTGGATGATATGGGGAATTTCACCTGTCAATTCAGCTTCAATCAAAACATAACCTGGTAGATGAGCACGCTCCTTGCTGATTTTCTTACCATCTTTAATTTGGTAATACTTCTCCATTGGGATGAGTACTTGCACTACAGAATCTTCCAAGCCATTACGAGCAATTTCACTCTCGATATATTGCTTTACTTTCTTTTCTTTTCCGCTAATGGCACGGATGACATACCACTTTTTCTTACCGGTTGTCGTCTCAGTCATGATCAATTAAGAGAAGAGGTTATAAATAACATTTAAGGTTCCTTGGAAAACGGCATCTATTAAAAAGATCACGCAACCAAAAATTAAGGTAGCAACCAAAACTACGATGGCACTGCTTTGTAACTCAGCCCATGTAGGCCATGAAACTTTATTCATGAGTTCATTGTAGGAATCCTGTATGTAGGCTGAAATCTTTTGCATGATCTGCTCCGTTTATTTATTTGGCAATTTTTATTTACTAATTCTTTTCGCACGGGTGGAGAGACTCGAACTCCCAGCCAATGGTTTTGGAGACCACTACTCTACCAATTGAGCTACACCCGTATTACTCTTTAATTTCAGTAGTAGCTACTCTACCTCCCGATAGCTATCGGGATGAGCTACACCCGTATTTACTCTTCAATTTCAGTAGTAGCTACTCTACCTCCCGATAGCTATCGGGATGAGCTACACCCGTAATCCACGCAGTTTTCAATGATGAACTTCGGATTACTCTTGGGTTCGCAGCGCAATTTTATTCCAGAACATCCATTTCAAATTCAATTTCATTGACGAGGTGCTTTTCGTTTGGATCACATCAACCTCTTTTCGAGGTGATTTTCCACTAAAATTGACATGAAAAACATGTTCCAATTAAACACGTGCGTCCCAACCTATTGGCCGGGACGATCACGTGCTTAGAATATATAAGATTACTCGATAATCTCAGTAACCTGACCAGCACCAACGGTACGACCACCTTCACGAATTGCGAAACGAAGTCCTTTATCCATTGCGATTGGTTGAATCAATTCAACTGTGATAGTTACGTTATCACCAGGCATAACCATTTCACGTCCTTCTGGAAGAGTGATCTCACCTGTTACGTCCGTTGTACGGAAGTAAAACTGAGGACGGTATTTGTTATGGAATGGAGTATGACGACCACCTTCTTCTTTCTTCAATACATAGATCTCAGCTTGGAATTTAGCATGAGGCTTTACAGAACCTGGTTTTGCGATAACCATACCACGACGGATATCGTTTTTCTCAATACCACGTAACAATAAACCTACGTTATCTCCTGCCTCACCACGGTCAAGAATCTTACGGAACATTTCTACACCTGTAACGGTAGAAGAAAGTTTTTCAGATTGCATACCGATGATATCTACTACATCATTTGAGTTAATTACACCACGCTCGATACGACCTGTAGCCACTGTTCCACGACCTGTGATCGAGAAAACGTCCTCTACGGGCATCAAGAAAGGCTTGTCAACTTCACGAGGAGGAAGTGGAATATAAGAATCCACTGCTTCCATCAATTCATTGATTTTAGGCACCCAATTAGCATCAAGATTTAAACCACCTAATGCAGATCCACGGATAATTGGAGTTGTATCACCATCATACTTGTAGAATGAAAGTAATTCACGGATTTCCATCTCAACTAAGTCAAGAAGTTCTGGATCATCCACAGCATCCACTTTATTCATGAAAACAACAATCTTTGGAACACCTACCTGGCGCGCAAGCAAGATATGCTCACGAGTTTGAGGCATAGGACCGTCAGTTGCTGCAACCACGAGAATAGCTCCGTCCATTTGAGCCGCACCTGTAACCATGTTCTTCACATAGTCAGCGTGACCTGGACAGTCAACGTGAGCGTAGTGACGATTTAACGTCTGATACTCTACGTGAGCTGTGTTGATTGTAATACCACGCTCTTTCTCTTCTGGAGCGTTATCAATAGAGGAGAAATCCCTCTTTTCTGCCAAACCAGACTGAGCAAGAACCTGAGTTATTGCAGCAGTAAGAGTGGTCTTGCCATGGTCAACGTGACCAATAGTTCCAATGTTTACGTGAGGCTTGGAACGATCAAATTTCTCTTTTGCCATTTTATGTAAGTGTTATTGTAATTGTTTAAATTTTACTGTTAATTAATATTGAGCCAATGACCAGGATCGAACTGGTGACCTCATCCTTACCATGGATGTGCTCTACCGACTGAGCTACATTGGCGGGATAAGAATGAACTTTATTCTTATTCGGATGCCTATTCCAGTTTACTAGCTGTTTTCGCCATTCCGAACCCGCCGGGTATTGTACTTTATTGGGGGCGTGAAATTACGAAAATTATTGAATCATACAACTCATTATCAATAATTTTAGATATGTTGAAGATATCACTCCATTTTCAACACTTTTCAAGCACCTATATGCTTTTTCAAGCACTAATAGAGCGGAAGACGAGGCTCGAACTCGCTACCCTCAGCTTGGAAGGCTGATGCTCTACCAAATGAGCTACTTCCGCTTATGCCATCTTGTCTCAACTTTAGCAAGAAGTGGAGATTCTCCCTTTCTTTCTTTGTTGAGCTTACCGTCTTTTCAAGTACGGAAGACGAATTTCTAGTATTCAAAGAACCTGGTGGGGAGAGAAGGATTCGAACCTTCGAACTCGTATGAGGACAGATTTACAGTCTGTTGCCGTTGGCCGCTTGGCTATCTCCCCGAATTGTTTTAGCCAATGCGGTAATGAACGATTCAAATACCCCTGTTTTGGATACAAGATTTTGTATCCCCACAAGAGCCGATGGAGGGATTCGAACCCCCGACCTACTGATTACAAATCAGTAGCTCTGACCAACTGAGCTACATCGGCTTGATTTTCAATGAACTATGACACACTCCCCAAAAAGGGACTGCAAATTTAGTGAATTCTTTATTTCAAACAAGAGTTCGAATAAAAAAAACTGAGAAAGATTGAAGTTTTTCTTTGGCCGAATGCCGAAAATCTTAAATCCCCTTTTGACGGATGATTAATATCTAATTATTCATCCATCAAAAAAAGAAAATAATTATTGAATATCAACTACTTATAATTTAACAAAACGGGTTTGGACTTTTAAATTGTTTTTATCGGTTACCATCAAGAAATAAACACCATCTTTAAAATTCCCAACAAATATTTTTTCCTCCGTCCGCTTTTGATCAAAACTCTCCTGTTTCACAACCCTTCCTTGCGCATCGGTTATAGAAATTGCGGTAAATCCATCTTCAAAAGAAATTGAAAGCTGGTCTTGCGCAGGATTCGGATAAATATTCAATTCACTCGCCAAGGAAGGCTCATCCACTCCCACAGCACTAGATCCTGTATTTAATCGCAAGACATAAATTCTATTAAATCCAAAATCCTCATTGGAAGCCCAAGGTTGCCCAGGAAAGGTGATGAATGTTTGATTAGGTCTCCAATTAAAATTGGTGGTGGCTAATGAAACATTATCTTGATGTTCTTCAATTCCTACAAAATAAGTTCCAGCAGCTAATTGCAAAGGACTACCGGATAAATTTTTCACTTCTAACGTAAGCCATACACCATCTGTATCTGATGCAGAGAAGAAATAATAATCAGACCACCCAATCATTGTTGTGGGAACTCCTCCAGAGAAAGAAAAAATATTTACCCTTGTGGTATCTCCTTCCGTAGGTGAATTGCATCTAAAAGTAACTGAAGTAAGCATATCTGAATTGGGCAATGTATAGATCTGTCCTAAGACTCCCCCTAATGAATTTCCAATTCCCAATGCACTATTGAAAACACCATTATCGCGTGCCATAACGGTATCCGTTACCGAAAAGGAAAAGGAGTTGGTATCATTCACTGGATTTTGGTCGGCGAATCCTAAAGTAGTAAGTGAACCACTTACTCTATAATTTCCAATGACAGTGGGAGTATAATTTCCAGAAGGACTGACTAACGCATAACTTCCTGCCAACAAATTACTATAGGATCCCATACTTGTAAAAACCGAACTCACTCCGAGTTTGACATTCACATTATAATTAACAGCTGGAATTGAATTCGCTCCTGCATTCGACACAATTGCCGGAAAGCTAAATGCACTCACCTGCTGATCGGGCAACATGGTGTAGGCCGGTTGCCATTTAAATGTATCCAAAGAAGCATCATAAGATAACTGAGAAACACTATCTAATTCGTAGGCAAATAATACATCGGAAGCCGTATCCTGCATTACACCAGCTATAGTGAACTTGCCGGGGACAAAAGAATCAGTGATAAAGACACCACCTGCAATACCAATGGTAGGCGTGGTTAAACCCACATCGCTATTTACATTGTGAATTACAAAAGAGGGACTTCCTGTAGGTAAATTCAATCGGACCAAATTAGCAGTTGTACCACCCACCTGATCAAAAGCCCAAAGATAAGGTCCACCAAAGCTGAGGTTATCCATAGCGATACCATAAATTCCGGTAAGCGTATGTGTACCGACGGGAATAGATGTTAAAACCGTTCCTGTTAAATCCACTTCGACTAACGCCGTTCCAAAATTGCTAATCCAAAAGCCACCCAAACCACCATTAGTTAGTGGACTGTACGTGATGCTTCGAGCGTTAAATCCAATACCTGCCATATTAATAGTACTCACTAGCGTTTTCGTTACCGGATCTACTTTTTTGACTATTGGAGTATTATCTGCCATGTATAAAAAAGTGCCATCGGTGGTAATACTTCGTACACCTGAGGTGGGCGCTCCTACGCCTGTGATTTTAAACCCAGAAATTACTGTCCCGGAGGGAGTCAATGTAAACAATGAATCTTTATTCCATTTTGCTACCCACCATTCAGTTCCTGTCCAAGCTACAGCGGCAAAGCCACTTGACCCTGAAACCGTGGAGTCGAGCATAGAAATAAATTGAATATCCCACAAGCTCGCTGCAGAAGGCGGAGTAATGACACTGCCCTCAGGAATAGAGCCCGGGATTATTTCAGAAAGACTAATTTTATGAACCGGACATTGGTCCAAATTCACTTTCTGGGAACAGGCATTATTCACATTTATGAATAAAGTGGAAACAATGATTAGTAGTAGCTGCTTCATATTTTGATAGATTTGAAATAGATAGGCTAATTAAGTAAATAAAATAATAAGTTGAACGAAAATTTAAAAATAGAATAGAAATAAGAAGCTTCACGACGGATCCTCATCCTTCCCAGAGATACACGTTTAGACTGTAAGGAGACTGGTCTCAAGTCAAAAGTCAAGTGAAGCTAGAAATTCTGAGCTTCCGTTTTAATACCGATTCCTTACTTTAGAATCAATTTCTTTCATCAAGCAATAAAAAGCTTATTTAAAAAAAAGAGCCTGCACATGCAGACTCTTTCTATTTCAATAAATAAAAGAAGATTAAACTCCTCTCAATTTTTCTTTATGCTTTGTAATTTGCTTACGCAAGGCTTCTACTGCGTTGTCAGTGGCCTCTTCAAAAGATTTACATTGTTCACTTGCAAAAAGTGTTTTTCCAGGAGTAGATATTTTTATTTCAGCGATCTTGTTTCCTTTCTCATTGTCTTTATCTAAACGCAGAAAAACTTCTGACTCGACAATGGCGTCATACAGCTGATTTAATTTCTCAACTTTCTCTTCTACGAACTTCAATAATTTTTGATCTGCATCAAAATGGATGGATTGAATTTTAACTTTCATATTCTTAATTTTTAAATTAATTGCGTTTATATTGATTATGCTTTAGGAAAAGCTTGTTTATATACTTCCTTTAATTTTTCAATGCTATTGTGAGTATAGACCTGCGTAGCGGCCAAACTACTATGACCTAAGATCTCTTTAATCGCATTAATATCAGCACCATGATTCAGCATAGCCGTAGCAAAGCTATGTCGTAAAATATGCGGACTTCTTTTCTTACCTGTAGACACGAGACTAATACTACTTTTCACAGTACGGTAAACGAATCCAGGATACATTTGGTTACCATTGTTGCCTAAGAAGAAATAGGGTGAATCCCCTCCTACTTCGCTTAGAAACTCAGATCTCAATCCAAGATAATTTTGCAAAATGATTTTGAACGAATTAGTGATCGGAATTTGTCGGACTTTATTCCGCTTACCCAGCACCGTAACGGTTAAACTAAACAAATTGACATCGCTAACCTTTAAACCTATTAACTCGGACAAACGAACACCTGTCCGATAAAAGAAGTCGACCATTAAAAAATTTCTTACCGATTGAAAATCGCCTGCTATTTCCATTTTAGGATCGAGAAGTCTTTCCATTTTCTCTTCATCCACATACTCGGGCAGCTTCTTTTTTGTTTTAGGAGCTTGCACCTTTAACATGGGATTTCTTTGGATGATACTTTGGCGCACCAAATATCTATACAAGGTTCGTAAGGTTGTTATTTTACGATTTACAGAGCGTGGGTCTAACTTTTCCTCCATGAGTGAAACAATCCACGAACGAATGATAAAATGTGATGCTTTAGAAGGAGATGTGATTTGATACTGTGTTTGCAAAAAATCAAGAAACTGCTTTAGGTCGGTATCATACGCCAATACGGTGTGTGCCGAATATCTTTTTTCATGCTTCAAATAAGAGATAAAAGTATCG
>JBJXGU010000060.1:0-3103 GCA_046160245.1 Bacteroidia bacterium
TAGCGTTATAATTTTCGCAAAAGGGCATTGATTATTTGTATTTTTAACTGGACAAGTGGAAAATAAAAACTTGTGTACTCAAAATAAAATCCGATATTTGATTTAGAGTTTTAATTTAGGCGGCCAGTTCAAAATGACAATTGTAGTTTATTTGCAAAAAAGTTGATTGTGTTCGAAGAGAAAGGATTGAATCAACGAATTATTTTAGAAACACAGAATCACTTATTTATAAAGTATGAAGCCATTTCTAATCAAAAAAATTTATCAGGTATTGCTTTGTATTTCATTATCCGTTTGTATTAGCCAAATAGTAAAAGCCCAAACATGGGCACCAATTGGGTTGAATAGTAATTCTTCAGTCAATGACTTAGTTCTGGATTCTGCTTCTGGAATTTTATATGCCGGTGGTCAGTTTCTCTCAGCGGGGAGTGTAACGAGTAATATTGCTCTTCGTGTTGGCACACAGTGGGACTCTTTGGGAAGCGGAATGAATGGAGCAGTAAAAGCGCTGATAATTTTTAACGGCGATTTATATGCTGCTGGATTTTTTACAATTGCAGGAGGAGATACTGCTAATTATATTGCCCGTTGGGATGGTACAAATTGGTATCCTCTTGGATCGGGAACGAATGGTTCCGTTTTTGCACTTGCCGAATATAACAATGAATTATATGCCGCTGGTAATTTTACAACTGCTGGTGGAGTTTCTGCAAACTACATTGCCAAATGGGATGGAAGTAACTGGTCATCATTAGGTGTTGGTTGTAATGTTTTAATTTGGGATATTATCACTTTTAATGGCCATTTATATGCTGGTGGATTTTTTACTTCTGCAGGGGGAGTTTCTGCAAATCGAATTGCAAAGTGGGATGGAAGCAATTGGTCAGCTTTAGGTAGTGGAACCAATTCAGTAGTCTATTCATTTGGCATACATGAAGGGGAATTGTTAGTTGGAGGCGATTTTACGCAAGCTGGAGGAATCAATGCTAATCGTATTGCTAAATGGAATGGGAGCAGTTTTGAGGCTCTTGGTGTTGGACTGGATGCCTCCCCCTATGAAATTGAATCGTATAATTGTGAGATGTATGTTAGTGGAAACTTTACAACTGCTGGCGGACTTGCTGTAACCAAAATAGCAAAGTACAATCCGATAGGTGGTTGGAGTGCAATAACACTACCAATAGATTCACTTAGTTTTGGGTCTATAGATGTATTAAAATCATATAATGGTAATTTATATACTGCAGGTAACATCATCAGTCCGAATGGAAATATTCAATTGTATAATTTGCCAGTTCCAGCATTACCCGTTGCTGCTTTCAATTCTTCGCAAACTGTTTCTCATTATGGAGAATACATTCAGTTTTTTAGTATGGGAGCTGATGCGGTTAATTTTAACTGGAGTTTCCCAGGCGGGGTACCTGCTACTTCTTTAGAGAAAAATCCTAAAATATTCTATCCAACAGTAGGCGATTTTGATGCAACTTTGATCGCTTCGAATTGTCAAGGATCTGATACACTTTCTTATGCAAGCTATATTCACATTGATTCACTCAATCATGCCATTCCATTCGGAAATTCCAGTGACTTTATTACGATGAGCACTCCACCTAATACAGCAAATTACTATGGAGATTATCATGTGTATTATTACAAGCCTGCTACTTATGATTCATTGACTAGTCCGATCTTATTTTATATTCATGGGCAAGGTGGAACAGGAGCTGGCAATACCGATTTAATTGATATTGCCGATAGACAAAACGCTATGATTGTATCTCCTACTATGCACCCATCATATGGTTATGTAAGAGATATTGCTTACGACAGTATCACGGGATGCCATCACAGAATATTTATGACCGAAGTGATGAAGCAAATCTACAGACATGTTTTATACAGGGAGCAACGACCATCAATGGATGCATACCTTACTGGCTTTTCGGAAGGAGGGCAGTTTACCACACGTTATATGCTGGTCCGGCAATTTTCGCCAGACTCTATTCCGATAAAAATGGCTGTGTCCGTAAATCCAGCAAACTATACACTGATGACTGACACATTTAATGGTGCAGCCATGGACTGGTTAAATTACCGATGTGGCTTAGCAGGATTTGATCGATTTGTTTATGGCTGCATTGCGCAGCAAAATATTCCAGTAAGTGATTTCATCTGCAATGAACATATCATTCAATATTTCAATGAGAACTATGGGATATTAATTGGTACAGCAGATACCCAACCTTTTCCTTCCTTTTGTGGGTATGCTACTGGAACCGATCGCTATGACAGAGCTAAAGTCTTCCACACTTTTTCTACAATCGATGCAATTGCCAGAGGAACAACATTGCAGTGGGTATTTGACAGTGTTCAATTTATAGGGCATAGCAACTACTGGATGTACAGGTCCAAATTGAATGTTACCGATACATTTACGATTGCCGAGAATTTGTTGTTTAACACTCCATATCATAGTGTCCCTCAGTTAACGCCTTCCTGTATCCCAACTGGAATCAATGAAGCAGCAACTGGCAATGATTATGGAGCAGTTTACCCTAATCCTAGCAGTGGCATCTTTCATTTAGATGTTAATAAAACAGCTGTAAATTCAGAATTGAAGATATACAATTCGGTGGGGCAAATACTTTTAACTCAACGAATCACTTCCGGAACGAATACGATTAATTTAAGTAGTCACACAAGTGGAATGTATTTTTATTCCATACAACAAACGAACAAAGTTTTAGCGCGCGGTAAATTTATAATAGTCACAGAATATTAATATGTATCATGAATTAAAAATGATGAACTCTAAAAAAAGAATTCTCAATATCTTTAAATGTTATAAAAGTTATTTAATATTCGTTATTCTATTCCTTTGCAATGCAACTATTTCTACAGCGCAAGAAACTACATTAGTACTTTCAAATAAATGTGCAAAAGGTATTTCTTCTTTCACTAAAGTGAATGGAATTGACCGTCGGTTAACGAAAAAAACATTAGGTTTTGTTCAAACAGGGATATTTAATGTAAATACACCAGTTAATTTCAAAGGTAATTTTATCGAAGGTTTATGTAACTTTTTTCAGAGTAAGGAGGTTAG
>JBJXGU010000061.1:0-15916 GCA_046160245.1 Bacteroidia bacterium
GTAATGAATCTAATTCAATCTTCACGGCTTTACGATCGCGAAC
This sequence comes from Bacteroidia bacterium, assembly GCA_046160245.1. Classification (GTDB taxonomy): domain Bacteria; phylum Bacteroidota; class Bacteroidia; order AKYH767-A; family OLB10; genus JAJTFW01. The sequence continues at coordinate 44 of JBJXGU010000061.1, forward strand.
ATCAAAACAAAGCGAATACACTTTGGTTTCGTAAGTATCGAGGATGATGTGTTCTAACTCCTCTAACTTTTCTTTCCTGCGACCCGTAATAATGACATCCCAACCATGCTCGGCAAATTTCAATGCGATGGCTCTTCCAAAACCGGAACTAGCCCCTGTAATTAATGCAATCATAATGTTCTTTCTAAATTAGCTAAGCAACAAAAATAATCAAAAATATAGAGACGCAATTGATTCGCTAAGTAGCGTACAACTAGTCGTTTAAAACCGATATTTTAATGAATATAATTGCCCTAGCCAATATTCTTCTTATGCAACAAACTGTTCTTATACCCATATGTGAAATACAAGATGAGACCGATGATCAACCAAATTCCAAAACCTAGCCATTGATGGAAGTGAATTTGTGCCATCAAATACAGACAAGAAAGAATTCCAAACACGGGGATAACGGAAAGGTTTCTGATAAAACTATACACCGACATGATTGCAAACACCAAGAAGAAAATAAAGTTTGGAATGGATTCTACATTCACGAAAGGATTTACAAAATCATTGAGCCATTGTTTCTGAAATAGCACCAGCCAACACATCGTGATGATGAAAAGTGCAGGCACTAACCACTTTCCATTGACGTATGGAACTTTAAATTTACGAGGTAAATCGGTTTGCGTTTGCAACATCAACACACCACCACAAACCAATATAAAAGCAAACAAAGTTCCGATCGAACATAAATCGGTTACCGTATTCATATCAATAAAAAAGAGCGGGATTCCAACCAATAATCCGGTTACGATAGTAGCAAACGAAGGTGTTCCATACTTAGGATGAATTTTAGAAAACTTTTTAGGTAATAATCCGTCACGACTCATGCTCATCCAAATTCTAGGTTGACCCAATTGAAAAACGAGCATCACACTTGCCATGGCAAATACGGCACTCACGGCAATGATGCTACTCATCCAATTTAATCCACGATATCCAAATACGAACGCCAATGGATCTTCTACTCTCAATTCTTTATAGTTTACCATTCCGGTAAGAATTAATGCAATTAACACATAGAGAATAGTACATATTATGATTGCATTAAACATTCCCTTTGGCAAATCGCGTTGTGGATCATGACATTCTTCAGCAGTAGTAGAAATAGCATCAAAACCGATGTAAGCAAAAAAGACACCTGAAACACCTGCTAAAACACCCACCCATCCTTCGGGTAAAAATGGATCCCAATTTTCAGGATCCACATAGAAGGCGCCAACAGCTATAACCAAAAATACGGCAAGAAGCTTCACGACGACCATTACATTACTCGCATTTCTCGACTCCTTCATTCCACGATACACCAACCACGTAATTAAAATATTTATGACCAATGCAGGAATATCCATAATCACTTTAAGACTTCCCAACTGCGGAGCCGATAGCCAAGCTCGCACGCCTTCCGATTTTACAGATGCTAAATCTAATCCTGAATTTTGTGCTTCGATGAATGCACGCTTCGCAGAAAAATAATCGATTCCCGACCAAGCAGGAAGAATAATTCCATCTGCAAAACCCAGTGCAGGAATTTTAATATGACTTAATAACGTAGCAAAATAACTCGACCAAGAAATTGCAACAACAATATTTCCGATAGCATATTCCATGATTAATGCCCATCCGATGATCCATGCAAACAACTCCCCGAAGGCGACGTAAGAATAAGTATAAGCCGAACCGCTAACAGGAACTAAACTTGCAAACTCAGCATAGCAAAAAGCCGCAAATCCACAAGCTATGGCTGTGAAAACAAAAAGAAAAACGACACCAGGTCCGCCGGCTGCAGAAGCATTTCCGATGGTACTAAAAATTCCAGCGCCAATAATAGCTGCAATTCCAAGGGCGGTAAGATCCACCACGCGAAGATGCTTTTTAAGTCCGCCGTGGCTCTCCGATTCGCCGGCTTCTATTTGCTTTAAGATTTGACTTATGCTCTTTCGTCGAAAAAGTTTCATAGGCTTTATTTTCTTTTATGCAAAGTAAACAGAAAAAATCAATTGGAAGGGTCGGATAGTGAATTTACTTTCCTGGAATACAAAATGGCCAATGCAGATAATACCATCAACAACAATCCCGGCATTCTATATCGAATTAAGCTCCCAATAACCGGAGTCGTGAAAGCACTAATTATCACGATTACAAATCCGGCAATGAGGGCTATTACCAACTGAGGTGGGATACTTTTTTCAATCCTTTTATATTTATAAATAATGAATGCGACCAACAATGGAAAAATAAAATTCTCGAGGGAAAGTGGAAAATAAATCCATTTGGCTAATTGCCAAGGCCAAGGCTGGAACATTCCATAACAAAAAGCTTCAGGAATATGCAACAGAAAACTTGATGGATTGGGTGCAAAAGAGATGGGATGAATGAGACTCCCGGAATTCATAAAAACAACAAATCGCCACATATTTCTTTGCTGGCCAAAAAGCAGATCGGGCAAATTTAATGACAATACCACTTCACCAACCAGCAGCACGATGATCAAGGATGTGGCGTATGAAAGTGCAATCATTGTCACTGTTTTTTTCATCTGCGGAAACAACGTCCAAATCAACATGCCCGGTAGGAATGCAAGCAACCAAAATGATTTGACCAATAAAAAACAGCAAATGAAAACTGAAAGCTTAATAAAATTAGCCACTGTTCTGTCAAAGTTCCACAATTGAAAATTTCTCAATGTCATTCCCATGGCAAACAATAACAAGGGCTCTTTCAAAATTGCGGACGACCAAATAAAAACATTCGGAATAAACAAAATGAGTAAAGCAATCCAATTAAAAGAGCTCGATTGAATTCGTTGATGCGCAATAAACTTGATCAACGCAATCATTCCCATCATGCAAAACACATTCGACCAAAGTAAATGTATCCATACATTTCCCTCTGAAAACAATCGGATCAATGCATGAAATCGCACTACTGAACGCGCGTCATTATATTGACTAGAATATCCACTGGAAAACCACGATGTTAAATGAGAATAAAATTCGCGTATTGTATCCTCCGGCACATCTAAACCCACAATCAATTTTATAAAATGTAGCGGATTTTGCGTAAACAAAATATAAAACTGGTTGGCATCCGACAGGTAGCCTAGCATATCACCACCTTGATACGTTGCTAAATAATAGCGTGCAATAAAATATCCGCCAATTACCTTTAGCAAAATAATTGCAGGTACTAATCCCTTTGAAATTCCATCTAACCGCAACCATTGAGTACGTGAAAAAATAAAATAGACCAAGATGATATGCAAGATCAGAAGAAACATGCTTATCCTTTATTAGTATAAAACCATTTGAACTGCTCTCCACTCATCCATCGATGAAAAGAAAAGAAGGTAAGTGGAAATAGGAAGAATGGAAGTCCGGGAACTTTATAACGAACCAAGGCACCTATGATGGGCGTTACCCATCCTGACAAAATAAATATAGTACATCCAAAAATAAAAAATGCTGTAACCAACATTAAATTGGTTGTTCCATTCTGTTTTTTCAAACTAAACAATAGAAATAATATAATAAACAGTATGAGGAAATTTTCCAACACCGAAAACCACATCAAAATATTATGCGCATGCTGTGGCATTGGCAAAAACAAGGTTCGAAGAAATGCACTTGGTGCTTCCACAATTAAACTTGTCCACGTAGGTTCTAATCGTGTAACTTCAATAACACTCTGTGCATTTTCACGATCGGCAACGAAATAAAATTCAGCTTGCTTTTTTGCGATCATAGAGGGCACTTCCTTTCCAATTAATATAGGAGCCATGCTTCCAAGCAATAAAAAATAACCACTAAAAAATAAAATCATAAACAGAAATGAAATTCCTTTTCGATAGTGATTAATGATCCAGATGATTAAAACGGGGAAAATCAAAAACAAAACGTAAGCTTTTACTGTCAATAAAATCATCATAGTAATGATCATAAAAGAAATTCTCTTACCGGAAAAACTACCCGTTTTTAATGCTTGTGAAATTTGATACATCAAGATTCCTAATGCAAAAATTAAAAAGGCTTCCTTGATCATTCCCGATGTCCAAAGTAATGTGGAAGGCAATAAAAAAATAATTATCATCAACAAAAGCGATTTTCCTCTTATCAATTCGTTGGCTACTCTAAAGATTCCGGTTAATCCAAGCATGGCTAAAAAACACATTACAACGGCATGTGGAAAATACGTGCCCATGGAAAAAAGTCGCAAAAAAGCGTTGATCCTGATCATGGTTCGGCTATCATTAAAGATCAAATCGGTGTTATACCAATTATTCATGATATCGTAATAAGGCACAATTTCGGGTGCCCGACCGTCAATTCCAGTAAGCATTCTGAAAAAATCCCAGGGCCTATCAAAGAGAGTGTTATAAATTACTTCAGAATCGTCATAATATCGAAAAATATCGGCAACCGCACGATCTTTATAATATTGAGTATAAATTACATATAAGGCTAAAGCGGCTACAATTTTAATTATAAACAATCCCTTAAAAACAGAAACAGAAATACCCTCCATTTGGAATAACTTCCATTTGCCAATCAAGTATATAGCGAAGAAAATGGTGGCTAGCGTTAAAGCGAGTTCAAGCATATCGTCAAAGATAAAATATTACGAGCATAGAAGTAAACATCTTATTTTTGCAAAAGAAAATTACGAATTAAAAATTGTCCTTGACTTTACTCTTTCATTATTAATTACATCCATAAAAAAATAAACTATGTCGCTTGCTACAGAAGAATTAACAACCGTTGAAACCGCGAAGAAACTAGGTCTATTGCCTGATGAATTTGCTAAAATCAAAGAAATTTTAGGGCGTCTTCCCAATTTTACTGAGCTCAGTATTTTTTCGGTGATGTGGTCGGAGCACTGTTCTTATAAGAACTCGATTACTTGGTTAAAAACCCTTCCGAAAGAAGGTCCGCATATGTTGGCAAAGGCTGGCGAAGAGAATGCCGGCTTGGTTGCTATTGGAGATGGATTAGCTTGTGCTTTTAAAATTGAATCGCATAATCATCCTTCTGCCATTGAGCCTTATCAAGGTGCTGCGACGGGAGTTGGTGGAATCAATCGTGATATTTTTACGATGGGTGCTCGTCCCATCGCTCAATTAAATTCGTTGCGTTTCGGAAATCCGAATTTAGCGAAAACACAATGGTTGATGCGTGGTGTTGTAAAAGGAATTGGTGATTACGGAAATGCATTTGGTGTTCCAACAGTTGGTGGCGAAGTGTTTTTTGATGATTCGTTCAACGTAAATATTTTGGTGAATGCGATGTCGGTGGGAATTGTAAAAGAAGGCGAAACGGTTTCAGCAATTTCTTACGGTGCAGGAAATCCGGTTTATATTGTTGGGTCTTCTACTGGTAAAGATGGGATTCACGGTGCTACTTTTGCGTCGGGCGATTTACATGCCGATTCGCAGGATGATTTACCTTCTGTTCAAGTAGGTGATCCGTTTATGGAGAAACTTTTATTGGAAGCTACTTTAGAAATTATTAAGACCGGTGCTGTAGTTGGTATGCAAGACATGGGCGCTGCTGGAATTATTTGTTCTACGAGTGAGATGTCAGCGAAAGGAAAGCACGGAATGAATATTTGGCTTGATAAAGTTCCTACACGTCAGTCGAACATGAAAGGATGGGAAATTTTGTTGAGTGAATCGCAAGAACGTATGCTAGTGGTGGTGAAGAAAGGAGAAGAGAAAGCGGTTGAAGAAATTTTCAAAAAGTGGGATTTGAACTGCACACAGATTGGCGAGGTGATAGAAGGTGAAAGATTGCATTTCTTTATGGGTAATGAAGAGTTGGCCGATGTTCCTGCTGATGCATTAGTATTAGGAGGCGGAGCACCCATCTACCAAAGAGAATACACGGAACCTGCTTACATCAAGAAGAACAAGGCTTTTGATATTAATTCGGTAAAGGATGTTTCGGATATGCCTGCCGTTATGATGCACCTTGCTACGCATCCGAACATTGCTTCTAAGCGTTGGGTGTATACACAATACGATTCGATGGTAGGAACGATTAACATGACGACAAATCGTCCGAGTGATGCGGCAATCATCGATGTGCGTGGAACGAAGAAAGGATTAGCATTAACCGTAGACTGCAACTCACGTTATGTGTACAGCGATCCGGAACAAGGTTGTGCGATTGCAGTAGCAGAAGCGGCTCGTAATATTGTTTGCTCGGGCGGAATTCCATCAGCAGTGACTAACTGCTTAAATTTTGGAAATCCTTATAATCCGGAGGTATACTGGCAGTTTGTGCATGCGATAAAAGGAATGTCGAAAGCGTGTTTAAAATTCGAGACTCCAGTGACGGGTGGAAACGTAAGTTTTTACAATCAATCGAAAAACGAACAAGGCGAAGTTCCTGTTTTCCCTACTCCTACTATTGGAATGGTGGGTATTGTATCGGACAAGAATAAATCCATGGGATTGAATTTTAAAAATGAAGGCGATGTTTTGTTTATGCTTGGCGCTTCACAAGACGATATTAATGCATCTGAATATTTATATTCTTTTTGCGGAGTGAAAAATAGTCCGGCTCCTTATTTTGATTTAGATGTAGAATACCAAGTGCAAGATCTCGTAAAGAAATTAATCGCATCGAAGTTGATCGAAAGCGCGCACGATATTTCTGACGGTGGATTATTTATTTGTTTACTAGAATCGGCGATGGCAGGAAACCTCGGATTTAAAATTGATACCGATGAAGATTTTAGAAAAGATGCATTTCTTTTCGGAGAAGCACAAAGCCGCGTGATTGTAAGTGTTCATCCTGATCAGTTGGATGCCTTTGTTGAAATGATTGCAGAGACTGACGTTGACTTTACCAACTTAGGAGAAGTGAGAGGGAATGAAGTGGTGATTGATGAAAAATCATATGGTACAGTAGATTCGTATCGTGTAAAATACGATTCGGCTATTGGAGATTTGATGGCGAATTAATCTAATTTTTTTGGCGGGGTTGGATGTACAGATAAAAAATTGCAACCAACAAAAGTCCTAAACTAAAAAATACGATTGAAATAGGTCGGAGTGTATCATCAAAAAAGAATTCACCGATCATCCAAATTGAATTGGCGCTAATCCAACAGACAATGGCAAGGTTATGATAGAGCTCGGCCATCGCTTTTCTATGGAGCCAACTAATATGGATGGCTACGAGAATCGTAGGAAAGATCATGATGAGTCCTGGTATTTTAAAATCCATCACCCAACATGCATCTTTTACCAGCCAAAAGACAATATGAAGGTTTTCGTATGCGCGTATGTTTTTCAATGCCATGATGCGACAAATCTAAAGAAATAATTGGCAATTTTTATAGAGAAGGCTGCGCTGCGATAAATTTTCTCGAGCGAAACTCTTCTACGCTAATTTTTCTCGCGAGGCGCAGAGCTGCAAAGTTCCTCGGACGAAAGCTAAGCATAGCGCAGCCTTAGCGTCTTAGATAGAAAATTTATCGAAGCGCAGCCTTAGCGCCTTTGCGCCTTTGCGAGAAAACTTAGCGTAGAGAAATTGGCGAAGAAAGAAGCATACTCGTATGCGAATAAGTTATTGCAAGCATATTGTTCAAGCCTCTCCCTTGCCCTCTACAGGGGAGAGGGAATTAAATAATTACAATAATCAGATAAAATTTGGAATTAACCATAGAAATCTTTGCGAGAAAATTAAGCATTGCGCAGCCGCTGAGAGAAAATTTGTCGAAGCGCAGCCTGTGAAGAGATATAATTCTAGAAACTTTGATTACTTTCGCTGCATGCTTAAAAAGGGATTTAAAATACTTTTAAGAGTTCTGCTGGGATTTGTAATCATCAGCTTAGTGAGCACTTTGATTTTTCGATTTGTTCCGATTCCATTCACTCCCTTAATGATCATCCGTTATTTTGAAATAGAAGATGGAAAAATTGACAAAGACTGGAAATCGCTGGATGAAATTGGAAAGAACATGCCCTTAGCTGTGGTTACTGCCGAAGATCAAAAATTTGCTGAGCATTTCGGATTCGATATGGAAGCCATCGAAAAAGCGATGAAGTACAACGAAAAGCACAAAGGAAAAAAAGTAAAAGGTGCGAGTACCATCAGTCAGCAAACGGCAAAAAATGTGTTTCTGTGGCCGGGAAGATCCTGGATTCGAAAAGGGCTGGAAGTTTATTTCACCTTCGTAATTGAAATTTGTTGGAGTAAGGAAAGAATTATTGAAGTGTATTTAAATGTGATCGAAATGGGTCCGGGAGTATATGGTTCGGAGGCTGCGGCACAATATTATTTTAATAAATCGGCTAGTAACCTTACCAAAAAAGAAGCGGCTACCATTGCAGCCATCTTACCCAATCCTATTCGATGGTCGGCGAGTCGCCCTACTCCATACATCATTAAAAAACGCAATTGGATTGTGAGGCATATGAAGTATGTTGATTTGAAAGAATTGTGATCTAGATCTAAAGGTGAAAATATTTTTGAATTGATAGAATTCACAGTAAATCATAAAGATTTCCTTTTACCACAGAGGCCACAAAGATTTTCACAGAGGTCACAAAATGTAATTATCGATTCACATCCTTGAAGCTTGTGGCATGTAGCTTGAAGCTATATTTAAGCTATTCATTAACTTTACCGAATGGAAGATCAAGAGCCGGAAAAACGTCCCCGTAGAGTTCGTTACAAGGGCACACATCCAAAAGCATTTAAAGAAAAATATAAGGAGTTGGATCCCGCTCTTTATGGGGATGATGTTACGAAAGTGATGGAGCAAGGGAGAACACCTGCGGGAATGCATCGCTCCATTTGTGTGAATGAGATTTTGGATTTTTTGCAAATTTCTCCCGGACAAAAAGGATTAGACGCAACGTTAGGTTACGGCGGACACAGTGCCGAAATGTTAAAAAAATTAGTTCCCAGCGGACATTTATTCGCCATTGATGTGGATCCATTCGAGTTGCCAAAAACAAAAGAGCGTTTAGCAGCATTGGGATTTGGGGAAGATGTGCTCACTGTGAAAAAGATGAATTTTTCGTCAGTTGATTTGTTATGCAATGAAGTTGGACCATTCGATTTTATATTGACGGACCTAGGTGTATCGTCCATGCAAATTGATAATCCAGAAAGAGGATTTTCATTTAAGGTAGAAGGTCCATTAGACTTAAGATTAAATCCCACGAGTGGAAAATCAGCAGCAGAGTTTTTGAAAAGTATTTCAAAATTACAATTGGAAGAATTGCTAATTGAAAATTCCGACGAGCCACATGCAGCTGCAATAGCACAAACAATCGCCTTCCATCTTTCCAAAGGAAAAAAAATCAGTACCACTACTGATTTACAAATAATCATCCAGGATGCTTTAAAATACTTACCCGAAGCACAGCGCAAAGAAGAAATTAAAAAATCGTGTCAGCGTTGTTTTCAAGCATTGCGCATTGCGGTGAATGATGAGTTGGGTGTGTTGGATAAGTTTCTTGAGAAACTTCCGTACGTACTTGCACCGGGTGGGCGGATCGCTATTTTATCTTTTCATTCGGGCGAAGACAGAAGAGTAAAGAAATCGTTTCAACATTTTTTCAGAGAAGGAATCTACCAGGAAATTTCAAATGATGTGATTCGTCCCTCGTTGCAAGAAATTAATAGTAATCCTAGAGCGAAGTCTGCAAAATTGAGATGGGCGGTTAGAGGTTAGATGCTAGATGCTAGATGTCTGTCGTTGTACCTCGAAATGAAGTCGGGGTAAAACTCTGCGGTACCTTTACCGTCAATTCGTCCAGCGAGAACTTGATTTGAATTTTCACTTAATTCCAATTAAGGGCTAAGATGAATATGTTCTCTCGATTCAATGGTAAGATCTACTAATTCGTTTTGATTTAAATCCTCGATTTTTATAAAATGTTTGCAAGTAATGGAAGTCTGTCCAGATCATCATGAATCAAGATTTCTTGCCAAGTTTCAATTTTATCTTCAAATTCATCGCTGTCCTCAATTATTTTTATGTCCAAGTGGCCTTTGATGGTTGACTGATTTTTTTCCATTTCTACTTGTTGTCCTAAATCCGTATTTAAATTGGCAATCCCATATTACTTTTTTATTTTTTTTATTTCTTTATCAAAATCCGATTCATAATTTTTGTCTTGTACAACACGATACTTATCAAATTCCATTTCAGCTTTTAGTTTAGCTTCTAACATTGTTATTTTTCCTTTATCGTTTAAAATAGGATAGCTGGATAATTGTAAAAAATTATTGAGAAATGCACTCCAATCTTGCATAGATATTATTAATCCGCGCTGTGCGCTATTTTCGGCAAGATCTAAATAGGCGGATACAATTCGATTTAATTCTTTGATGTGCTCTTCATTCAAATAGTTTTTAGCAACACTCACATCACTTTTTAATATTTTACCATCGGGTGCTGTTTTCCATGTTTTCAAGCCCATAAATAGTTTAGTGGCATCAGCTTCGGTATAAATTATTTCGGCTGCTGTTTTGCCTGTAATTGCCCAATGTAATTTATTTTGGACTGCAGCAAAAAAATCTTTTGTTGTTAGGGCTTCTTTATCATAATCAACTGCTAAGGCATAGATGTCGGTTATTTTTTGATAAAACCTACGTTCACTTGCACGTATTTCCCTAATGCGTTCAAGTAATTCGTCAAAATAATCTTGTCCAAAATGTTTGCCTTGTTTTAGGCGATCATCATCTATCAAAAAACCTTTTGTTATAAACTCCTTAAGCGTGTTGGTAGCCCAAATGCGAAACTGGGTGGCTTGTGTTGAGTTCACACGATAGCCAACGGCCAATGTAGCATCTAGCGTATAATACTCAACAAGGCGTTTTACATTTCTGTTACCTTCTTTTTGAACTGTTTCCAAAATGGAAATAGTTGCTTCTTTTTGAAGTTCGTTAGTGTCATAAATATTGGTTAAATGCTTACTAATAGCAGGAACTTCAACTGCAAACAACTGTGCCATAGCTTTTTGGGTGAGCCAAAAGGTTTGGTTATTAAATACTACCTCTATTTTCACATTGCCTTGCAAAGTGTTGTATAGTATTATGTTTTTTAAATGGCTCATTTCTTATTCAGTTTTTTATCCTCCAATGTCTGCACAAATGTTTGTTGGAAGTTCATTTTCGCGTCTGTTTAAGTGTGCTCTCATTTGTTTATCCAATTTGTATATTCTTTCCAGTCGTCCAGATAAATAGGTTTCATGTTCTGCTCCTCCATTTCGATAAATTCAAGTTTAGAACATCTAGGATATTCTGCTTGGGCAAATACATCTCTACTGTCGTTGTTACTCACGGCAATGTAATGGTCAATCGCTTTTATGTCCTTGTTCGAGAGTTTTATGATTGCAGCTGCAATTCTGTTTTTAACATTTTTAGTGTCGCTTATGACCTGCTTTAGTTTTTGTTTTACTTCATCTGCTCTATTGCCAAAGTCCCGATTGATTATTCTTTCAAGTGTTTTGTCTGTCACTTTAGCGGTTGGCTGAGTTCCAAAAAGGTTTATCCCACAATTGTCATTAAAAATGACAATTGTGCCCGAAGGGCGACGAATTCATTGATCAAACAATGAATTGTCGGGATTAACCCTGACATTGATTTTGAAGCAATTCTTACTTTCGTTTTAACTATATGATCTATATTATTGCTTCTAAATCAATCGTCAGCCCTTAGGGCAAAAAAGTCTAGCGACTTTTTTAGGTTTATAAGAATAATTTCAAACATGTCTTTGAAAGTTATAGTTGGCAAGTCGCAACATTTGTGTGTTTTGAGTTTGTATTTGGAAGTTCATTATTAATAAGTTTTTGTTCAGCCTTACGTTCTCTTTTCCAAAATTTTCTGCGAAGAAATTTCCTCAGGTGTTTTGCCCATTCAGGTTCAACAGTTAATTGTCCTTTCCTTTTATGCGACATGATAATTTTAGTTTAAGTAATTAATGAGCATTTACATTACAAAATAACTTTTCTATGTCTGTTCGTTTCTTGCACTACCGTTCAAATTTAGCACTGTCGTTGCGTTTTTAGCCTGACCGCTAACTAATCGCTATACGATACGAATATGCAAACAACAAGTAGGTTTCACCTACAGAGCGCAGCAATTCTGATCGCGAAGCCTCGCGACTGAATTCCTAATTCTGAATTAAATATTTCCTTGCCCCAACATCACAATCGGATTCTCTAAAAGTGCTTTGAACGTATTAAGGAATTTAGACCCCACAACTCCATCCACTACTCTGTGATCGCAACTCAACGTTACTTTCATGACGTTGCCAGGTTGTACCATTCCATTTTTCACCACTGGAATTTGTTTGATAGCACCAATCGCTAGAATGCATGCATCGGGCGGATTAATAATCGCTGTAAAAGATTCAATATTGAACATTCCTAAATTGGAAATGGTAAAAGTGTTTCCTTCCCAGTCTTGTGGTTGTAGTTTTTTGTCTTTTGCTTTCTTGGCGAATTCTTTTACTTCAACTGCAATTTGACTTAACGACTTACTGTCGGCAAAACGTACTACGGGTACTAAAAGCCCATCTTCCACAGCAACAGCCACACCAATATGAATATGATGGTTGTAACGAATGCGATCGCCCAACCATGCTGAATTCACTGCGGGATGCTCACGAAGTGAAGTAGCAACGGCTTTCACCACAAAATCGTTGAACGATATTTTAACTTGCGTAACCTGATTGATGCTTTCACGAGCACGAACTACTTCGTCCATGTCAATGTCCATGGTGAGGTAGAAGTGAGGCGCTGTAAATTTGCTTTCGGCTAAACGACGTGCGATGGTTTTTCTCATCTGCGTCACCGTTACTTCTTCAAAACTTTCTTTTGTAACTGCTTTCGCCGACAAAGTTGATCCTTGTACAAAGCTTCCCGGTTTGAACCAATCGATATCGCGTTTAACAATTCGACCGTGTTCTCCAGATCCTTTTAGCATACCGAGGTCGATGCCTTTTTCAGTGGCTAATCGTTTTGCTAAAGGCGATATTTTTAATCGCTCATCGCCATTGGCAGAGTGAACAATTTCTTGCACTTTAGGAGCAGAAATCGTTGGAGTAGGAGGTGCTGCTACGGTACTTGCACTTGCTTGTGCAGCAGGTTTTGTAGCGGCCACGGGCTCAGCAGGAGCAACTGCTGCAGGTGCTGCTTTTGCTTCGTCTTCTTTCTGTGCAGATGCTAAAAGATCTTTAAAATCTTCACCAGGCTTACCCATGATTGCTAAAATACCATCTACCGGAATTGCTTTTCCCTCTTCAACACCGAGGTATAAAAGTGTACCGGCTTGGTACGATTCAAATTCCATCGTGGCTTTGTCTGTCTCCACTTCTGCAACCAGTTCACCGCTCTTTACTGTATCACCTACTTTCTTATGCCATTTCACTAATACGCCTTCGGTCATGGTGTCCGACATCTTGGGCATTCTTACAATTTCAGCCATCTGTTTTAATTAAGAATTCAGAATTAAGAATTCAGAATTGTAAATTCCTCGTTCAAAATTCCTATTCGTATTTTATTTAGTCAATTACTTTCTTTTATTAATTCTATGCTCTTCGCTTACTTGAAATCAATCCAATTCTGAATTCTTAATTCTGAATTCTGAATTACTCCGTGATGTACGGATAATCTTCCTGCACATAAACATCCTTAAACAATTCACTCGGATCTGGATACGGAGATGATTCAGCGAATGTAACGCTATCTTCCACTACTTCGTTGATGCGCTCATTGATCTTTTCAATATCTGCTTCCGTAAGCATTTTATTGCTGATTAAAATTTCTTTTACAATCTCAACCGGATCTTGTGCTTTATAACTTTCAACTTCTTCTTTCGTTCTGTATTTCGCAGGATCGCTCATCGAATGTCCGCGGTAACGATACGTTTTCATCTCTAAGTACACAGGACCTTTTGTTCTTGCATGTTTTGCTGCACTATCCATCGCTTCGTGTACTGCTTCCACATCCATTCCATCTACCGAAAAAGAAGGCATATCGTAAGCTAATCCAATTTTATGTAATTCGTGAACATTCGAAGTTCTTTCAACCGATGTGCCCATCGCATAAGCATTATTCTCTACAACAAAAATGACAGGCAATTCCCATAGCATCGCCATGTTGAAAGCTTCGTGCAATGCACCTTGACGCACTGCACCATCTCCAAAATAACAAACACATAAATTTCCCGTGTTATTATATTTTTCAGCAAAAGCGATTCCTGCGCCCATCGGAATTTGTGCGCCTACAATTCCATGTCCACCAAAAAAACGATGTTCTTTCGAAAACATATGCATCGATCCACCTTTTCCTTTCGAACAACCTGTAATCTTTCCATACAACTCAGCCATCACAGCACGAGGAGTAATTCCTTTTGCAATAGCATGCGCATGATCGCGATAAGCAGTGATCATAGCATCTTCCGGTTTCAAAACACTCATGGCACCTGCAACTACCGCTTCCTGACCAATGTATAAATGGCAAAATCCTTTGATCTTCTGCATGCCATATAATTGTCCAGCGCGCTCTTCAAAACGACGCATCAATTGCATGCTTTCGTACCATTGAACATATTGTTCCTTAGGGTAAGTAGTTTTCTTCTTCTTCGACTTAGTCACTGTTTCCATAGCTACAAAAATAGGCGAAAGAGGCATTATTTCCGATTCTTTGTTTATTGGAATTGAACTCGTCCAATAATTCACCTAAATATTTGAAAATAAGACACATATATATTATTTTTTGATTCAAAGTGTAATTCCGTTCTGAACAGTGCGGAGGCCGTCCACGCAACAGCGCGAACCGATTTTTGCTGAACCGATGATGTAATGAGATAGCACATAAGATTGTTCAGTGGTTGCAAAAGAAAATAGAAAGCAGTAGCCGCAAAAATTGGTTGGTGTTGGGTGGCGTGCTTTCTTTGGTTACTTTCTTTTCACGTAAAAGAAAGTAACAAGCAATATAGGACTAAAATTTCTTAACCTTTGTTGTTTTTGCTCATAGAAAAGAATTTTACAATGACTTTCAATAGAAAGTCTTTTACTTCAATACACTCCCATTAAAAACATAAGGAAGGAACTGCACAACGTTCTCGGAAGTGATAAAAGTTCCATTTCCACCTTCCATAATCACGCGAATTTGATGATCATAACGCAGTTCATATTCCGACATTACTTGTCGGCAATTGCCACACGGACTAATGGGAACCGAAAGTTGTTTTTTGCCTTCGGGATAAGCGGAAATAGCAATCGCAATAATTTTTATTCCGGGATGTTGAGCGCCTGCTGCAAAGAGCGCAACACGTTCGGCACATAATCCGCTGGGGTAAGCGGCATTTTCCTGATTGCTTCCTCTAACCACAATTCCATTCTCTAACATGACCGCAGCACCCACATGAAATTTTGAATAAGGGGCGTAAGCATCATCGGCTGCTTTCTGTGCTTCAACCATCAACAGTTGATCTGCCGTAGGTAATTCAGCGAGATTTTCAAATTGTTCGAAATGACTGTTAAGAATTATTTTTTTCATAAAGTGATATTGAACTCAAAGGTAATGAAATTTGTAATTAGTTTCAATACTTTTGACGTTCGAGTACATGAACTCAAATGATGGAACTGAACTCGCTAAAAATAGAATTATGTTAACTCCAAATTTTACCCCTTTTCCTACCCTTGAAACAGCTCGACTCCTCTTGCGTCGTATTCATATTGATGATATAGAAGAAATTTTTATTTTAAGATCGGATCCCATCATTAATAAGAATTCTTTGCGACCATTAATAACAAAGAAGGAAGAAGCCATGGAGTTCATCCAAAAGGTTGAAAATG
>JBJXGU010000062.1:0-19778 GCA_046160245.1 Bacteroidia bacterium
ACTAACACAGCAACTAAATGTGGAGCACGAAATCCCTGAGCTGTGATAGCATCTACTTCTGCCTTGATCTCTTCCTTGATTCGCTGAGAAGTTTCTTTTCCGTCGATTAAAATCACAATCTTATCAATTTAATTTTTTAAGGTCTTCTTGCAGGCATATTGCGCATCATTTTTTGCGCATTTCCAGTCGTAAACATTTTCATCATCTTGCGCATATCTTCAAATTGCTTGAGCAACTTGTTTACATCTTGCACGGTTCTTCCGCTTCCGCCGGCTACTCGCTTCTTCCTCGGACCACTCAAAATTTCAGGACGTTCACGCTCTTCATTCGTCATGGATTGAATGATGGCTTCAATATGCTTGAATGAATCGTTGTCGATATCTACATCCTTCATGGCTTTGCCCATGCCGGGAACCATCGCCATCAAATCCTTGATATTTCCCATCTTTTTAATCTGTTGTAATTGACCTAAAAAGTCGTTCAGATTAAATTGATTCTTGGCAATTTTTCGTTGGAGTTCGGCAGCTTCTTTCTCGTCAAACTGTTCTTGAGCACGCTCTACTAAACTCACAATATCACCCATGCCCAGGATACGATCCGACATCCTACTTGGATAGAAAATATCCAGCGCATCCATCTTCTCACCCGTACCTACAAACTTGATGGGTTTATTTACTACTGATAAAATCGAAATGGCAGCACCACCTCTCGTATCACCGTCTAACTTAGTAAGTACTACACCATCAAAATTGATTCGCTCATTAAACGCTTTGGCTGTATTCACTGCATCTTGACCTGTCATCGCATCCACCACAAACAAAGTTTCTTGTGGCTTTATAGTTTCCTTAAGACGGGCAATTTCATCCATCATTTGCTCATCCACAGCTAAACGACCTGCGGTATCAATGATGATGGTATTTAATCCTAGTTTTTTTGCATGATCAATCGCATTGCGTGCAATTTTTACCGGATCCGTATTTTCCCTTTCCGAATAAACTTCAACGCCAATTTGCTCTCCTAAAACATGCAATTGATCGATGGCTGCCGGACGATATACGTCACAAGCCACCAATAAAACTTGGCGACCTTTCTTCGATTTTAAATGATTAGCGAGCTTTCCACTCAACGTCGTTTTACCAGATCCTTGTAATCCCGACATCAAAATGATGCTTGGATTCTCTTTCAGATTGATCTCGGTAGCATCGCCACCCATGAGAGCTGTCAGCTCCTCATGCATGATTTTCACCATTAATTGTCCGGGAGATACTGAAAGCAGTACATCACGACCAATAGCTTTTTCCTTCACAACATCTGTGAAATGCTTGGCTACCTTATAGTTAACGTCGGCATCCAACAGGGCTTTACGAACTTCTTTTAAAGTCTCGGCCACATTAATCTCACTGATCTTCCCCTGGCCCTTCAGCGTTTTAAACGCCCTCTCGAGTTTATCTGATAAATTTTCGAACATTTTTTCTAGTAATGTGCAAATTTAATGAAAAGGGACAATTGAGAGACTTTATAGCTGTAATTTAATTAAAAACTTCGATTATTGGTTACGAATTACAGATCGATACGAATGTACGAATTACGAATCTTACCAATTCGCAAATCCGCGAAAATCAGATTAATCCGTGTCATCAGTGTTCAATTAGTAAATCTATATGCTACTACAAGCAATCATAAAAAATCATAATCATCATAAAAAATCAGTGTGCCATCAATTATAATCGAAACTAAAATCCCTAATTAACAAAATAGATCACCAATCCATAAACACAGGAAACTCCTAACCACAAAATCATATTTACTTTAAAACGATGCATCGCAATTACCGATAACGCAATCCAACTGACATTAATAAATTGTAAGAGGGTAGATTCTGTATTTAGGAGTAAAACCGCTTCACTTAAATAAATTAAAAAGTTGAACATCACGCCCACTACTGCAGCAGTGACGATATTTAACAACATTTTTACTTTTTCATTGGTTTGTGTTTTTTCAATAAGATGTACACCCATCAAAATAAAGAGAAATGAAGGGAGAAAGGTATAATAGGTAGTAGTAAAAAGTCCAATTGTTCCTCCTAAAACAGAAGCATTTCCATGATTGAAACCGGCCATATAACCTACAAAAACCAACACCATAATGAGTGGTCCTGGTGTTGTTTCACCTAGGGCAAGACCATCTATCATTTGCAAAGATGTTAACCAATGAAATTTTTCCACACCAAATTGAGCAACGTAAGGGAGTACGGCATATGCCCCACCAAAAGTAACGAAGGCCGCTTGTGTAAAGAAGTAGATTAATTTTTTCCAAAAAATAAAATCTTCAGTCAACAAATAAAAGAACAATAGTGGGATCAACCATAATGTAATTCCAATGCAAAGTTGTTTTAGGAAGCGATTCCATGTAAATCCAGCGTGTGGTAAAACTGTTTTAGAATTGATTACATAAATAGATTCATCCTCTTCTATTTTCTGTTTCGCCGATGAACTTGCTAATGAAGGAATAAATTTCCTTGCAATAAATGCAATACATATACTTCCTAATATGATAATAGGAAATGATATATTCCAAAAATAAATTCCTGCAAAAGCGGTAATAGCAATGATAAAATGTACAGAAGTGAGCAGCGATTTTTTACCGATTTTGAAAAGCGCCAAAATAACAATGGCAACGACAGCAGGTTTTAATCCTGCAAATACGGCATATACCCAAGGAATGCTTCCATAAAGACTATAAACGTAGCTTAAACCTAAAAGTATAAACATAGATGGTAAAATGAAAAATAATCCTGCTATGATACCGCCTCTATTTCCGTGCAATAACCAACCCATATACGTAGCCAATTGCTGTGCTTCTGGACCCGGTAAGAGCATGCAATAGTTGAGTGCATTCATGAATTTTTTTTCTGAAATCCATTTCTTTTTCTCCACTAAAAACTCATGCATGATGGATATTTGTCCGGCCGGACCACCAAAGCTGATGAATCCTAATTTCAACCAAAATTTAAAGGCTTCTTTAAAACTCGGTTTTTTATGCATGCTTTTTTTTGTAAATCTAAAAAAGAATTAGCGATTGTCAAATCGATCATCTTTTTTCGTCAATTTCAAATCCTGCAAGAGCGAAGATTTCACATTGATCTGGAAAAAATAGTTTTGCTGGAATCCAAAGGGAACCCAATTCAAACTCATCTCCCAACAATGTAAATTGCGGTTGATGCCCAGCGAAGTATAACTAAAGTCTTTTTGCTCAAAATCGTAACCCGAATTATAATTCACTTTCCATGCGGGAGTCAATTGTAAATCGCCACTAAAATTTAAAGTTTGCGTGATTTGATCAGGCGCATTTACATTATTCAAGAAAAAGAAATTGTAGCCAACATTTAAACTAAATGGAATGGAATAATCCTGATCTTCTTCTCGCTCATTTCGTTCATCAGTTGAGCCCGTGGCCTTTGCCGGCTTTTTACGAGGCAAGATGCTAAAGTTGATACTGAAGTTTCCTGAATTAAATCGGGCTAATTTATTATTTTCCGACCACTCCGTTTTATTGATTCTTACTCCATCACCGTTGATGACATAGGGATCAAAAACTCCAAACATATTTAAAGAGATTCGATCGATAATAGTTGCTCTACCACTGATACTAATGGGCGCCAACCGCAATGAATCGGCTGCGAAATTATAGGACGTACTTAAGGCTAAACTCTCTAATAATTTTACCTTTTTAAAAGTTTCTGCCGTATCACTTTTTTGGCGCACTTTCATCTCAAAATTATTGTCGAGTGAGAAATTCATCAGTGATGATTTACCTGCTCCTGGTCCACCAAAAATAGCCCCTTCAAATACCGAATACTTCTGTAAAGTTCCAATAGAATCACTTTGTACTTCCTTATAATACCCATACTGTTTTTCACTAAAATCAGGACGCCATGAAAATCCTATGGTAGGAGTCATCACATGTCGAAATGCTGCAATCTTCCCTTTTTTAAATTGAAGCATTCCATAAATACGTGTATTTATGTTGGTGCTAAATGCAAAATCTCGAGCGGCTTTAAAGCCATCTAATGTATCAATATTAATTGTTTTAGTTTCAGCATTCCATTCTTTGTGAATCGTTTTTAAATACCATTTTTCATTGTACGTAATACCCGGACTCACCGTAAAATATTTCGCTACCGTGAAGGAAGTATTTAGTGGAACACTGTGTTGAATGCCGTATCTAAACTGGTCTAAAGATTCTTTTTTGAAAAGTAAGGTATCCTTTGTGCTGATGGAATTGATGAATGAAGAGGTTAAACCTATTCCAATTTTCTCATACCATTTTTGTTCACCGATGGCTAGCTTTCTTTTAAAAGGAGTGCGTCGTGCCACGTTAAATGTAGCAGCGGGAAGACTTAAATTGATGTCTCGTGTCTGATTGTTTTGACTATGTGATAAGCTTACACTTAAGTTGATGGGCTTTCCGGTCCAGGCTTTTGACCAAGCTATGGATGATGTAAAGGTGTTCGTTAAAAAATTAGTTGCATTCGTTAGATTAAATTGATAAAATTTCGCGCTTCCTGCATTTACATTCGCAGAGAAACTTGTTCCGGGATGTGATTTCGGATCTTGGGTATGATTCCATCTTACGAAAAAAGATTTTTCCAAACTATAATCCGGAAACTCAGGTCGACTCACTCTTGTATTCGAATAATTCACCGACATATTTCCATTGAATCGATATTTCCATGCATAATTCGTATAAGCATTTCCACGCCAGCTTCCTTTAGAATAGATATCACCGGTTAGTGCTAAATCGAAGTGATCATTCAAGCCAAGGTAATAGCCACCATTCTTCAAAAAGAAACCTAACTGTTGCGACTCACCGTACTGTGGAAAAAGAATTCCAGAAGCTCTACCCTTTTTATTTGGAAAAAATCCAAACGGGATGGCTAAGGGAGTGGGCACATCCATAATATACAAATCGGCCGGACCTGTAACTACTTTATTATTCGGAATCACTTTAATTTTATTCGACTTCAAATAATAATGTGGATGCGGTGCATCGCAGGTAGTATAATAGCCATCTTTAATAAAAGTACTATTGTCGGGTTGCTTTTTAACCACTGCTCCATGGATAAAACTATCACCATCCCGGGTAGTCACTTCGGATATCTTTCCCTTCTTCGTATTGAAATTATAACGAATTTGATCCGCATGGAATTCATCAGTTCCCTGTTTAAACAATGGCTTTCCAACGATAGCACCTGTAGAATCAGGAGCACCTTTGGATGAAAGCTCTTTCGTATTAAAATCAATATCGATGTAATCGGCCTCGAGTCGAATGTCTTCATAGGTCATCCAGCCTTTTCCGTACAAATAGACCATTCCGGTATCCAAATCGTAAACGATAGAGTCCTCGGCATAATAAGAAACTTTTGATTTAAAGTCATCTGCCAAAACCAATGAATCGTTCAAAGGGATAGTATCTCCAGCAAAAAATTTTAATGAATCTTGAGAACTTAAAATGCTGTCTGACGAAGCTATTTTAAGGCTATCTTCTTTGTTTACAATTACTTTTGAAGGAAGGTCTTGAGCGGAGAGTGATGAAAATGAGGTTAATATAAAAAGCAGACATACGATCAACCAACAACTTGACGTTGAAAAGTTGCTAGAACCTCGTCTATCTAGATACATCATTATCTCTATTATACAATAATTTTGAAGGCGCAAAGCTACAAAACCCCAACGTGAAAAGAAGATTCCTGATTGCCATATCGCTTGTATTGTTTTTTGTTCACTTGTCGTTCACAGGTCAAAGCAAGGATACATATAAAATTAAAACGATTGTAATTGATGCGGGACATGGCGGACACGATGCAGGTTGCCTAGGCGCCTCGTCTCGTGAAAAGCATGTAGCCCTTGATATTGCATTGAAATTGGGAAAAATGATCGAACAAAATCATCCCGATATACATGTGGTTTATACCCGTAAATCTGATGTTTTTATTCCATTACATGAACGTGCTAACATAGCCAATAAAGCCCATGCCGATTTATTTATTTGTATTCATCTCAATGCGGGTGGAAAAGCGGCGTATGGATCGGAAACCTATGTGATGGGTAATCATAAAACCGAAAGTAATTTAGATGTTGCAAAACGTGAGAATGCTACGATCTTGTTAGAGGATGATTACTTAAAAAAATACGATGGCTTTGATCCCAATTCTCCTGAAGCGAATATAATTTTTTCGTTGTATCAAAGTCAATTCATGAGCCAAAGTTTATTGTTTGCTGCCAATATTCAAGATGAGTTTACAGAGTATGCCGGACGAAATAACCGCGGAGTAAAGCAAGCGGGATTTCTAGTTTTATACAAAACTGCCATGCCCGCAGTACTGATTGAATGTGGCTTTTTAACGCATGAACCGGAAGAGAAATTTTTAGCATCTGATAAAGGGCAAAATACAATGGCCACAGCCATTTATAGAGCTTTTAAGGAGTACAAAGTAGATATGGAATCGACTACAGGTAATTCTTCTTCGGATCATTCTCCAAAATCTGATCCTTTAAAAATTGAAAAAGACCCAGTACCTGCTCCACCAGTAGAAGAAATTAAAGTAGTAAAACCCGATTCAACTGAAGAAAAAGTGGTGGCGAATCCTACTCATAATTCACCTCCTCCCCCTACTCCTGCACCTACACCAACAAAACAAAATTCAGGATTGAAGGAAAAAATTTTGAATGACATTAAATCTCCAGCCATTTATATCAGTATTCAAATTGGAGCAAGTAAAAATCCGGCTACTGATAATTCTAAATTTGCAAACCTTGAATCCATCAATATGGTAGAATGTACCGACGGATTTACACGGTATTGTATTGGAAAGTACCTGTCCATAGCCGATGCAAGGAAGAAATTGAATCAAGTAAAAGCGAACGGTCGATCCGATGCATTTCTAACCGCTTTCAATGGAAATCAACGGATCACGATTCAAGAAGCTGAAACACTTATCAATAAAAAATAGTTTTTATTTGAATTGGTAACTGCTTTCAAATGGAGTTTCCGTTGTATGTTGTAATTTAGAACCATAAATTAGTTGAAATGATATCACAATTCTTATTTATACTTTTACTTTCTGTCGGCATTTATTTTTTTGCGATCCGCGTGAAGAAGGTAATGCGCAATATTAATTTAGGTAGAGATAAAGTGATCAACGATCGTAAAAGTGAACGTTGGCAAACGATGGCTCGTGTGGCATTGGGTCAATCGAAAATGGGGAGTCGACCCGTTGCCGCCTTTTTTCATTTGTTGATTTATATCGGATTTGTAATTATCAATATTGAAGTACTGGAAATAATGATCGATGGTGTTTTTGGAACCCATCGTGTGTTAAGTTTTCTCGGTGGATTTTATGATTTTTTGATTGGTAGTTTTGAGTATTTAGCCATTGGTGTTTTGTTGGCTTGTGTGGTTTTTTTAGCTCGAAGAAATATAATTCGATTGAAAAGATTTCATATGGCGGAGATGACTTCGTGGCCAAAATCAGATGCGAATTTGATTTTGATTACGGAAATATTTTTGATGGCAGCATTTCTTATGATGAATGCGAGTGATGCACTATTACAATCAAGGGGCGCTACTCATTATGCAGTAGCAGGAACTTTTCCTGTAAGCAGTTCTCTTTTCGGAATGTTGGGAGCGTATTCAAATGAAACGTTAATGATGATTGAAAGAGGTTGTTGGTGGTTTCATATTGTCGGTATCATCGCCTTCTTAAATTATGTTCCTTACTCGAAGCATTTTCATATTTTATTGGCCTTTCCAAATACATGGTATGCTAATTTGAATCCGAAAGGTCAGTTCAATAATATGGAGAGTGTGACCAATGAAGTAAAGCTGATGATGGATCCGGCTGCTGTTCCTCCTCCTACCGATCCGAATGCACTTCCACAACGTTTTGGTGCCAAGGATGTGAAAGATTTGAATTGGAAACAGTTGATGGATGCATACTCTTGTACCGAATGTGGGAGATGTACTTCTGTTTGTCCAGCGAATATTACCGGCAAATTATTGTCGCCTCGCAAAATCATGATGGATACTCGTGATCGATTGGAAGAAGTTGGAAAAAACTTGGATGAAAAAGGTGCTGATTATGATGATGGAAAATCACTCATCAACGATTATATTAAGGAAGAAGAAATTTGGGCATGCACTTCCTGTAATGCATGTGTGGAAGCTTGTCCAATATTGATTGATCCGTTGAGTATCATCATGGATCTACGTCGATTTAAGGTGATGGAAGAAAGTGCTGCTCCTGCTGAGTTGAATGGTATGTTTACCAAGATGGAGAATAATGGTGCACCGTGGCAGTTCTCTCCTGCAGATCGTATGAATTGGACCGAAAATTAATGGACAAGAAAACAATCGGATGATTATGGAAGATTTCAAAGTGAATACAATGGCGGAAATGATGTCCAGAGGAGAGAAACCCGAGATTCTTTTCTGGGTGGGCTGTGCCGGAAGTTTTGATGATCGCGCTAAAAAAGTAACGAAAGCATTAGCAAAAATTTTGCATCATGCTGGATTAAAGTTTGCCGTTTTAGGAACCGAAGAAAGTTGTACCGGTGATCCTGCCAAACGTGCAGGAAATGAATTTTTATTTCAAATGTCGGCCATGAATAATATTATGGTGCTTAACGGTTACGAAGTAACGAAAATAGTAACGGGATGTCCGCATTGTTTTAATACACTCAAAAATGAATACCCCGAGTTAGGAGGAAGCTATGAAGTACTGCACCATAGTCAACTCTTGCAAGAGTTAATGGATGCTGGAAAAATTACGGTTCAAGGTGGTGCCTACAAAGGAAAGAAAATCACTTTTCATGATCCTTGTTATTTGGGAAGAGCGAATAATGTATATGAGGCACCTCGACAAGTCATCATGCGATTAGATAGTTTAATGACCGAAATGAAACGGAGCAAGGCTAACGGATTGTGTTGCGGTGCTGGCGGAGCACAGATGTTTAAAGAGCCAGAAAATGGAAAAAAAGACATCAACATGGAAAGAGCAGAAGAAGCCCTAGCCTTATCTCCTGATACTATTGCTGTGGCTTGTCCGTTTTGTATGACGATGATGAGTGATGGAGTAAAATTGAATGAAAAGGAAGATTCAGTAAAAGTGAAAGACATTGCTGAGATGATTGCTGAAGCGATGGATTTGTAAAACTACTTTTAGAAATTATTAAGATTTGGTTAATTAGCTTGTAATTGATTTTTTTCTATAATAGAAAATGTCAATAATCGTTTCTGAAATTATTAAGAGATGAAAGGAAATTGTAAATAGAGTAATTAACATTTTTTATTCGTATATCTCCTGCCATTCAATCCATTAACCCTTCTTATTCAACCTTAAAACACAATAAATTAGTAGGTTATAGCCTATTTAGAGAGTCCTAGTAAATCATGAAAATGGATGGATGAACCTTGATTTTCATCTCGTATTTTCAAAAAATGATTGATTACATTCAATTACCTTTGCCCCAAAGCCGTCTACCCTATTATGCCAAAAAAATCCGTTCAAGCCTTTAAAGATGTTTTGCTAGAGGTGGGTGGTATTTCAGATTTTACAATTCGTTTTTTTAAAGAAGGTTTTAAGCCCCGATACGAATGGACAGAATTTGGACGACAATGTTTTATTATTGGCTATAAGACATTACCGCTGGTTGGTGTCACCGCTTTTATTATGGGATTGGTGCTGACCGTCCAAAGTCGCCCGACTTTAGAAGAATTTGGAGCCGAGTCGTATTTACCAGCAATGGTTGCATTGTCGGTTATCCGTGAAATTGGTCCCGTGATTACTGCACTTATTTGTGCTGGTAAAATTGGGTCGAGCATTGGTGCAGAATTGGGTTCCATGAAAGTGACTGAGCAAATTGACGCTATGGAAGTGAGTGGAACCAATCCATTTAAATATTTAGTGGTTACTCGTGTGGCTGCATGTACCTTGATGCTTCCTTTATTGGTCATTATCGCCGACTTGATTTCACTTTATGCAGCCTATATTGGTGTCAATATAAAAGATGTGGTAAGCATCGATTTATTCTTCAGTCAGGTTTTTAATTCGCTGGTTTTTGGAGATGTGCTTCCGGCTTTAATCAAAACGTATTTCTTCGGATTTGCAATTGGTATCATTGGTTGTTATAAGGGCTATAATTCAATGAAAGGAACGGAAGGGGTTGGAATAGCTGCTAACTCAGCGGTAGTAGTTTCTTCATTGGTAGTATTTATTCTGGACTTAATTGCGGTGCAAATCGCAGAAATAATGGGACTCACGTAATATGGAAACAATCGTGATTCATCAACCTCCAAAACCAGTCGATCCAAAAGCAGAATCTGTAGTTGAGATAAAGGATTTATATAAATCTTTTGGCTCGAATCACGTGTTAAGAGGGTTTAATCTAAATTTAAAAAAGGGAGAAAACTTAGTTGTGCTTGGAAAGTCGGGTTCCGGCAAATCCGTTTTGATTAAATGCATGGTGGGATTATTAACACCCGATAAAGGCCTAGTAGAAGTATTTGGTAAAAATATTCCAAGACTAGATCGCGATGAACTGGATCATATTAGAGTGAAAATTGGATTCCTTTTTCAAAGTTCGGCACTCTATGATTCCATGACCGTTCGTGAAAATTTAGAATTCCCACTACGTCGCCATTGGATCAGTAAAACGCGTGAGGAGGTAGATGAATTAGTATTAGAAGCATTGGATAACGTTGGTCTTAAGGATGCCATAGATTTAATGCCTTCTGAACTTTCGGGTGGTATGCGAAAGCGAATTGGGTTAGCGAGGACATTAATTCTCAAACCCGATATTATTCTTTACGATGAACCAACCACCGGATTGGATCCCATCACCAGTAGAGAAATTAGTAATTTAATTGTCGAGATTCAACATAAGTACAATACCTCTTCCATCATCATTACCCATGATATGGCCTGTGCCAAAATCGTTTCAAATCGTGTCATGGTTTTAGTGAATGGTATTAAATTTACGGAAGGAACTTATGATGAATTGAACAACTCAACAGACCCACAAATCAAACCTTTCTTTGAATAAAAATGGAAAAAGCTGCAAATAAAGTCAAACTTGGAATCTTTGTTATGACAGGAACAATTCTTCTCATTGTTTCACTATACCTCATCGGCTCTAAGCAAAATATCTTCAATAAAACGTTATCAATATACGTTCGATTTAATAATGTGAATGGATTAATTGCAGGCAATAATGTTCGATTTGCGGGTATAACCATCGGTACTATTAATGAAATTTCTATTGAGAGTGATACGGCAGTATTGGTGGAGATGGTAATCCGTGAAGATGCGATGCGATACATTCGTAAAAAGTCAATTGCTGAAATTGGTTCCGATGGCTTGATGGGAAATAAGTTGATCAATGTTTCCACTTTTGATGCTAACTCTCCTTTTGTAGTTGAGAATGATACGATTTCAAGTCAAGGTTCAGTGGCTACTGATGAAATGATGCGCACATTAAATACAACGAACAACAACGTATTAGACATCACCCACGATTTAAAAACCATTACCAAACGTATCACAGAAAGCAAGCCCCTTTGGGATTTATTATCAGATTCTGTTCCTTATGCGAATTTTCGTCGCACCTTGCTGAGTATTGAAAATGCATCACATTCCGCTGTGAACATGACCAAAGATGCAGAAGCATTATTAGATGAGATTAAAAAAGGACAAGGGATGGCGGGTAAAATTCTTGCTGACGATTCAGTTGCCAAAAACTTTGAAGTGACCGTGGAGAATTTAAAAGCAGCAACAGACACGGCAAAATTAGCACTCCATCACATGCATGAGTTTATGG
Source organism: Bacteroidia bacterium (assembly GCA_046160245.1). Taxonomy (GTDB): domain Bacteria; phylum Bacteroidota; class Bacteroidia; order AKYH767-A; family OLB10; genus JAJTFW01. The sequence goes on from JBJXGU010000062.1 coordinate 11,877, forward strand.
AAGACTTAAACATCACCCCGGGACCATTGGGCGTTTTAGCTCGTGATACTGCGATGGCACTGGATATGAAATCGATTTTTTCGAATCTAAATTTAAGTACTCAACTCTTGAACGAAAATTTAAAAGCTATGCAAAGTAATTTTTTATTTAGAAAGTACTTTAAAAACAAAGCCAAAGAAGTTAAAAAATAATTTCCGTAAGCTGGTGCAGAAAAATATCTGCTCCAGCTTACTCCGTTTCAAGAAATGATACATCTCATTTTTTTGGGTTACAAATGTCACCAACAAATTAGTATAGCCAGCTTTTCTTTGTAACATGGCTACACATACATCCAAATCAAACAAAGCAGCATCTTTTTTAAAAGTGATTGCAAATCCAACCCGAATTGCAATCATCACGCTCCTAGCTCCCAAAAAGAAATTATCGGTGAATCAATTATGTTCTAAACTCAATATTGAACAATCATTGGTATCTCACCATTTAAAATACATGAGAACAAGTGGAATCTTAGCCGCAACAAGAGATGGTATCAATATCTATTACTCCATTGCTTCACCCAAGGTGATCGAAATATTAAAATTGTCGTCTGTTTAATAAAGGGTAGAAAATCTTCTACCCTTTATTAAAATTATAATTATTAATACCCGAAAACTTGTTTCAATTCCAACTCGGTCACAGGACCGAATTTTTCTAAGTCTTTGAAACTTACTTTCTCTTTTGAACCAATCAAAGCGATTCTGTATTTTTTACCTTTGATATACTTTTGATGAAAAGCTTCCACTTCTTTAATAGTCATCGTTGAAATTTTTTCATAGGTTTCTTTTCTCAAATCATAATTGATTCCTAGCTTTTTCAGTCCATGAAATGATCTAATTATTTCCATCTTGGTAATTCGATCGCTGGCTATACCTTGTAAAACCCCTTCTTTAGCTTGAGTATACGATTTTTCTGAAACAGGCATCACCTGCAATAATTCCATCATACCGTCGAGTGCTTCTGGCAATTTATCGGCTTGTGTACCAATATAGGCCATGTTTAAATAAGAACGATCTAAACGGCTTGGTGAAACATATCTTGAACTCACCGAATAAGCTAATGCTTTGCTTTCTCTCATCGTTTGGAAAACAGGCGACGACATACTTCCACCAAAATAGCGGCTAAACATTTGTACCATGGGCTGAATGTTTTTATCATATACACCTCCTTTTGACAAGAATTGTACTTCCGCTTGTTTCATTTCATAATTCACAAAAAACACTTTTCCATCATCCGTTAATTCTTCAGTAAATACTTTACCTTTAGTTGCAGCCTGGAATCCGCGTGGCGTTTTGTGAAATTTATTGAGTAATTCAATCAACTTAGGCGTTTCCAACGTTCCGTAATAATCGATACGATGCATATACCCCGTTAAGTTGCGAAGCATGATAGCTAAATCTTTTCCTGTGATTTGCTTTAATTCTTCTTCACTCAACAAATATGTAGCTGCCGACTCGGGACCAAAGCGAGCATAAGAAGAAACGCGCGACAATATTTCATTTTTATTTAATTTGGCGTTCTCTCTTTTTTTGAGAATATCATCCACTAAATTTTTCAATGCGGCTTCATCTGCAACGGGACCTGTTAATAAACTTTCCAGTAACATGATGGCGGAAATATAGTTGCTACTGATTCCTTCTAGGTGAATATTGATTTCATCTTCACTGGCAAATGCCGAATAAGAACATCCTAATTTATAAAACTCTTCTTGAAGTTGAGAAGCCGTGTATTTATCGTTTCCTAAATAATCCACATACTGCATCACCAATGGCCAACGCTTATCGTTTGCATTGCCCATCTCTACAGTATAACTCATCGAAAATAAATTATTTTCTGTATTTTTTACAGAGTACACAGGAATTGAACTCTTCAATTTATTGGTTTGGATGGAGGTTGCATAATCAATGAAAACAGGAGCAATGGGTTTTACTTTATTCGCCATGATATTCTTTAAAAATGGCGATTGCATATCTCTGTTCATAACCACTGGCGTGATAGATGGTTTTTCAACTTTAACTGAATTCTCATCTACCCCACTCCTCTTGAAAACAATTACATAATTATCGCCATACCAATCGCGAACAAATTGTATCACTTGTTCTTTATTGATCTTGGATAATCGCTCAATTCGATTTACAACATCTTTATAAGGAACTCCATCCAGCTCTGCATTCAACATGGCTGAGGCACGACTAAAATTACTTTCATATGCTTTTTCTTGTTCTAGCTTTAAATTATTTACTACCGCTGAGATCATCCAATCGGGAAATTTGCCTAATTTCAATTCCATGATTTGATCGAGTAAAAGGTCGCGTACTTGCTCTAATGTTTGTCCTTCTCTGGGTCGGCCTGAAAACATATGTACACTGTAGTCTTTCATGATATCCGTAGATGATCCCGCACTTAATACTTTTTGTTGGGTATTCAAATTAATGTCTAAGAGTCCGGCCTGACCATTTGACAAGATATAATCTACCACCGTCAATAAATCAGCGTCTGGTGAATTCGCACCTTTAAAACGAAATCCCATCATTAAACTCTCTGCATCGGGCCCCCAAACTTCTTTTACTACGGGTACTTTGATTAATTTTTCGCTCTGTACAGCGAAAGGGGGAATGTTCTTCGGCATCATTTTTCCAAATTTCTCACTGATAATATGCATGGCTACATCCGGATCAAAATCGCCACTCAGCGCTATGATCATATTATTGGGAGTATAGTAAGTATCAAAATATTTTTGAATGGCTACTAAGGAAGGACTTTTCAAATGTTCAATAGTTCCAATGGTAGTTTGTGTTCCATATTGATGGTTTTCAAAGATGGAGGCATATAAAGTTTCATACACCTTGGAATTATCTCTGTCGAGAGAAATATTTTTTTCCTCATAAACAGCTTCTAACTCGGTATGGAATAAACGCATCACTAATTTTCTAAAGCGCTCAGCCTCTACTGTCAGGAAATTTTCGAGTTGATTACTTGGTACATTATTGATATAAACTGTTTGCTCATTCGAGGTATATGCATTTACTTGAGTTACGCCTAAACCTTCCATCATCTTGTCAAATTCATTGGGGATAGCGTATTTGGCCGCCTCTCCTGAAATGGAATCAATTTGATGGTACATGCGTTTGCGCTTGGTAGAATCTTTCAAAGCACCATATTGTTCATACAAACTCACGATCGTATCTAGCAACGGTTTTTCTTTTGAATAATCATTCGTTCCAAAAACATCAGTTCCTTTAAAAAGTAGATGTTCCAGATAGTGTGCTAATCCGGTATGGTCAGCGGGGTCTTGCTTGGAGCCGGATTTTATACCGATCATCGATTGAAACCTTGGTTCATCTCTATAAACCGACAAATACACTTTTAATCCGTTTTCCAAGGTATATATTCTAGCCTTCAAAGGGTCACCGGGTACTGAATCATATTGAAATGTAGAGGCTGGGTCAGTTTGAGAATAACCCATAAGTGGAAGAAAACTCATCGCCAAGAGGATGAGCAATTGCTTAACTTTTTGCATGTTTTTCAAATATTTTAAGCATCAAAAGTAGAAAAGGGAAACGATTTGATCCGCTAAATCAGAAGATTTACCAATTTCCTTATACAACATACGGAGTTTTACTTTTTTAGATGGGTACTTTTTAGCATTTTTGTACATCCATGAAACGGATTCATAACCTACTTCTGCTATTTCTTATAACATTCTGCCATTCCTTGAGTTTTGCACAAACCTTGGAAGGGAGGTATTGGTATTTTGGTAATCAAGCCGGACTGGACTTTAATACGACTCCACCTACCCCGCTTACGAATGGTGCTATGAGTGCTTTTGAAGGATGTGCAACTATTTCAGATGTCAATGGTGTTCTTCAATTTTACACTAATGGAAGTATGGTATGGGACAGAACTCATACTCCAATGCCTTCCGGGTCCGGATTAAATGGTGATGGCGCCGCTACACAAACTGCTATAATTGTTCCTAAGCCGGCAACACCTGGTACGTTTTGTATTTTCACTGTAGATACCAATGGAGGTCCTCGTGGACTTTGTTACAGTGAAGTTGATATGAGCTTGAATGGTGGCAACGGCGATGTGACCGTAAAAAATGTTACGCTTTCTACTCCGGTCACTGAAAAATTAACCGCAGTACGTCATGCTAATGGTATTGATGCCTGGGTCATCGTTCATGGCTGGAATAACGGTAATTTTTTAGCATTTGAAATCACTGCAAGCGGTGTTTCCTTAGTACCCATTACTTCCACTGTGGGAGTGGTGCATGGTGGAAATTTCACTAATTCACACGGCTATCTAAAGGCTAGCTCCAATGCACAGAAATTAGCATGCGCCATACGTGGATTAAAAGTTTGTGAGATCTTCGATTTCAATAATATTACCGGACAAATATCTAATCCGATTTCTATCAATTTTACCCCGGCAATTTATGGTGTTGAATTTTCTCCGGATAGTCGATTTGTTTATGTAGGTACCACAACTAATCCAGGTGAGATTTTTCAGTATGATTTGAACGCAGGAAATAACGCAGCGATCATTGCTTCTGGGCAGTCTATTGGAACCGTTCCGGGATTCATTGGTGGATTGCAACTTGGAATTGATGGTATAATTTACGTTTGTCAATTTCAGTCTACCTCTTTGGCATCAATTAGTCAGCCACTATTATTAGGTGCTGCCGCCGGATTTGCTCCCAACACTTTATTTTTGGGAGGAAAATTGGGTCAATATGGATTACCAAATTTTTTACAAAGTTTCTTTATTGTTGCTGATTTTACATATGCTGATACTTGTTCAAGAGCTCCTACTCAATTTACAACTGTTTTCCCATCTCCCGATTCAGTTAGATGGAATTTTGGTGATCTTACTTCAGGAATTTTTAATTTGAGTAATCAGATAAATCCTCAGCATACTTTTAATGCAAGTGGAAGTTATTTGGTAACCGCTGTTGTTTGGCAAGGATTACTGAGAGATACGGTTCGATATACCATTCAAATTATTGAGACTCCTGACCCCGATTTGGGAAGTGATTTTACGTCTTGTCTGGGAACCATAATTACCCTAGATCCGGGATCTTTTCCGGGCCTCCCAATTCTTTGGCAAAATAATACATCCACCTTAACCTTTGATGCAGATACCACCGATACTTATTGGGTAAGAATTGATAATTTGGGATGTATAGGAGAAGATACTGTTGACGGAATATTTAATGAATCGCCAGCGGTGGATTTGGGTCTAACTATAAATGCCTGTGACAATGATACTGTTGTATTGAATGCTGGAAATGCTGGTGCAACTTATCTCTGGCAGAATGGTACCTCAAACCAAACATTAGCGGTATCAACTTCTGGAAATTATTCAGTAACAGTAACCAAAAATAATTGTTCAACAACGGATGATGTGGATGTCATCTTTTCACCTGCTCCTTTTGTTGCATTTGGTCCTGATACTACCTTGTGCAAAGGCTTCCCCATTTTTTTGGATGCCACGAATCCTGCAGCTACTTATTTATGGCAAGATGGAACCACCGACCAATTTATATTCGCTGAAGATCCAGGTGTGTATTCTGTTATTGTATCCATCAATAATTGTACAGCTTCTGATACTATTATTCTCGATCAACAAGATAAACCGAATGTTAGTTTTGGTGAAGATTCTATTCTCTGCTTAGGTCAACCCTTGGTGTTAAGCGCTTACAATTATGGGGCTACTTATACATGGCAAGATGGGTCTACAGACTCCTTATTTCAACCTCGAATTACAGGTAAATATTATGCAACGGCAATTAACCAATGTGGTGTTTCCGCAGATACCATCGAGCTTACTTTTAATATTTGTAATTGCTTGGTGTATTTGCCCAATGCTTTTACACCCAATCATGATACTAAAAACGAAATCTTTAATTACAAAGCCAACTGTACTGATTTTCAAGTTCGGTTAGATATCTATACTCGATTCGGACAATTAATTTTTAGCTCTGAAAATCCAGATATTGGTTGGGATGGCACCTATAATAATCAGGACGCACCTGTCGGAGTTTACACTTATGCACTGAAATACTCCGGCTACGATAATGGCCGTTTTCTGGAAGAAGTAGACCGCGGAACTTTTTTATTGTTCCGATAGGATTAATTTAATTAAGAATTAAGAATTCAGAATTCAGAATTAAGATCCGATCACTCTTCGACTGATTTATCTTTAAATTTTCAAAGCTCAATTATTTCTTAATAGATATTAGTAAGGTTTAGTTGGCGAAGCACTAAGACATTAAATCTAGCAGCTAGTCGCAAGGCTTCGCGATAAGATATTGGAAAACCTCCATCACCTCATAACAACTAATGTCCAACATCCAAATCTAACATCCAATAATGTTAATAAATTAACTCTACTCTACTCATTCCTTTGAGTAACTCCTTCTACTTTTAATAGCAAAGGCCGAGACAGAAAGTTATCTTTGCATGAATGCCCAAAATAGGCTTCAAAACCATTCGAAAAAGATATAGTTTAGTATGATTATCACTTATTTAGGACATTCTTGCTTTACCATTGAGGTAAATAATTCTGTTCTGCTATTTGATCCGTTTATAACACCGAATCAATTGGCTTCTTCCATTGATATTAAGAAATTAATGCCCGATTACATCTTAATATCCCATGGACACATGGACCATATTTCGGACGCGGTTTCTATTGCAAAACAAAGTGGAGCAACGATTATTAGCAACTACGAAATCATAAATTGGCTTAATAATCAAGGAGTTGAAAAATCACATCCCATGAATATCGGCGGACATTGGATGTTCGATTTTGGCAAGGTAAAATGTGTAAATGCCGTGCATAGTTCTTCACTTCCTGATGGTTCTTATGGCGGAAATCCAATGGGATTTTTGTTAGAAACAAAAGAAGGAAACATATACTATGCTGGTGATACTGCGTTAACTTTAGACATGAAATTGATAGGTGATTACAAGAAAATTGACGTGGCCTTCTTGCCTATCGGAAATAACTTTACCATGGGTATTGATAATGCTGTAATTGCAAGTGATTTCATTCATTGTGATAAAATTATAGGTATGCATTACGATACTTTTGGATATATTAAGATTGATCAAGACGAAGCTTTTGGTAAGTTTGCAGCTGCCGGAAAAGAGCTTTTATTATTGCAAATAGGAAATAGTATTACAATATAATTCAGTAGTTTACATAAATCAACGAAAGCCCTACTTAAATGGCAAAAATAATAGCAATAGCGAATCAAAAAGGCGGCGTAGGTAAAACTACAACGGCAATAAATCTAGCCGCGAGTTTGGCTGTTCTTGAATACCGTACTCTATTGGTAGATGCCGATCCTCAAGCAAATGCTACTTCAGGTGTAGGCTTTGATCCACGTACGGTGAAGACATCGATCTACGAATGCATCATCAATGATGTAAACCCAAAGGATATTATTCTTGAAACGAAAACCCCTCACCTTTTTCTTCTTCCTTCCCATATTGACTTAGTGGGTGCCGAGATCGAAATGATCCAGATGCCTAACCGCGAGCGGATGATGAAGCAAGTGTTGGAAACCGTTTCAGCCGATTTTGATTTTATTATTATCGACTGTTCTCCTTCACTCGGATTAATAACCATCAATGCCTTAACCGGAGCCGATTCAGTGATTATTCCCGTGCAATGTGAGTATTTCGCCTTGGAGGGATTAGGAAAGCTTTTGAATACCATCAAAATTGTGCAAAGCCGATTAAATCCAGATTTAGCTATTGAAGGAATTCTGTTAACCATGTACGATATGCGTTTGCGCTTGAGTAATCAAGTAGTAGAAGAAGTTAAGACACATTTCCAGGATATCGTTTTCGATAC
>JBJXGU010000063.1:0-7289 GCA_046160245.1 Bacteroidia bacterium
ATGTACTTCCCAAAGATTATCGATGAATAGATTTTTCTACTTTTCAGATACTGCTCATTGAAGGAAGTGGAAATACACTCAACAATATGAGTGAACAAGCAAAGCAAGCGTCGAGAAAGTATTTGGAAGGGATGGGTGTAAAATTGTATACACAAACTTACGTGAAGGATTATGATGGAGAGCAACTCACTTTGCAAAGTGGAGAAGTGATTCAAAGTAAAACTGTAATTTGGGCAGCTGGCGTAACAGGCAATAGTATTAAAGGATTGTCGGGCGACGTCTTGATGGGCGGAAATCGTATCAAAGTAAATCGTTATAATCAAGTGATGGGAAGTACTACCCTTTTTGCGATTGGCGATATTGCATCGATGGAGACACCAGCATATCCTAAAGGCCATCCTCAATTAGCAAACGTTGCGATTAATCAAGCCAAGCGATTAGTGAAAAATTTGAAATTACTCGAGCAGAATAAAGAATTGGTCGAATTTGAATATCGTGATTTGGGATCCATGGCTACCATTGGTCGCAATAAAGCGGTAGTGGATCTTCCCTTTATAAAGTTTAAAGGTTATCCTGCCTGGTTGGTGTGGATGTTTTTACACTTGATGTTAATATTAAGCGTAAAAAATAAATTGATCATTTTTATTAATTGGGCATGGGCTTATCTAACAAAAGATTCTTCCTTGCGTTTAATTTTAAAAGAAAAGAAGTAGTTTTTTTATTCTGATGGAGGGGTTGTGCTTATGTTTTTTTTAAATCCATCTATATAAATTATACTTTCATCGTTTTCCATTTCCCTTTTTTGAAAATCCAAAGTGTGAATAATCCCACCGAAGTTTCAGAAAAGAATACCGCCCAAAATACACCTGATTCCGCCCAGTTGAGATGGATCGCTAAATAGTAAGCCAATGGAATTTGTATCAGCCAAAAGAAAACAAGATTAATATACGTTGGTGTCTTCGTATCTCCCGCACCATTGAATGCTTGTACGGTTACCATCCACCAAGCATAAACAAAGAAGGAGTAGGAAAGAATTTTTAACCACTCCGCACCCACCTTTATGACAAGGGGGTCTTGTGTGAAAATGCTGACTAATTCATTGTTGAAGAAATAAAATACAAGCGAAACTACAATCAGAAAAAGCATATTGTAAAATCCAATTTTCCAAACCGTCGATTCGGCGCGATCCGGTTGATTGGCACCTAGATTTTGTCCGACTAATGTTGCCGCTGCATTAGAGAGTCCCCACGCAGGCATAATGGTAAACATCATAATTCGAATGGAAATAGTAGCACCTGCTACGGCTTCACTTCCAATATTAGAAAGTATGCGCATCAAGAAAATCCAAGAGGTCATTGCGATTAACATTTGTGCAATTCCTCCAAGGGACGTTTTTATCATGTTCAACATAAGTTTAATATTAAGTGGAAGTTGTGCCAACGTAACACGAATATGTTTTCCGCCTTTCAATAAGAGATATAGTTGAAGCAATACACCCGTTCCCCGTCCTATATTGGTAGCTAGGGCAGCACCTTCTATCCCCATCGCAGGAATGAATCCCCACCCATTTATCAATAGTGGACATAATATAATATTGATCCCATTTGCAATCCACAATACACGCATAGCAATGGCAGCATCACCCGCACCAAGAAAAATAGCATTGATAATAAACAAGAGAAGAATGACAAAGTTGCCGCCTAACATCCATTGTGTATATTTATATCCAACGTCCACGCTCCAAGGATCTGCTCCCATCAACATCAATAAATCCTTGGCATAAAATATTCCGGCAAGTGAAAACGGAATGGATATCAACAATGCGAGAAGGATAGCTTGAACAGCAGAAATAGCAGCTTCCGTTTTATTTTTTTCTCCTATTCTTCGAGCGATAATTGCCGTGACAGCCATCGACAATCCCATTGCCACAGAATAAAGTAAGAAGAGATAGGTTTCGGTTAAGCCAACTGTTGCTACAGCGGAAGACCCTAGTTTTCCGACAAAGAAAATATCGACCACCGCAAAAGTGGATTCCATGACTAACTCTAAAATCATAGGAACAGCTAACAGGAAAATAGCTCTGTTTAAACTTACTTTCGTATAGTCCGCTTCCGTACCTTTTATGGCATCTTTTAATTCTTGCCAAATACTCTTTTTAATAAGTGGTTCTTGTGTTGAACTCATTGGAGATGGGATTTTTTTGTAATAAATTTCTTCGACCTCAATCTACGCAGTATAAAGTACTACTTTGGTCACAACCTACGTAGTATATAATACTACTTCAGTCTTGACCTTCGAAGTACAAAGTATTAAATTAATTAATTGTCTCTTAATTTTTTCCCTTTCTCGATTTTGTTAATTGACTCTGCTATTCTTTCTACTCGGGTTTCTTCTTTTTTTGCAGCGTAAATCCAATCAATATATTCTTTTTGTTGACCTTGAGTAAAATTTAAAAATTTTTTATGTGCGATGGGGACATCGGTTAAGCACAATAAAAACTCTTCTGGAATTTCAATAAGCGAATTGTCTGCATATAAAATTACTTGCACCCAATCGCCTTCTTGCTTTCCTATTTCTTTTCGAATGGATGCTTTCACAGGTAAAAAAAGTTTACCGTTACCCATTGGCATGAGGGTGTAATTTTTTATTTTATGGGTATCAATACTTCCTTTTACTTTTACCCAACCGAATGGAGCTTTTTTATCTTGTAAAATTTCCGAAATGACCGCGTAGGTCCATCCACCTTTACCTGGATATTTTTCAAGCAAATATTTTTTATCGACTAAGGGCTTTTCTTTTTTCACTTTCAGAATTGGAATTCGTGGAATAAAGATAGCATTATTTAGAGATGGTCACTTTTTATTTGAACTTTTGTAGGTTAAGTTTAACAGGAGATCTTATCAATAACTTGGTATTGTTAAAAAAAAATTCACTGAAAAGAGGTATAATTTTAGTCTTTCAAAATTCTATTTCATTGAATTACCGATACATTTAATTAGAAAGAGGAAATTTTATTTTTGAATGATATTTATCAAAAACCCTTCGATTCAAAAATTGTTTATCTTTAAAAATTATAAACTAAATAAAAATAATAGATCGTGAATACAGAAAGTAAATGCCCTTTTAATGGAGGGGCGATGACAAAAAGTGCTGGATCCGGCACTAGAAACCGCGACTGGTGGCCTAACCAACTAAAGTTAAATATCCTGCGTCAGCACGCATCACCATCGAATCCGATGGACGAAACTTTTGATTATGCAAAAGAATTTTTGAGTCTCGATTTGAAAGCGGTGAAGAAAGATATTTTTGATATGATGACTACTTCTCAAGATTGGTGGCCTGCCGACTTCGGTCACTACGGTCCGTTTTTTATTCGTATGGCATGGCATAGCGCCGGCACCTATCGCATCTCTGATGGCCGTGGAGGTGGAGGAATAGGAGCGCAAAGATTTGCTCCACTCAACAGCTGGCCCGACAATGGAAACCTCGATAAAGCTCGATTACTGCTATGGCCCATCAAACAAAAATATGGTAAGAAAATTTCGTGGGCAGACTTAATGATTCTTGCCGGTAATTGCGCTTTGGAATCGATGGGCTTTAAAACTTTTGGTTTCGCAGGTGGACGTGTAGATATTTGGGAGTCACCTGAAGATATTTATTGGGGATCAGAAGGAAAGTGGTTAGATGATAAACGCTACAAAGGCGATCGTGAATTGGAAAACCCACTTGCCGCAGTACAAATGGGACTCATCTACGTAAATCCTGAAGGACCTAACGGTAATCCGGATCCGTTATTGGCAGCTCGCGATATTCGCGAAACATTTGGTCGCATGGCCATGAATGACGAGGAGACCGTAGCATTAATCGCAGGTGGACATTCTTTCGGAAAGGCACACGGTGCAGCAGATCCCGGCAAGTATGTAGGTGTAGAACCTGCTGCTGCTGCAATTGAAGAGCAAGGATTCGGTTGGAAAAATTCATACAATACAGGTCATGGAGAGAATACCATTACCAGTGGACTCGAAGGTACCTGGACCACCACACCAACGAAGTGGAGTAATAATTTTTTCGAAAATCTTTTTGGTTTTGAATGGGAGTTAACTAAAAGCCCTGCAGGAGCACAACAGTGGACACCGAAAGGCGATGCAGGTGCCGGAACAGTTCCAGATGCGCATAATCCAAGTAAAAAGCATGCTCCATTTATGCTGACAACAGATTTGTCACTACGCATGGATCCTGCTTATGAAAAAATTTCAAGACGATTTTTTGAAAATCCAGATCAGTTCGCAGATGCATTTGCAAGAGCTTGGTACAAATTAACGCATCGCGATATGGGTCCCATCTCTCTATATTTAGGAGAGGAAGTACCCAAGGAAGTGTTGATATGGCAAGATCCTATTCCGGCCGTGACGCATAAATTAATTGATGATAATGATGTCACTGCATTAAAATCGAAAATAGTGGAAAGTGGATTGACCGTTTCCCAATTGGTATCTACCGCATGGGCTTCGGCATCTACTTTTCGTGGTTCCGATAAACGTGGAGGAGCTAACGGTGCGCGTATACGTCTTGCCCCACAAAATAATTGGAAAGTGAATAATCCCACTCAATTGGATAAAGTGTTGAAAGCATTAGAAGGAATTCAATCGTCATTTAATAAGGAGTTGTCTGGAGGGAAAATGGTTTCCTTGGCGGATGTTATCGTTATAGCAGGATGTGTTGGTGTTGAACAAGCAGCGAAGAAGGCAGGGCACAATGTGAATGTACCTTTTACGCTCGGTCGTGCTGACACTACGCAAGAGCATACCGATGTAGAGTCGTTTGCAGTATTGGAACCAGGAGCGGATGGATTTAGAAATTATTATAATCCTCTACACCTTTCTTCCGCAGAAGAAATGTTGATTGATAAAGCACAATTGATGACACTTTCTGCACCCGAAATGACGGTCTTGTTAGGGGGAATGCGAGTGTTGAATACCAACTTCGATCAATCGGAACACGGTGTCTTCACTCATAATCCTGAAACATTAACGAATGACTTCTTCCTAAACTTGCTCGATTTAAATACAACCTGGAATTCGACAAGCGATGCGCAAGATGTTTTCGAAGGTCGCGATCGTAAGACTGGAAAAGTAAAATGGACAGGTACGCGTGCAGATCTTATTTTCGGTTCCAACTCAGAATTGCGAGCTTTAGCAGAAGTGTACGCTTGCTCAGATTCCAAAGAAAAATTCATAAAAGATTTTGTTGCAGCTTGGGCGAAGGTGATGAATCTTGATCGATTTGATTTAGTGAAATAGAAGATTATTAAAACAAATAGTTAATGAAAAGGTGGTCAGCTATGACCACCTTTTTTTCTTTAACTACTAAATTCTATCCAAATTTGAAATCACAAAAATGGCTCGCAAAGGCGCAAAGGCGCAAAGTGAGTTCATTAATAAATATTCAAATTAGTTGGAAATATTTATAGCCCCATGCTATAAAAATCAATTCCTTATAGCGTGAGAAATTTTTCGAATTTTACCTTGTCGATCAAATTTAGCATCGCGCAGCCTTAGCGGCTCTGCGCCTTTGCGAGAAAATTTAGCATCGCGCAGCCTTAGCGCCTTTGCGAAAAATTTATCATAGCGTAGCCTCAGCGCCTATGTAAGAAATTTTTTTTGATATCAAATCAAATCTATTTTTTTCGAAAGCTCATAATCCTTTTCTGTAATCTTCCCAACATCATGCGTTCTCGTTTTTACCAGGACTTGGTTATAACTATGCAATAAAAGATCAGGATGATGATTCATCCCTTCGGCAAGAGGTACGATATTATTAATAAAGTCGACTGCCAAAACGAAATTCTTAAATTTGAAATTCTTTTGTAAATAATTGTTTTCTATTTCCCAGCTCATGGTGTTTTATTTTTTATTAGCCAATTTAAGCGCACATTAAAAGTCGTAAAATTGTCTAGATTGTAATTATAGTTCGAATAAGGTTGTTGCGGCAATGAAGTGTAATCAAGGTTTATATTTAATGGAATTTTTGTTAACTTATACAATGGAACTTGTATTCCAAAGCCATAGGTAAATGCACTGATTTGATCATAATTTACAGAGGGAATACCATTGTCGTATCCATATTCTTTGTAGTACCCAGCGCGAATCGATAAAATTTCTAATAACATAATTTCAACTCCAGATCGTATTGCTGATTCATATTTGCTGTTTACTACGTCTTGGTATTCACCTTGAAGTAAAAAGGTGAGTGTATTTAAAGTGTCAATGATAATTTTTTCCTGAAAATTGATTTGATAGTTTGCTCCAATTCGGAGGATGATTGGTAAAGGACTCTTATTTGTATTTCCAAATTCCTTGAATACTACTTTAGCTCCGTTTATATTTAACAGACTTGTTCCTACATTTACGGATTGTTGCCTCGTTTCTTTTTGAGAAAGATTAAATTTCTTGATGACACCAAGATCCCAGTAAAAAGTATTCGTTTCAATGTCCGCGATTTGCCAATAGTGATAATTTGAGTTTAACCCAATGAAAATATTTTTGATGGGTTGAGAAGCTATTGTCAAACAGTAATTTGATATAAAAGATTTACGCTGATTTATTATATTGCCAGTATTGTTTGTGAAGAGACCTTCTCCATAGTCAAAATTTCTCCTGTTAAGTCCAAAGGTTAAATAATCTTTGATTTTATAGCCTACGCCTACAAAATTGTACTTTGCTTTTTCCAGTAGGTAATAAGGTGAAGCATGTGATCCACTCATTTCTAAACCTTGGATAGTGGCAACACCGGCTGGATTAAAATAAGCAGTTGTCAAATCCCCATCTATAGAGGCATAGCTTTTACCCATGGCTTCGGCTCTTGCACTATTTTGTCTCCCGAAAAAATACTCTTTTAAAAAACCATATCCATATTGCCCGAAGGAAAATGAAGGGAGAAGGATTAATAGAATAATAATTTTATTTCGCATAAATTCAAATTATTTAAACCCGCAATAATCCACGAAAACCCCTTGCAGCATAATACGATTCTGCCCCGTTGTGATACACGAAGATAGTTCCATAGCGGTAGTCTCCAAAAATAGCTCCTCCAAGTTTCCTAATGTCAGCTGGAGTTTTTAACCAGCTGGATGTTTTTGTATCGAAGGGTCCAAATTTTTGTAAGTACCGATAATCCTCTTCCGATAAGATTTCAATTCCCATTTCTGCTGCAAGCGCCATGACACTGTTTTTGGGCTTGTTTTCCTTACGAGTATTTAGTGCTGCTTGATCATAACATAAACTTCTTCG
>JBJXGU010000064.1:0-9886 GCA_046160245.1 Bacteroidia bacterium
GCCGATGTGTTTTTCAAAGCACAGGGTGATGCTTACCTCGGAACACAAGGCGATGTTTGGGATGCACAAAAAGATATTATGTTAGCGTTTAGTGGCGCATTATTAGCTACTACAATTGTGACTGTCGTTAAGAAAGTATTTAATATTTACGAAGAAAAATAAGTCAATTTTTTTCTTAATCCAGGAAACGCAAAGGCTGCGCTACGACAAATTTTCTTGTAAAGATTTCTATGTTTAATTCCAAATTTTATCAACTAAAAATAATTACTTAATTCCCTCTCCCTTGGAGAGGGCTAGGGAGAGGCTTGAACAATAGGTTTGCAATAATTTAATCGCATTCGAATAATGTTTTTCTCTTCGAAAGATTTCTCTACGCTAATTTTTCTCGCAAAGGCGCGGAGACGCAAAGGCTGCGCTACGACAAATTTTCTCGCAAAGATTTCTATGATTAATTCCAAATTTTATCTGATTATTGTAATTATTTAATTCCCTCTCCCCTGGAGAGGGCAAGGGAGAGGCTTGAACAGTATGCTTGCAATAACTTATTCGCAGACGAGTAATGCTTCTTTCATTGCCAATTTCTCCTCGCTAAATTTTCTTGCAAAGGACGCAAAGGCGAGAAGCCCTCCGCAGGGAGGCTAGCGCGAAGTTTTACCGACAAAAAATCTAAAATCTAACAACACAACAACCAACAACTAATCGCGAAGTCTCGCGACCAACATCTAATTCTTAACGAATCGCTGTTGCCTATTTCCACTTCTCAAAATATAAATCCCACGCGGCCATGAAGTAATGGTAACACTATTCATCCCTTGTTTTGCTGATTGACTCCATTGAATTTGTCCTAGTGAATTGTAGATCTCAATGAAATTATTTTTTTCATTCGACTTAATTTCAAATGATATTAAATCTTGTGCAGGGTTAGGATAGACCGTAATTTCATCCGAATTAATATCGCTTTCTTCTAATCCTACCGAGCTAACAGTGTATATTTCGATACTACTTAAAATGTTGAACGGTAAAGTGGTTCCACCGCCAATAATAAATTTATTGTTTACCGAAGTGGCAGCAGCAAAAGCTCTAGCAGTTGCTAATGAATCTATAGTCCATGTTCCAGTAGCGGTATTATAAATATCTACTCGCTTATAAGATACATTCGTGTTTGCATCCGATCCACCTGCAAATATTGCTCTTGTTCCTACTCCTGCTGCACTTAAAAAGGCTCTAGCTTGTGACAGTGAATCAATAGTCCATGTTCCTGTGCTCAAGTTGTAAATGTCTACGCGCTTACTTGCTTGTCCTAATGAATCAATACCGCCCGCAATAAATATTTTACCACCTGCAGCACACGCAGCGCTATTTTTCCGAGCTTGTGATAAAGTAGCGGTTGTCCATGTATAAGTATTTGTATTTAATATATCCACTGTGTTTTTAACATTACCTGAAAGATCTTCTCCACCCGCAAAAATGGCGATCGAATCTATTCCGGCTCCGCATAAGTTAAAACGCGCTACCGAAATTGTGGAAGAAAACCAAGTGGAAGTAACGGTATTTAAAATCTCCGCTTTATTAGAAACAATTCCTTGTCCATCATCCACACCACCCGCAAAAATGATTCGATTATTTGTTCCGGCTGCTGCTAATTTATAACGGGCAGCAGTAAGGTTGGATGTAGACCATTGTGAAGTAGTTGTATTATATATATCCACTGCATCGTATACAGCTAAAATCCAATCATTCGATCCACCGGCAAAGGCAATTTTATCACCGGCACCAGCACCGCTTAACCAGGTTCTGCCAAAGGAAAGAGTATTTCCCGCCCAAGTATTTGTAGTCGCGTTGTAGATATCGGATGCCCCCGGAGGAATACTAATGAGCCCAATTCCTCCGGCAATGATTGCTTTGTTATTGGCGGAACCTGCGGCTAAGAAAGTTCGTGGAGACTGTAATGTTGCAGCCGACCATTGTGCCGTTGCCATACATGGAATTAATACAGATAGTAATAAGATAAAATTTATAAATTTAGGCTTCACGTTTTTTTGATTTAGAGTTATGGGGTAAAAGTAAAAAGTTGATAAAAGAAATGGAATGATTATTCGTAATATTTCTTTAAACCCCTATTAATAGGGAATAAAATAAAGCCGTAACCTATCTCTGTGTGGGATTGCTACGGCTTTATGGACAAAGCGGAAAAGTCTAATCTTACTATTCTAATCAGAAAAGCTAATCTTGTTTCATTAAGCGAACGGTGGATCGATGTATCCCGCTACCGATAATATCCAAAAGATATAATCCGGAAGGTAAATCGGCTAAATCAATGGTCATTTTTAACGTGGAGCCCACATCCTCATGCCTGATTACCTGCCCCAAACCGTTAATAATTCTTACGCTTTCAAGCCGTATTTCCGGACTCCATATTTGAACAAATTCATTCGCAGGATTGGGATAAATATTCAAACCGGGGATTTTTGTAGGGTCATCTATGCCCACCGACTGAGTGTTTATGAAGAAAGTTGTAAAGGTGGCCGTATCCACGGTCAAAGCTTGAGAGCTATGTGGCCATACCACTACTACATTGTTTCCCGGTCGGAAAACAGAACCATCAAATAAATATCCCCCGGGAGGCGAGAAGGTCAGCGTAGCACCCGGATTAATTGTAAATATGGTGGTCTGATTATAATAGATATAGGAGAAAATGTTGCTATCCGTACGTAAAATGATCTGCAAAGGACCAGTATAAGCTGCAGTACCAATGTTTTCTACAGTAGCACTAAGCGGTAATATTTGACCATCATATACTGTATCGGGCCAATTGCTAATCGTATTAACCCGCAAATGCGCCTGTCCTGAGACAACTCCTGCATTTAGAAGGAGTAAAAAGAAACAAGTCTTGAGGATGCGTAGCATTTCTTGGGATTCAGATTATTTATTAAATCAAAGCTACGGAACCGACTTGGTACTGGAAAACATATTTTTTTTATATCTTACGCGTTCAAAACGCATAGGAATGGACCATCTCCCCCGTTTAGTAAAGTCTCTCAATAAGGAGCAAGTAAGGTACTTTAAGCTCTTTGCCAGTCGTACCCAACAATCGTTTGAACGGAAAGATATCCAACTTTTCGACTTCTTAAGGAAGAACGATGAGGACAAAGAAGAAGCCTTTATGCAAAAACTTTATCCCTCCGACTCAAAGAATGCTTGGTATCGTTTAAAAAATCGATTGCTGAGTGATTTGAATAAATCGTTGTCGGTGTTGCATTATGAAGATGATGCTTTCGTTCACGCATGCCATATGTTGGCTTTGTATAAGTTTTTTTTCAGCAAAAATTTATTGGAAGAGGCGCGTTATTATTTACGCCGTTGTGAACGTAGCGCAGAGTCAATCGAGAATTATGAATTGTTGGACATTGTTTTTGGAGAATACATTCGTCTTTCGCATGAGTCATTACAGGTAGATCCTCAGAAGTTCATCGATAAAAGAAAAGAAAACCGTCAACGATTAGAAGACATTCGAGCCATTGATGATTTGTTGGCTGTAGTAACGTATCGATTGAAAACAACGCAAAATTTTGCACCCGATCGCAATCCATTCCTTGATCTGTTAAAGAAAACGACTGACGATTTTATCAAGGATCGTGACTTAAAAAATAGTCCTCAGCTTCGTTTTCGTATCTACCGTGCCGTTAGTCAGGTTTTGTTACAACGTCACGAGTATAAACCACTCGAACAATACCTTCTTTCTACCTTTAAAGAATTTGAGAAAGACGAACTTTTTAACCGCTCCAATCACGATACGAAGCTACAGATGTTGACGTATATCGTGAATACCCTGTTCAAGACGGATAAGTTGAAACAAAGTTTACTTTGGGCAGAGAAGTTGAAAGTAGCGATGGATGAGTTTAATCAATTGCTTTTCGATAAATATTTTTTCTTTTATTACAATGCACTCGTAATAAACTATTCGGTTTTAGATCCCATTCAAGCCATCACCATTCTGGAAGATTTAAAGGATCAGTCGCGTATTAAATCGAATGCTTATTATTTATGGTTTGTGTATTTGAATTTGGCCGTTTTGCATTTCGACCAAACGAATTATAAAGTGGCCATTAAACATTTTGGAAAGCTTTCTATGTTAGATGGATTTAAGAGCGCAGATGCCTCCTTGCGTTTGAAAATTTCGATCGGAGAATTACTCAATCGATATGAGTTGCAACAAATGGACGTACTCGAGTATAAAATGAATCGTCTCAATAAGGAATACAAAAAACTCATCGCCGACGAAGATCATTACGCAGAAAGGGAAATCCTCGAGATCCTAAAACGAATGCTGAATGTAGCCGAAGTCAAGAAGGATGTTAAATTGATGGATAAAATGAGGGCATTTTCCGATTGGACACGTAAGAATTATGAAGGAGATGGGGTCATCATTGACTATGGAAACTGGGTAAGAATGCACATTTAACTCCATATTATACCTTATTTATTGAAATTAGCGGGGTTATCTGATGATCTTTATTAGGGTTATTGGACTCGATTCACCGCCATTGAATGCGTAATAATTTGTGAAAATCAACTTTTGCCTTCGGAAGTCAAAAAGTACTTTTGATTCATAGTTCAACCCCAACCACCAGTACCAATGAAAAAGCTTACCTTAATTATTGCCTTCTTTTTATTTATCATGAATCAATCGGCATCTGCTCAATGCCAGGCGAATTTTGTTTTTAATCAACAAAGCGGATCCAATACTATTTCATTTGTAAATACAAGCACTGGAAATTATTCAGCACTCACCTGGTACTTAGGTGATGGTACTACTGCAAGTACATCCAATGTAACACATACTTATGCACCCGGAATTTATGGAGTTTGTTTAACCGTATGGGATAGTATCAATGGTTGTCAATCTACATTCTGCGATACGTTGTATATTAATTCGACCGCAATATGTCAGGCGAGTTTCACCACCACTTATCAAGGTAACCTCATTCAGTTTTTAAATAATTCAGCAGGACCGTATACTCAAGTATATTGGAATTTTGGTGATGGTACGAGTTCAACAATCATAAGCCCATGGCATCAATTTTCTCAACCCGGAGTGTATACAGTTTGCTTAACAGTGGGCGATAGTGCTACTTCATGTTTCGATACGTATTGTCAAACCGTCGCCTATCAAGGAACTGGAAATTGTGATGCTTCGTTTACAACAGTGGACAGTGCCGGATTTACTTGGTTTTTACCTACTACTTACAATCCTTCCTATTCTTATAACTGGAGTTTCGGAGATGGTAGTTCCTCAACTCAGATTTATCCGGTACATCAATATAATCCACAAGGAACCTATTTAGCATGTTTAACATTGATTGATTCTGCTAATAATTGCTTTGATACGTTTTGTGATTCAGTTTCAAATCTTCCCTCGTCGGGTTGCGTAGCCGGGTTCAGCTATCAAGAGTTAAATGGAACGGTTTATTTCAATGGTTACAATAATGGAATAGGGAATATTGTTAATTATTCCTGGACATTTGGTGATGGCACTATGGGAGCGGGAAGCAATCCTGCTCATGCTTATAGTGCAGCCGGATTTTATACAGTATGTTTAATTATTCAAACATCGAATGGCTGTATTGATACGGTTTGTAGTGTTGTACAAGTTCCACCCTTCACACAATGCAATGCTATTATTTCTGCACAGGTTTCGAATTATACCGGAACGTTTACCGGAAGTGCAACGGGAGGAAATGTGACAGCCTGGGCATGGTTCTTTTCTGATGGAACCACTGCAACAGGTCAAACCGTAACGCATACATTCCCTACATCGGGTTTTTATACAGCATGCTTATACATTACAGTTGCTAACGGCTGCTTTGATTCCACTTGTCAGCAAGTTTACATTCCAGGACCGAATGGAAATTGCGATGCACAATTTCAATATTTCGATAGTCTTGGTACTTATTTCTTTTTCCCAATAAGTAATCCGAACTATTATTATCACTGGAATTTTGGAGATGGATTTGTGAGTAATGCTATGTATCCTAATCATTATTATTCTTCGAGTGGATGGTACAACGTCTGCCTAACAGTGATCGATAGTTTGAATAACTGTTCTGATACATGGTGCGATTCCATTTATGTTCCCAACGCTGCAGGATGTCAAGCTTACTTCACTTATTCAGTAGATACGGTAACAGGAGCAGTTAGTTTTATAAATCAATCTCAAGGGTCATTTACCAATAGTATTTGGTCGTTTGGTGACGGCACGAGTTCTACTTCAACATCACCTTCGCATGTTTATGCAAGCCCTGGTACTTATCTCGTATGTTTAACCATCTTAGGAAGTAACTGTCAGGATTCTTATTGTGATTCAATAGTGATTGGATCAGGTGTAAATTGCATCCCTCAGTTGTATGCTGTTCCTGATACTACTTTTGGAAATGGAAATGTTTATTTCTTTATCGGAAATACATGTGCGGGTTGGCAGTATGTATGGCATTTTGGAGATAGTACTACGGGTTCTGGAACAGGTCCTTTCACGCATCAGTACAATGCAACAGGATGGTATACGGTATGTATAACAGCGTATGATAATAATGGAAACTCCATCACGATCTGTGATAGCGTATATGCCTTACGGTTAGCTTCAGGTATAGAAGAATCCATTCTTTCTTCTTCATTTAGTCTCTTCCCTAACCCTTCTCAAGGAGTTATCGATATAAAATTTGAATTAGTAAAATCCACGTCTTTTTCAATTGAGATCTTAAGCATTCAAGGACAACTGATCCAAAGCAGAGTACAGGAACATCCCTCAGGCGTATCACAAATGCGCTTCGACCTATCTGCTTTGGAGTCCGGAATGTATTTGATCCGTATAAAAACTGCTGAAGAACAAATTAATTCGCGATTTTCAATTCAGCAATAATCCGCGTTGACCGGAATGCGGATCGCCTCCTTGTAGCTATTGCTACGGGGAGGCTTTTTTAATGGAGTTTGAATAAAATTATAAATTCGTATATTTTAAAATATCCCTTTTCCCATATTTAGAACAATCCATCCATCAAACAATCTTTTAATAATGCCAAATTTTTATTACATTTGATCTACCTTTTCTTCCATTTTAATATAATTTTAAAATATATACCAATGAAAAATCTAGTTTTAGTAATGATGGTTGTAGTGTCAACTCTCTCTACATTATCAAAAGCTATTGCCCAAGAAGTTCAACTCAACTGGCAACAAATTCTTTCCAATGACGAATTGTCCTACACATCGGGAGAGATTAAAATACTCGTCGATGGTGATGTAATTATGGTTGGTACCGTTTACAATACTGTAGAAGAACAAAGCGACATTTTATTGGCTCGATTTGACGAAAGTGGTGAAGAAGTTTGGTCAGTCTTGTTTGGCGGTGAGGAAAATGAGGAAGGGCAATCAGTAGTCCCTCTCTCCACAGGAGGTTTTTTGGTTGGAGGAAGTACGGCCTCTTATGGAAGTGGTGGCATCGATATTTTCATCTTAAGGGTTGAAGATAATGGTGATTTAATTTGGCAAGAAACCTATGGGACGGAAGGCGATGAAGGGGCTTGTCGTATACGCGAGGTGGATGATGGGTACATAGCTTCTGGTTTTAAGATGTCACAAAACGATCCAACACTATTACTAGTAAAATTTGATGAATACGGAGAATTGGTTTGGAATGAATCTTATACATCTCTTGGAGAATTGGGCATCACCCAAGGTATGGCAGTAGAGCCAATGCTCGAGGGAGGATATATAACTAGTGGTATTTTTGTTAGTACGAATGATAGTTTACAATCGATCATAGTCGAATTAGACTCTGAAGGAGGAATCGTTTGGCAAAAACAAATTACTGGCGAGGGTAGTGAATCAATTTTTGATATTAAAGTTCTTTCCAACGGTTATTTACTTTGCGGAAAAAGTTACATAGATAGCTCAAATTACTACGATGCACATATAATAAAGCTTGACTTGAGTGGTGATGTAATTTGGGACCGTCATTTTGGCTCTCGAAACAACGAGGAGTTTAATCAAATTGTTCTATTGGATGATGGGGAATTCATGCTTACCGGCACCATCACTGACGAGGAAAATATATCCATGCCATGGGTAGTTCAAATGAGCAGTTGGGGTGATACGCTGTCTTCTGGAATCATTCAATTGGACGGAACAGGCAAAGGAGTCTCCATTACAGCTAGACCAGACGATGGATCAGTTGTCCTTGCAAGTACAGTGTTCATGAGCGGAGCAGAGCTCAGCAGTGTCCAACTAGTGGCCTATCAAATTCCTTGTCCCATTTGGTATCCACGTGGATTACAAATAAATAATTTATGGTGCCCTTCACAAAACACATGTTATCCGAATCTACCAAAAATACTTACGGATGCTACAGGTGCATCTGCCGATTCGCTAGTGTCATACTCCAACACAACAAAATCACCAATTTAATGTTGGGTGACCCTAGCCATATTTTCTTTGAAGATGTAGGGAATGTAAACAAGGATCCGAATGTAAACGGTGCGGTTTTAAGAGACAGCTTAGCAAGCCTCATCACACGCATTCGAGGTTCGTCTGATATAGTTGACATCTCAGTGGTGATAAGAGACGAAGACGATGAAGATGTGGCCGACACCACTAAAAACATGGAGTTAATAGATTTAATAGCAAGTTACAATCAAAGTCATCCAACTACATCTCGTATCAACGAGCTCTGCCTCGACTACGAATTTTGGCGGGATCGATATGGCGATCCTAATAACAACAATTCTGGGTTCTATCCTAACCTTTACCAAGGCTGGCAACATTATCGGGCAATAGGCAGAAAAATGAAATCGATAAAAGCCAATTCATCCAATTTAATTAATACGATTAGCACTATTTTAGGAAGGATGGATCGAGATATCGATAGTAATCCTAGTACCGGGCTCAATGGTGAAGACGAAAATATTATAGTTGATTTTGCGGATAGTACTTTCAGCAGAGTTTATTTATTTTTCTATATTCCTGATTTAACAAAGTGGGTTACTCAAAATGAACCCACTCGTTTCATGACCGGCTGGGGTGATTTTGCGGAGCTTTCCGAGCGCATCTATCATTTTGGGAATAATACCACCATGAGTAATATTTGGCCCATGTTTTCGGCAGAGGATTCTTTGAGTTATAATGATTCTACTATCTATTTAGGAAGGTGGTTACAAGGAACAGGAACTTGGACCCCTCAACAACATTATTTGAAAGAAGTACAGAATATTTTTAGGGATCAGTTGCCTGATTACTATCAAATTACTATTCCTAATCTAAACACAAATTGGAACGCAACATTAAAAATAGAAGGCTATGCCTTCTTTAAATATGGACTAGCAACTTTAGACACTTTAAGATTACAAGATCAAACTCCAAATATCTATTCCAATTACGATTGTTTTTCGGCTCGCTATGCAAATACCAATTTGCAAATTGGTGTAGAAAGTACTTCTCAATCTACACCTATTTCGACATACTTAAAACCCACTGAAAATTATTTTGTTTACTCCTATTTAGGACAAGAATTTGGTAAATTAAATTATAGCCAAGTATTAGCATTGCCAAAAGGAAGTTATATTTTAACAAATGAGGATAATTTAGTGCGAATCATTTTTAATAACTATTGAAACCGATGAAAACAATAGTTTTTTTAACTGGAACTTTACTCTTGGTTTGCGCTAATCTTTTTAGTCAGCAAACTACATTTCAACGTATATATCCGAGAAATATGGATACTTATGGTACTATACTTCGCGAACTTTCTGACAGTAGTTTTATGGTAGGTGGTAGATTGTATTTTGCAACTACATCCCAAACACTACTCTGGCATTTAAACTTCTTTGGAGACACT
>JBJXGU010000065.1:0-3660 GCA_046160245.1 Bacteroidia bacterium
ACTGGGTGTGATTTTAAAACCGAAGTGAAATTTCTGATCTTGTGCCTTCGTTAAGACGGGAAGAAATAAGCCAATAATTAAAATTAATATAAGTTTGCGCATAACCTTTAGATTAGTAGTACAATGATAAACAAAATCAAACTAGGTTTCTATATTTTCCCATTGATGTTATTGACTTATGGATGTGGACAAAAGGGAAAAGATGAAAAACGACCTGAGCCTATTGAGATTACAGAAGAAATCTCGACTTTAAAAATTCTTCGATTCGAAGATGAATTATCGACAAAGGATCAAACCATCGACACTGCCAAAATCAGGGAGTTACGCGGAAAATATGGTGATTTTTTTGAATTATGGTGTGTTCAATTGGCCTCTATCATTCCTCCAAGCAAACGCAAACCTTTAGATGTAGAAATTGCGGTTAGTCTAAATCAATATTTAAAAGACCAGTACATTCATGAAATCTTTTCTGACTGTGATAAAGAGTTTGGTGATCTTGAATGGTTAGAAAAAGAATTGACGTTAGCATTTGAACGCTACAAAATTGCATTCCCTGGAAAGAAAATCCCTACCATCATGACTTACATTTCTCCCTTTAGCAGTAACATCATGACCATGGATAGTATGTTAGGAGTAGGATTACATTTTTATTTAGGGCAAGATTATAAATACTATCCAAGTCTTCAGTTGCCGATGTATATGATGAAAAAACTTGAACCGGAATACATGGTAAATGATATGATGAAAGGTTGGCTGGACAGTGAATTTTTGGATGATAGTACACAAAAAAATTGTTTAGCACAAATGCTTTTTCAAGGTAAAATTTTATATGCTATGGATGTTCTCTCCCCTGAAACGCATGATACCATTAAATTAGGATATTCACCTGAACAACTCAAATGGGCGAATGAACATGAGGAACAAGTTTGGTCATTTTTCATTGAACAAGATTTACTGTACAACATCAATCCCAAAGTTTATTTGAAGTATATTCACGATGGAAATAGCACCAATGGATTTCCAAAAGAGTCGCCTTCACGACTTGGCGCATTCATTGGATGGCATATTATTCGCTCCTATATGCAAGAACATCCAAACACCAATTTATTACAATTATTTATGGAAAAAGATGCGCAATCTATACTTTCGAAATCTGCTTACAAACCAAAAAAGAATACCGTATCATGATGCAAATTGCACGATTCACATTTAATCCATTTCAAGAAAACACGTATGTTTTATATGATGAATCATTGGAATGTGCCATTATTGATCCAGGTTGTTATGAGCCAGAAGAAAAGGAAGAACTTTTCAATTTTATAAAAACACAAAAGCTAAAGCCTGTTCATTTACTTAATACCCATTGTCATATTGATCATGTATTGGGAAATAAGTTTGTAGGAGAAGCCTTTCATCTTCAACCACAGATTCACGAATTAGAAGAAAAATTACTGGCAGCTTGCTTGCAATACGGACAAGTTTATGGTATTTTTATGGAAGCTTCTCCTACTCCAATCACCAATTTAAAAGAAGGTTCTCTTATAAAATTCGGAAATTGCCAACTTGAAATGATCCATGCTCCGGGACATAGTCCGGGAAGTATTTGTTTTTGGCACAAAGAAAGTGATACCTTAATTGGCGGAGATGTATTATTTTCACAGAGTATAGGTCGAACCGACTTACCAGGAGGTGATACAGATACATTACTACGAAGCATAAAAGAAAAACTATTTATATTGCCTGGAAAAACAATTGTATATCCAGGACATGGTCCAGAAACCAGCATTGAATTTGAAAAAATAAACAATCCGTTTTTAGTTGAGCATTCTTAAAAATGAATATGAAACCATTATTAAAATATTTCCTTCTTTTAATTTTTTTAAGTTCTTCTTACCAAAGTTGGGCGCAGTCTGTTCAAATTTCTGCTGACAACATTGACAACAATGGATTCGACTATGCGAAAGTAATCGGACAAGATGAAGAGGGAGTTTATGTTTTAATGAGCAACCTATCATTAGAAACCAGTAGAGATCGTTTTGGGTTGAAATCAAGAAAATATGAACTCAGCTATTTTGGTTATAACTTACAACCTAAGTGGAGAAAAACCATTGACGCAATTCCTTCGGGAGGCTCATTAGAAAGCATAGGATTCTTCAACGAAAAACCCGTAATCGTTTCTAGTTTACAATCGCGTTCGAGTGGGGAGATTCAACTTTTCATGAGTGTTTTAAATTCAAAAGGCGAAACTGAAGTCAATGGTTTAAAAATATATTCAAGCACGATTCCAAAATCATCTGACCTCTCTAAACCTCGTTTGGTAATTTCACCCAATCGCCGATTTTTAGGTGTTGCGATGGAAGAATCAGGAAATGGAAACATCCAAATTCATTATGCTTGTGTGAACGATTCGTTCTTGGTTTCTTATCAATTTAAATCGGAAATTAATTATTCAGCAAAAAATGCTGAGTTAAGTGAATTTGCTATAAGTAATTCGGAAGACTTATTATTTCTTGCTTTTACAAAAGATATTTCTGAAAGCAAGAAAAACAGACTGCGTCAATATAAAATTTTCCATGTAAATAAGTTGGAAAACAAAATGAAAGAATATGATTTCAATCGAGTAGACCAATACATGAACGAAGCGGCGTTGGTCATTGACAAAATCAACAACCAAGCGATTATCACTGGATTCTATTCTGACCAAACTTCCTTCGCAGGAGCTAGTTTGCTCTATGCAACACTCGGGTTAAATGGTGGTAATGAATTAAAAATTAATAGTGGTAAATTAAACAATGAAGCCCAGTTAAAATTCATTGGACAAAGAAATACGGGTACGGGAGCTAGCTTAATAAGTTATCCTATTCGAAATGTTATTCCTAGAAATGATGGAGGCGCGATCATCATTGCAGAAGCAGCTTATCTCAGCGAATACAATTTTTACGATTACTTCACGCAAACATTTAATCGAAGAATTGAATTTCATTTTGACAACATACTCACACTTTCCGTGAATGCAGATGGAAGTATTCATTGGAGTCAGTTGATAAGAAAAGAGCAAACCTCGATGGACGATGAGGGTTTATATTCCTCCTTTAATACCATCTTAACACCCGAAGAATTAACCATCGTTTACAATAATGATATTGGCAGAAGTAATGAGATCACTGGAAACTCTATTGATCCGAAAGGAGAAATGAAGAGTAAAAAAATTAGTAAAAAGAGTGATAGCATTTCCATTTTACCAAGGGCGGGAAAGCAAGTCGATGAAAATACTTTTATTGTACCTGCAGTGACGAAGAAGAGATTGTTTTTAATGAAGTTTGAGGTGTAGAGGTCGGAGATCGGAGTTGGGAGATGGGAGATTAGACAAAAGAGTTTTTGTAGTTGCCTGGTGATAATGCTCCGGTTTTAAGTTTAGGCTGCAAGCTGCAAGAATTTTTACTTTCTATTATACGTCTTCTTCGGTCAACGTTCCTGATAGCTATCGCATTAGCGTCAGGCTTAAATAATACATTTCGATAAAAATTCAACTAGTTTTCCTCGTAAACAATGGAATTTTTCTAGTCAATAAAATTGAACAGATTACGCCTAGGAAAAAAATTAAGTATGATATTGATAAGCCCGCCCGCCATAAAATTGGATAAAATCCAATTTTATGGC
>JBJXGU010000066.1:0-5122 GCA_046160245.1 Bacteroidia bacterium
CCTAAAGAATTACCCGATAACAAATATTACATTTTCGGAAATGGTGGCTGTAAGTTATTAGCTGAAGAATTAAATGTACCATTTTTAGGCGAGATTCCACTTGTACAAAGCATTTGCGAAGGTGGAGATATGGGTACTCCCATTGTAAACGATATGCAACACCCAGCTGCATTAGCATTCTTAACTTTAGCGGGTAACGTAGCGCAACAAGTGGCGATACGAAATGCCAAACAGGCACCAACAAAACCCTTACAAACGCAAGCCAGCAACTAATGAACGCAAATAAAAGTGACCTCATTTTACGAATAGAAGATACGCTTGCTCAACTGCGTCCTTATTTAGAAGCAGACAATGGAAATGTAAGTTTTGTTGAACTCACGGATGACTTAGTTGTGAGAGTACGATTAGAAGGTGCCTGCAGCTCGTGTTCTATGAGTGCCATGACTTTAAAAGCGGGAATTGAACAATCCCTCATCAAAGCTGTCCCCGGCATTAAAGCGGTTGAGTCCGTAGTTTGAGTTTTGGTTGTTGTTAGTTATTGGTCGTGATGCTTCGCGATTGGTTGTTAGTTGTTAGATTTTGGTTGCGAGGCTTCGCGATAATTTGTCTTTATTCTTCGCCCAATTCGTCGCTAAGGTTTCTCGCTAAGGCGCAAAGTCGCAAAGTTTCTCGGATGCATTGTTTCTTGTAGGTCGCAAAGTTTTCTTTTCGCTATTTTTCTCGCAAAGGCTAATGCAATGACAAGGAAAGAAACTCACACATACATCTTCGCACGCTCTCCCACCTCTCCTTGTATTAACTTGGGAATGTTACCATGATTTTACAACCTTTATCACTAGTAATGGTGGCGGCACCTTTTAGTTGAATAAGCAATTTTTTAATTAATCGGAATCCGAAAGTGTTTGACTTTTCCCAATCAAAGTTTTTCGGTAATCCTCTACCGTTATCACTTACTTCAAGAATAAAGTAATCGCCTTGCTTTTTGAATGTAACTGAAATATCGCCGGTCAATTTTCCGGAGAATGCATGTCGAATATTGTTTGACAAAATCTCATTCACCATTAAACAGAAAGGCAATGCTTTATTCATAGGTAATAAAATATCGGAGACATTCAAACTCACATTTAAAGAAATGCCTTTATCATTTCCCACTTCCATCATCTTTTTAACCGTTGTATTAAAGAAAGATTCTGTTTTTAAAACCTCCGTTCCATTTTCCTTTGTTGAATAAAGATGTAACTGTTTAAGGGTTTGAATTCGGTCGGTGCTGTCATCTAAAACAAGTTGTGCATTTTCATCTGTAATAAATTGCTTTTGCAATTGCATCATTTGTGAGACTAAATCCAAACTGTTCGCGATATCGTGTGGAATTTTTTCCTCTAATTTCTGTTGTTGAGATTGGCTCATATTTAGTTTTTCAGCCAATTGTATTTTATCGCCCACATCAGAAATCACCAGCATCAATCCGGTAAGCGAACTATCTACATCATACAGTGGAGAAGCATTAACAGAAATCCAATTCATCTCATTGGTTATGGTTTTCACACCCATCACCACATTCCTTACAATTTCATTCTTCTGAGACACTCTATTGATGGGATATTCGTCTTCTGTAAATTCACTTCCGTCTGGGTGAATCAGCATATTTCCGTTTTGCTTTAAAACCGAGCAAACTCCCACTTTTTGACCATCTTGGAAGCCCATTAATTTTTTTGCGGCCTCATTTGAATTAATATGCATACCCTCCCGATCCGTAATAATGATGGCTTCACTCATTGTTTCAAAAGCAGCCTTGTATTTGGCTTTATTTTCAGATAAACTGGTATGCTCTTGCTTACG
Organism: Bacteroidia bacterium; assembly: GCA_046160245.1. Classification (GTDB taxonomy): domain Bacteria; phylum Bacteroidota; class Bacteroidia; order AKYH767-A; family OLB10; genus JAJTFW01. The sequence continues at coordinate 1,840 of JBJXGU010000066.1, forward strand.
TTTTAAAGCTAATCCTATGAGTCGAGAAATACTTTCAATAAGCTCCACTACTCCACTGTCCCATTTTCGAGGTCCTTTACATTCATCTAATCCCAAAAAACCCCGCCATTCATTATCTAAAAAAATAGGAACCACAGCCATAGTAACAACATTTTGAGCCTTTAAAATCTCCTGTTCTGCTTGCGGAAATTCTGAAATACTACTAATAATAGAATCACCTTTACTCAAGACATCCACCCAACGCCCCAATCCGATTTCTTCATATGAACAATTTATCATCAAATCATTATCAATTTGTGCTGGAAAGAGGCCATCATTCCATTCTAATATTCGAGTAAATCGCAAAACACCATCTTCACCGACAGGTTGATTTTTAAATATATAAACTCGATTTACTTCGGTAGCGGCACCGATTTTTGGCAGAATTTTTTCAACGGTACTTATTATAGCTGAATCGGTAAAAAGCTCCTGAGAAAGCAATGAAATTGCTTCGTGCAAACTATTTTTTTGCTGCATAAACAATTCATAGGATTTCCTTTTTGTTATATCTAACTTAATCCCTTGAAAAATGAAAGGAACTCCTTCACTTTCTTTTTCAATTTTATTCTTGGATTGAAACCAAACATACTGACCGTTAGCATGCTTGAATCTATAATCAACCTCAAAACTACTGTTATTTGAAATAGCTTCACTTAATTTTAAATTATACAAATCTGAATCATCAGGATGGATCTCATTCGTACACTTAACAAACAATTCATTTGGAGTGATCGTTTGATCCCAACCCAACATATCAAAGATACTTTTCGCAAAAAAAACTTCCTGAGTCTTTAAATTATACTCAAAGGATCCAAACCGAGCATAATCCGAAGCTTCATCAATAATTTTATTTAACTTTTTATTAATTTCAATGGCTTTTAAATCGGCAGTAAAATTCCTAGCAGTAAATATGATTTGGGAAGAACTATTCACTTGAATTAATCGAGAACAAAAATTAACTACTTCACCATTTCTTACGTAAGCATACTGAAACTTTTCAGATTCTTGTTTTTCCAGTAACTCAATTTTAGCATTTAAATATAAATCACAAATAGTAGGATCCAAAATATCGGCAAACTTTTTACCGACGATGTTTTTTCTTTCCTTAAACAACAAAGTTTCATCCTCCGCAAACACATCCAAAAAAACATCGTTCTCATCCAACACATACACTACATCATCCAAGCATTTAATCAAGGATTTCATTTCCTCCTGTTGCAACTTCAACTCTATCTCGACTTTCTTTTGGCTTGTAATATCATAGATTGAACCATAAGTTACCACTGTTCCATCCTCATTAAATCGATGAACGGATTGCATGTTAAAACAATGAAATTCTGGATTCACTTCAGGACGCAATCGAAATTCAATATTTAGAGGCTGCTTGGTTTCAAGAGAAATTTTTAACTTCTCCTGAAATAATATCTTGTCTTCATCTGTAAGACTAGAAACAATACTTGAATATGAATCCAATGCTGTTTGCTTGGAAACTTTCATAAATTCACCGATTCTTTCGCTGACAAAATCAAACTTCCGATTCCCCTCTTTATCCATTTTAACAATGTACATCACACCGGGAATAGAATATCCAAGTTCCTCCAGTTGCTTGCTTTTGATGTACACTTCATTTTCAATTAAATATTTCTCAAGAATTACACTCGATACATTCACTGCTCTTTTAAGCAATGAAATTTCAAAATCAGATAATTCATGGATCTCTTTAAAAAAAGCACCCATAGTACCCAACACCATTCCATCCTTACTTAAAATTGGAAATGAATGACAAGCTTGAAAGCCTTGAAGCAAGGTAATATCACGATAGGATTCCCAACATTCGAATTCACGAATATTTGAAATATAAACAGGTTGCATAGAATAAGCGGCCAAACCACAAGATCCATTGAGTGGTCCAATCGGAATTAATGGAAGTTTACTAATAAAGTTGTCAGAGATCGAAGGGTGACTCACCCACACTAATTCCATTTCGGTCTCTTTCTTTTTAGTCACAAAGCCATGCATTGCAGGACAAGTACGCTTTACTCCTGTCAGCAAAATATCGAAAACAGTTTTCATATCTCCATTTCGACTCAGCTGCTCAAAAACCTTATTTTCTACCGATTCCCAAGTACTCATTCTCCACTTCTCTGTTACATCCTTAATAAAAAAAGAAACTGTCTTCACTTCTTCATTCACAATAATCGGGTTCGCAGAAATTTCAAAATGGAATGTATCTTCTCTTAGAATTGACAGCTCTGAATTTTGTTTATTTCCAAGAAATCCATTTTGAATTAAAGTGGTCCATGGCTCACTAATTGAATCTGGAAGAGCGGAAAGAATGTTCATGCCAATGTAAATCTCTACATTGAAAAAATCCTTCATCATCGCATTAAAATTATTATTATATACGACTAATTCACCACTGCATTTCACAATGAAAATAATATCATCTGTACTTTCAATTACTGAATTCAACGATGCCGTTTGATCCGTTATGATTTCCTTTACTTTTTTCAGGTCGGTAATATTTTGACCTACCCCTTTAATTACTCCGGGTCTCAAACTCCATGTATTGATGATACAACTACAAACATTACCCGCTTTATCCAAGAGTTGAACTTCCATGCGATCATAATACTCCGGATCGTCACGACGTTCGCTGGCATAAGCAATACGTTTTTGAATTCTCTCTTTCTCTTCCGGATGAATAAAACGCTCCACGTACTCCAGAAGATGCATACTTTCTGGCACATCAGCAAATCCCATTAGATTCAACATTTCAATATGCGCCTGATCGATATGAAGAATGAGGGAACTTAAATCCAATTCAAAACCAGTAATTAAATATTGCTTACTGATATTCCCTTCATTGTTCAATGATACAGTATCATTCTGTTCAAACTTCTTCTCCATAAGACTTCAGGTATTATTTAATTCCTTTGAAAAATATTAAATAAAACGGAATGAAAAACCAAGGAAATCCAAATTTATCAACAAATTTACTTTGAAGGACTCTGCAAAAACCCCTTCTTATATACTTCCTTTTTAATGACTTTACTCTCCAAATCGTACTCCATCCAAGGACCTTCCTTCACTCCATTTTTATAAACACCTGTTTCACGCAAGTTGCCATTACTATAATAAATTTTTACCTGACCATTCTCCTTATCTGCCTTATACTGCATCTCAAAAATCACTTTGCCCACTTCATTAAATTGTTGATAAAGACCTTCTCTTTTCCCTTTTA
>JBJXGU010000067.1:0-3272 GCA_046160245.1 Bacteroidia bacterium
ATTTTTCTTTCGCGATCCACGTGTTCGGCAAAAGTTTAGCAAGCGCAACCTGCTCTGCAATCGTTAAGCCTGCAACGTTTTCAGAGAATTCAGCAGGTAAATCCCTGCTTCCATTGTCCATGCCCAACCAATCGGTTTTGCTTAAAGAAGCACGATTGAAAGTTTTGAATGTTGTATTGCTTCTGATTCCAATACTCATTCCAGCAGAAATGAAATCTTCGTCAGGAATATTTTTAGTGTAGATTTTTACAATCCCCCCTGCAAATTCACCCGGTAACTCTGGAGCTCCCGTTTTGTATATCATCACACGCTCTAACATAGAGCTTGGAATAATATCAAATGAAAATGCTTTTTTGTCTGTTTCCGAACTGGGAGCCATAGCTCCATTCAATAATACAGTATTGTATCGTTCACTTAAACCTCTAATTACAATGAATCGATCATCCATAATACTAACACCAGGTAAGCGACGAATAACTTCCGAAGCATTTCGATCTTGAGTTTTAGAAATTTGCTGACTCGAAATTCCATTCACAATTTGTGAAGATGAACGCATGTCAGCCAATACAGCATTTTCGGTATTGGTGATTCGAGTCGACATTACATCAGCACCTTTCAGAACCTTAGCATTAGTACTTAATTTTAAATCGAGAATCGTTTTCGATCCTGCCTTAACATGAACATTAGGTTCTGTGATGGGATCATAACCAATAAAGGATATCTTAACAATATAGATACCTTCTGTTATTTTATCGATGGTATATTTGCCATCAATATCAGTAACGGCTCCTAAAGAAGTGCCTTCTAGGGTTACCGTTGCACCAATTAAGGTTTCTGAATTAATTTTATCAGTGAGCGTCCCGGAAATAGATCCCGTTTGAGCACTGATCGAATTTCCGCAAATAGCAGAAAGACAAACGATTGCAATCGTAATAATTAAATTTTTCATATTCTTTTAGTTCCATTGCAAAAGTCATTATTAAGTAAAAACTAAAGATTAAGTTAGTTTTAACTTAAGGTTAAGTCGACTTGTTAGTTTAATTTAAAAATACTGGAAAATCAGTTTTTTTATAGCCGAAAAAAGGGTTAACATTGTTGCATTGCATTATTAAATACTGCATATACTTAACTGCGTCTTAATAATTTGTTAATATTGACATTCTTTCTTTGCATCAATATAGAAATATGACAAACGAATCGATTAAAATTCTTCTTGTTGATGATGAACCAGACATTTTGGAGTTCATGGAGTATAATCTTAAGAAGGAGGGTTACATTGTACTTTTAGCGAAAAATGGAGCAGAGGCCGTTGAGATTGCAAAGCGAGAAATTCCACAATTAATTATTTTGGATATTATGATGCCGGAAATGGACGGTATTGAAGCTTGTAGACGAATCCGTGAATCAAAGGAGTTAGAACATATTCTTATTGCATTTTTAACAGCACGAAATGAAGAGTATTCTCAGCTTGCAGGATTTGATGTCGGTGCAGATGATTACATCTCTAAACCGATTAAACCACGAATTTTAACTTCTAGAATTAAAGCACTTTTGAGAAGAACGAGTTTTAACCAAGAAACTCCCGCTGTACAAATTGGTAATATGCGAATTGATCGCGATAGCTACTTGGTTTATAAGAATGATGAGCCTATCTCTTTCCCGAGAAAGGAATTTGAATTATTATCGTTGCTTACTTCGAAGCCAGGAAGAGTTTTTACACGAGAAGATATTCTTTCAAGAGTGTGGGGTTCTGAAATTGTTGTAGGCGATCGAACGATTGATGTGCACATCCGAAAAATTCGTGAGAAATTAGGAGATGATGTCATTAAAACTATCAAAGGGATTGGTTATAAATTCGATATTTAGATTGAGTTTCGATTCATCTGTTTTTTGTACTGCATAGGTTAATACCGAGTAAAAATCTATCTTTTTTAGGCAGTAAGGATAGTTTTTAGTACTTTCGTACGTCTCAAATGAAAAATGTATCTCCTCAACTATTCACGATTCTTGTTGCCGGCTTTTTGTCAGCGCTATTGGTTGTAATGGATGTTTTATTGGCATCTTATTTTAAGATGAACCTATCATTTAATTTTTTTATCGCTTCTTTCATCGTGATGTTCTTAATTACTTATGCTTTGCTTAAGCAATTGCAGAAAAGATACATTCAAGATAATTTGATGCAAATTTATAAGCAGATTTTGAAGATTAGAAACCCGAAGGATGTGATTCGTCCTATTGATGAGAATAAAGTAAACGTTTCGAATGAAATTAATAAAGTACTCTATGAATGGAGTGATGAGTCGAAGGAAGAGATTGATCACCTCAAGCAAGTTGAAATTTATCGCAGAGAATTTTTAAGTAATGTTTCACATGAATTAAAAACACCTGTCTTTTCCGTGCAAGGTTACATTCACACTTTGTTGGATGGAGGTATTGAAGATGCTGATGTAAACATTCACTACCTCAATAAAGCCAGCAAGGGCATCGACCGATTAATTAGTATGGTGGATGATCTTGAAAGTATTTCACGCTTAGAATCAGGCGAGTTAATTGTTGAATTGCGCACCTTCGATTTGAATGATTTATCTAAGGATATTATTGAGTCAGTAGAGTTGCAATCAAAGGAGAGAGGTGTGGCTATAAAATTAGAAACATCTGAAGATAAACCGTTTTATGTGTATTCCGATAAGGATATGGTTCGGCAAATTTTAGTGAACTTTATTGTTAATTCTATAAAATATGGTGTAAAAGATGGTGTGACGAAAGTTCGACTCACAGAATCAGATGATAAAGTGATCGTGGATGTGGAAGATAATGGTATTGGAATTGAGAAGGTGCATCTACCTCGCTTATTCGAACGTTTTTATCGTGTTGATAAAAGCCGGTCTCGTGATCAAGGCGGTACCGGATTGGGATTAGCTATTGTAAAGCATATTTTAGAAGCCTTAGGAGAAGGTGTTCAAGTGGATAGTGAGCCGGGGAAAGGAACACGGTTTACTTTTTCACTCCCACGGAGCAAGTAATATAGCCTGTTTTTTGATTTCCGTTGGTTGATCTATCTTTGCAGCATATCTAAACCGACGTGAAGAAATTAAGTTTAAGTGCCGCAAAGAGCAAAGCAGAAAAAATCCGAAATTTTGATCAGAATGGTCCAGCCTTAGCATCAGCAAATGTTTTCGGACTTCCATTTACATCCGAGGAATCTTCTATCGTTTTAATTCCTGTTCCTTGGGAAGCTACGGTAAGCTACGGAGGAGGCACATCAAAAGGAC
>JBJXGU010000068.1:0-10521 GCA_046160245.1 Bacteroidia bacterium
TTGAATTTCTTTACAGAGGAAAAGAATATTTGTATAAAATTGTAGGTTACGAATTACGAATCGATACGAATGTACGAATTACGAATAATACGAATTCGCTAATTCACGAATACTCAGATTTGCGAATTAAATCCGCGCTAATCGTATTTACCATCCAATGCTAAAGCTAAGGATGGTTTATCTGTGTCATCCGTGTTCTACTTTTGAAACTATATGCTAAAACAATCAATCATAAAAAATCAGTGCCTGCCTGCCGAAGCTTTAGCATAGGTAGGGCCAATCAGAAAATATAATTGGTACCATAATTTACTTAGGAATGGAAAATAAAAAAGTGTTTTTAGAGAACGAAAAAGTAAAAATTGCGGTGTTGCCATTAGGGGCAGAGCTTTGCAGCTTGTATCATAAGCAACATCGTTTGCAATATTTATGGCAGGCGGGAGAAGCTTGGGCGAAACATTCTCCTGTATTGTTTCCTATTGTGGGGCAATTAAAGAATAATGAATACATTCATCAGCAAAAAAAATACAGCTTACCACGACATGGGTTTGCGAGAGAAAAAATATTTTCAGTGATTGAGCAAAATGATACTCATATCGTTTTTCGTTTGTCGGATGATGAAATGACACAAAAAAATTATCCATTCAATTTTCATTTCGATATCCACTATCAATTAATCGAATCTGAAATATTTATTACTTATTCGGTGACAAATGCTGGAAACGAAAAAATGTATTTTTCGGTAGGTGCGCATCCTGCTTTTCGTGTACCTCTTGATCTACGAGATAACTATGATGATTATTATTTAGAGTTTGATCAGGAAGAACAATCGGGACGTTGGCCTTTAAAAGATGGATTGATTGACACGAAGCCTATTTCATTTTTTAATTCTCAGAAAGTTCAGCTCACCAAAGAATTATTTTCAAACGATGCTTTAGTCTTCAAAAAAATAAATTCCAAACAAATACACTTACGAACTAACAAGCATCAGCATGGTTTATCCGTAACAGTTAATTCTTGTTCGTACTTAGGTTTGTGGGCTGCGAAGGGTGCTGACTTTTTATGCATTGAGCCTTGGCAAGGAATTGCAAATAGCGTAAATGCAAGTGGAGAAATTGCCGGGAAAGAAGGAATACATTGTTTAAACGCACATGAAAATTATCAGTATCGATGGTCGATCGAACTTTTTTAAAACTCTGAAAGTAGAATTATCGTATTATAGTAACTCGACCTGTGTACGTATGCGGATTCCCTAGATCATCTTTCATATCTATTTTATACACGTATACTTCTTGCTGGGCATCCTCTCCTTGATAGGTGCCATCCCATCCTTTAATGACTTCATTGCTTGTAAAGATTAGTGCGCCCCAACGATTAAAGATTTGCATTGTAAATTGGCTAAACCCAAATCCTTTCACCATGAAGGTTTCGTTATAACCATCGCCATTAGGAGTAAACGCACTCGGAATCCAAATAGCATAATCTTTTTTAATCTCGATTACATCCCAAGCTGTATCCAAACAACCAAATTCACTTTCAACAATTAGCTGAACAGGATAGATACCCGGATTCTTATATTTATGTGTAGGATCTTGTACTGAAGAATAGGTAGTATCACCAAAATTCCAATGCCAGACAGTAGCTAATGCACTTTGATCATAGAAATAAACTAACGGAATAAAAACACTCGGTTCACTCGGATCATAACGAAATGAAGCTATCGGTAAAGGATGTACTAAAACATAATCTGAATACGTAGTGTCATTGATGCACCCAAGGGAAGAAATAACATTCAGACGAACATCATACAATCCATCCTCCTCGTAAATAGTGCTTGGATGTTCCAATGAACTAGTATCACCATTTCCTAAATCCCAATTCCAATTCACAATGGATCCATCTTGAGAAGTTGATAAATCCAAAAAGAAAACCGGGAGTGGTTCACATCCTTCTACAATATCAGCTTGCAATAACGGCTGTGGAAGCCACCAAACTCGTACGTTTCTTGTGAGTGAATCGATACAACCCTGATCACTTGTCGCTACCAATGTGGTAGGATGATTTCCACCCGTAGGATAAATATGACTGGGATTCGTTTGAGTTGATGTGGATTGATCACCGAAATTCCAATTATATCCTACAATATTTCCTTTCACTATGGTAGAAGTATTGAACAACGATGATAAATTTCCTTCACAAACTGTATCTGAAATGAAGCTCACATTCGGTAACGGATACACAATAATAGAATCGGCTATGGTATCTCTACATCCTCTGTCACTTGCAGCGACGTAGGTGACTAAATAATTTCCGGAAGTTTGATAGATATGATTGGGATGAAAATTGGTATCTAACGGTGATCCATCACCGAAATTCCATGATGAATTGGAGATAAAATATCCATTGGGAATCGTAGAAGTATTGAGAAACGAAAAGGAAATACCTACACATTCATTGTTTGTGGTAAATTGAGGGAAAGGCTTAGGGAAAATTACGATGTTCATAGCCGTATCCTTCTTACATCCATTTGCATCAACAACCTGATGCGTCACAGCATACGTACCATCACTTGCATAAGTATGAATTGGATTTTTTATGAATGAAGAATCTCCATCTCCGAATGTCCAAGTCCAAGTAGAAATTGGAACGCCCGACACACTTTGATCCAGAAAAAGAGAATTGTCGAGTTCACAAACATTTTGCAAAGTCATATCGGCAGTTGGCAAATTATTCACGAACACGTTTCTATTTGTAGAATCAACACATCCATTGGTACCAGTAACTACCAAATTAATCAGATGGTTTCCAGCTTGCGAAAAAACAACTTGTGGATTTGGGCTGGTGTACATTCCGAAAATTGAATTAGTCCACTGCTGGCTTTGAATAGCTCCGCCATTTAATGTTGAAGTATTTGCTAATGAAAAATAAGAACCCACACAGTAAGGCCCCGTCGTGCTAAAAGAGGGAATGGGCAATTCTTTCACAACAATTGTTTTTTGAATCGTATCAAAACATCCTGCACTGTTCATCACAATCAAACTAGGAGAATATGGGCCGATGGCAGCATAACTATGATTAGTTTGTGGAATACCAAACGTGACGAGCGACCCATCTCCGTAATTCCATTGCCAATCTAAAATACTACCTTGATTATTAAAACTGATATCTGTGAAAATGGCAGAATCACCGAGACAAATATCGCTCACAGAAAAATTGGCTTGTGGTAAATCTACTACGATCACTTCATGTACAATTGAATCTCTACAGCCCAAATTACTAATAGCGACTAAGGAAACAAAGTACGATCCGGCAGCAGAAAAAAGATGAGTAGGACTTGATTGCGTACTCAAAGGAGAGCCATCATCGAAATTCCATTCATAAGAAGCAATTCCTCCTATAGTGATGTTACTTTGGTTAGGAAAAAATAAGGGAGCATTAACACAGCCAGTTGGAATAAAATAATCAGCATTAGGTATAGGATTTGTAGCAATTGATATCGTTGTCGTATCTGCACAACCGTTAGTGCTTTCTACTACTAATGATACAGCATACGATCCGGCACCTGTAAAAGTATGTTGTGGATTGACTACATTGGTAAGTGGAGAACCATCTCCAAAATTCCATTCCCACGAATTGATTGTTCCAGTTCCACTCAATGATAAATCACTAAAAGTAGAGGAACTACCAGGACAAACAGGAGTAGAACTAAAGTTCGCAACGGGGCCATCTAAAACATTTATATTTTGAATATGGGTGTCCGTACAGCCATTAGATCCTGTAACTACTAATTGAACATTATAATTTCCGGGAGGAAAAGTATGCGTTGGATTTTGTGTGAGGGCCGCTTGACTTCCATCACCAAAACTCCATTGCCAACCGATAATGGTTCCAACATTTGTAACGGATGCATCCGTAAATTGAGTGTATTGATTCGCACAAACTAGGGCATTGTTAAAACCTGCAATTGGCACTGACTGTACATCTACCGGTTCTACAATCGTATCCTTACAACCATTTGCGGTGGTAACAATAAGCGATGTATTGTATGTTCCGGGTCCGGGATAAAAATGATTGGGGTTAGAAATTCCAGTTACTAACGGACTCGCATCACCGAAGTTCCATTCCCAATCAGAAATCGTGGTGCCCACAACAGAGGAAACATCCGTAAAATTAATTTGACTACTTACACATGCGGAGAGATAACTAAAATCACTCACAGGGCCAGGCAATGTAGAAACATTTTTAATCAGCGTGTCCTTGCATCCTAATGAATCAGTAATAATTAAAGTTACTGGATAAGTTCCAGGTAAGCTGTATGTATGCATCGGATTTGGTAGGGTATCGGTTGCACCATCCCCAAAATTCCAATTCCATTTCACAAGAGGGCCATTGGAACTTCCGCTGGCATCAAAAAAACTAGATACATCATTCGGACAAACGGGCGGAGAATTAAAATCTACCAGAGGGATCGGAATCGTGGTAATATTATAATCCACCGTATCGGCACAACCGCCCATATTCGTAACAGTTAAAGAAACATTATAATTTCCGGGGGCTGTATAATTGTGAGTAGGATGTTGCACATTGGAAGTTTGCCCATCTCCAAAATCCCATTTCCATACATTGATGGGAGTGCCTACTGTGACCAAGGATGAATCCTGAAAGCGAGTTTGATTTTGACAATTTGTAATTTGTCCAAAATGCGGAGCTAAAATAGTAGGGGTAAGAATGGTAGTTAATGTAATCGTACATCCAGTAACAGAAGTCATGGTGCATTGATATTGCGTTCCTATTACCACATTATTAATTGTAATCGACTGCGTGGTTTCGCCAGTACTCCAAGCGTATGATTCAAAACCGATGGGAGCAGTAAGAATCGTGGAATTAGCTCCTGCACATAAATCACTCAAAATAATTAATGGACTACAATAACAATCTACATAAGCGTAACCATAATGTCCGCCTAGCGCACAATCGCCGGTAGAAAATTCAATCGTTACATTTTGTCCAATATACGGGGACAAATTAATTCCCACTGTTGTCCAATCTTTATAATGTACCGTACTGCCCGATGAATTCACAATTGATACGAATCCGGGAATTCCAGAGGAGGCTACTACATTATAGTCGCCACATACTACAGGTAAACCATTTTGATCGTATACTCTTATTTCAAATCGTGGTTGCTCTGCCAGAGTATGACTGGGATCTTCCAACACCACGGCATATCGATAAATAAATAATGCATTGGTTGCATCCACTGCAATCTGATAACTTAATTGTTCTGCTTCTGAGCCTACATCATCGTTACCCAGGCGAGCTGAAGATTGTCCACCGGGGGCAACAACAGTAATAGCTCCATTTGTATTAGGATCCGTTCCGGGCCCTGTCATGATGGTATGACGGCCTGCAACAATTCCTGGAGTAATTGAATTAATGGGACAACAAAAACCGGAAGTCCCCGTCCAATTCGCAAAGCTGTTCATCTCAAAATCAGCATTGACGCAACTGCTCAATTGTGATTTTACATCTTGAGATGCAAAAAGCATAATCAAAATCAATAGCTGAAATAAATTCCTTTTCACTGGTAACATTCTACGTAAAAGTTTAAAAATTTATTGAACAAATAAAGGTAATTCATTTCAAGCAGAATAAGCAAACGCTCAATGGGTAAATTAGCATTTTGAACTAGAAAGTATCAAAATTTAGGTGTAAAAGGGTCAAATATTGCCCAATTTAACTTGATATTGTGTTAAAAGTCAATAATAGAGGTGTGAAATCATGGAAAAAATTACATATGCTTTACAATAATTTCCCCCCTTTGGCGAGTTTAAACAATCAGAAATTATAGTCAATGATATCCCTTCATCCTACCTATCTTTGCAAATTCCAAATAGCCGAATGAAGACAGATAGCAGTATTGAAGTACAGGAGCAGTTGATTGGTAAGCAGCTTTATGATTATCAGCATAAAGCCATTGAAGACATTTTGTTTCGTCTGAAAGATCATCCTGTTCGATACAATTTGTTGTATCAGCTTCCAACAGGTGGAGGAAAAACGGTCATCTTTTCGGAGATCGCTCGCCGTTATATTGAAGCGACAGGTAAAAAGGTTTTAATCCTCACGCATCGACTTGAACTTTGTGCGCAAACAGCAAAAATGTTGCAAGAATTTGGTGTGAATAATATGGTCATCAATAGTGCGGTGAAAGAGTTGCCTGTTCCTAATGATTATATGTGCTATGTGTCGATGGTTGAAACATTAAACAACCGATTGAGAGATAAAATTTTGAATTTGGATTCGATCGGATTGATGATTGTCGATGAAGCGCATTATAATTCTTTCGGAAAATTATTTCGATTTTATGAGAAGGGTGTAGTGCTCGGAGTAACCGCAACGCCACTAAGTTCAAATGTAAATATTCGCATGAAGGATAATTACGATGAGCTCATCGTAGGTGAATCCATTTCTAAATTAATTGGCTCGGGATTTTTAGCAAAGGCCACTACGTATCATTATCACGTGGGATTAAATTCATTGAAAGTAGGGCGAAGTGGTGATTATACGGTAAGTTCATCCGAACGACTATACAATAATCATGCGATGCAAGATAAATTGTTGAGCGCGTATCGAGAGAAATGCGTGGGCAAAAAAACTTTGATTTTTAATAATGGAATTGCTACTTCACAATATGTTTACGCTACTTTTCAGGAGGCAGGATTTGAGATAAAACACCTTGATCACACCCATTCTACTAAGGAAAGAAGAGAAATATTGCAGTGGTTTAAAGAAAAGCCGGATGCCATACTAACGTCGGTGAGTATCCTAACAACGGGTTTTGATGAGCCTACTGTGGAGTGTATCATTTTGAATCGCGCCACCAAATCACTTACTTTGTATTTTCAGATGATTGGTCGTGGCTCCCGTGTCCTGCCCAATAAAAGCGATTTTATGGTGATTGATTTGGGAAATAATTTAAATCGTTTTGGTTTATGGGATGAGCCTGTCGATTGGAATTCCATCTTCCAAAATCCAGAAATGTACTTGGAGAGTATTCCGAATGACGAACTCATCGAAAGAAATTACAAGTACATTATGCCTGAAGAGTTACGAGAACATTTTCGCAATTCTGAAGATATCTCCATGGACATTGAATTCGAACATCGGCAAGCTATTAATACTAACCAACGTCCTCGTATTGTCGTTGAGAAATCCTTACTTCAACATGTGCGCATGTGCGTCGAAAATAGCAAGGATGTAGACGGAGCATTAGCGTTATCTGATTTGCTTCAAGAAGAAATTGAATATCGTATTCGTTGTTTTACAAGATGCTTGAGTAAAACTTCAGAAAGCTATGTAAAATGGTTGCAAGAAGATTACAAACGCAAACTAAAAGTAAATGTGATTCGTAGTGTTCATCACGGTGAGTAAATAAAATAAATTTCGTAACGAATTTTTAGCTACTTCCTGTTCTTCATTGTGCTCAAAAATATTACCATTAAAACATTGATTTAATAAGATCAATTTTAGGTAGAACACTTTCTATTTTTTAATAAAATGATCTGTCTATCAGTATTTTAAGAATGCAATAAATTCTAGATTTATAGCATTAGCAAACCCTTCTCATTCTTCGTATCTTTGCACTCTCAAATTGAGAATTCTACCGACGCTACCTAAGCGATAGTTGCATTGACTAAAAGCAGGGCAGGTAGGTCGGCATAATACAAAAGAAATAATCGAGTAAACAATTCCTCTAATTGGTATTATATGAAAAACGAAACGATTGCGGCCAACGACTTTAAGGTCGAAGAAATGTTAAAAGCATTAGGCATTGACAAAATGAATTACGGTGCAAGTACTGGTACCAAATGGACAAAAACGAATGGAGAGATCATCGAATCTTTTTCTCCTGCTGATGGGCAACTCATTGCTTCTGTGCAACAGGCTACCACTGACGACTACGAACATATTATAAAAACATCTCAAGAAGCTTTTGCTACATGGAGAATGATTCCGGCGCCGAAGCGTGGAGAAATTGTTCGACAGATGGGTGATGCATTGCGTGAATATAAAGAGCCTTTGGGTCGATTGGTTTCCTTTGAAATGGGAAAGATTTATCAAGAAGGATTAGGTGAGGTACAAGAGATGATTGATATCTGCGATTTTGCAGTGGGATTGTCTCGTCAGTTGTATGGATTAACGATGCATAGCGAACGCTCACGTCATCGCATGTACGAACAATATCATCCACTCGGCACGATAGGAGTTATTTCTGCGTTTAATTTTCCGGTGGCTGTATGGGCTTGGAATGCCATGTTAGCCATGGTTTGTGGTGATGTGGTAGTTTGGAAACCAAGTTCAAAAGTTCCATTATGTGCAGTAGCTACTCATAAAATTATTCAAAGAGTATTAGCTGCGAATGATGTTCCCGAAGGAGTTTTAAATTTAATCATTGCTTCTTCAAAACATGTAGGTGATAATTTCTTAGCGGATAAACGTGTCCCATTAATTTCAGTGACAGGTTCTACTCGTGTGGGACGCAGAGCAGGAAAAATTGTGGGTGAGCGTTTAGGACGTTCTCTCCTCGAGTTAGGTGGAAATAATGCCATCATCATTTCTGAAAAAGCAGATTTCGATTTAGCATTACGTGCCGTTGTTTTTGGAGCCGTGGGTACTGCAGGTCAACGTTGCACCAGCACACGCCGACTCATCATTCACGAAAGCATCTACGACCAATTTACGCAAAAGGTGAAGGCAGCTTATGAGCATATTCGTATAGGCCACCCGTTAGACAGTAAAACATTAGTAGGTCCGCTGATTGATAATGGTGCAGTGAAAGATTTTACCAATGCTATTGAAGCTGCTAAGAAAGAAGGTGGAAAAGTATTGTTTGGTGGAGAGGTGTTAAGCGGAGATGGATTTGAGAGTGGAAATTATGTAGTTCCTTGTATCATCGAAGCAAAAAATCACTTTCATATTGTGCAAGAAGAAACCTTTGCTCCTATTTTATACTTGATGAAATATGCAACGATGGAAGAAGCCATAGCGCAACAGAACGATGTACCTCAAGGATTATCATCTTCTATCTTCACAAGAGATTTACAAGAGGCGGAAGCCTTCTTATCGCATGAAGGATCGGATTGTGGAATAGCGAATGTAAATATTGGTACTTCGGGTGCAGAAATTGGTGGTGCGTTTGGTGGCGAGAAAGACACGGGCGGTGGTCGTGAGTCGGGAAGTGATGCCTGGAAAGTATACATGAGACGACAAACCAATACCATCAACTACTCCAAAGAACTTCCATTAGCGCAAGGTATCCAGTTCGATTTCTAGAAGTTTGTAACCGCTTGTATTCGTTTATAACCGAGTAAATCCGTGTTCATATCATACTTTTGTGATGGAACACGGATTTTTTATGATTATTATGATAAATTATGAACGAAAAAAACTTCTTACATTCAGATATTACCGAAAAACTAATTAAAATATTTTATAAAGTATATTCCAAACTGGGATATGGATTTCTAGAACGAGTTTATGAAAATGCTATGTTCATAGAACTTCAAAAAACTGGACTAATCTTAAAGACACAATCTCCCATCAAAGTATATTATGATGATTTACAAGTGGGTCTCTATTTTGCCGATTTGCTAATTGATGACAAAGTAATCGTTGAATTAAAAGCAGCGGAAGGTTTATGTGAAGAACACGAAACACAGCTAATTAATTATCTAAAAGCCACTGAAATTGAAGTGGGAATTTTTCTTAACTTTGGGAAGAAACCAGAAATACGGAGGAAAGTTTTTAATGATGAATATAAAAATCTTAAAAAATCATCAACATCATAATTAATCCGTGTTCCATCAAGATTGACGTAATGTTAAAAATAGATATTCACACTCATATCATTCCAGAAAACCTGCCGAAGTTTAAAGAAAAATTTGGGTATGGTGGATTTATTTCTTTGGATCATCACAAGCCCTGTTGCGCGAAGATGATGATCGACGATCGTTTTTTCCGTGAAATCGAAGACAACTGCTGGGATCCCAACACGCGCATGAAAGAGTGCGACCATCACCACATCAACGTACAAGTGCTAAGCACCATTCCTGTGATGTTCTCCTATTGGGCAAAGCCGCAAGATGCACTAGAAGTAAGTATGTTTTTGAATGATCATATCGCTACTATCGTTCACGCCTATCCGAAAAGATTTATCGGATTAGGAACAATTCCATTACAAGCACCTGACCTTGCTATCAAAGAATTGGAACGTTGTATGAAGATGGGATTGCGCGGAGTACAAATTGGATCTCATGTTAACGATTGGAATTTAAATGCACCGGAATTATTTCCCGTGTTTGAAGCCGCTCAAGAATTAGGTGCTGCGATTTTTGTACATCCTTGGGATATGATGGCGAAGGAGAAGATGAGTAAGTATTGGCTTCCTTGGCTCGTTGGAATGCCTGCTGAAACATCACTTGCTATTTGCTCGATGATCTTCGGTGGCATCTTTGAAAGACTTCC
>JBJXGU010000069.1:0-14658 GCA_046160245.1 Bacteroidia bacterium
CAAAGATTTCCCAAAAATTGATCTCACCTTAGCCGGTCATACACACGGATTTCAGTTTGGTGTCGATTTACCGAATTTTAAATGGAGTCCGGTGCAGTATATTTACAAAGAATGGGCAGGACTCTACACAGAGGGAAAGCAACATCTTTACGTCAACCGTGGACTTGGTTTTCTAGGCTACCCTGGACGTGTGGGGATTTTGCCTGAAATTACGTTGATAGAACTCCACCGGGGTTAATTCAGTCCCGATAGCTATCGGGATCAGAATTAAGAATTCAGAATTCAGAATTACCCCCCCCTGCGCCCCACCCCGAGATTGCTCTCGATACATTATTCAGTTCTCTACAAAATCTTCACTTTCTTTAAATAATTCTGAATTCTTAATTCTTAATTACCCTTGCCCCTGCCCCTCTCTTTTTCCTCTCTTTCACACTGGCTCTTCTTTTGGCTCTCGAACACTTACGCTCTACAATTCGCTCTCGAACACTCACGCTCGTTTTCTTTCTACCTTCCACTCCCGAGAGCTTTAGGAACTACATTCTGAATTCTGAATACCCCCTACTCCCCCCAGCGGTAGCTCTCGAAACATAATTCAGTCCTCTACAAAATGTTCACTTTCTTGAAATAATTCTGAATTCTGCATTCTTAATTCTGAATTATCCCCTATCTTTATTCTATGAAAAGACTTTACATCCTATTAATTTTAATATTTTGCCATCACACCATTTCAGCACAATGGCAACAGACGAGTGGCCCAGGAGGAGGATATATTTCTTCTTTCGCTTCCAATGGAAATAACCTTTTTGTTGCAACAACTTTAGGCGGAGTTGGATATTATGGAGCTGGAGTTTTCCTTTCGATAGATAATGGCGCTACTTGGACACCAAAAAATTCAGGCTTGCTATGCACAAGCATTTATACTCTATTGACAAACGGCACGTCGATTTTTGCAGGCACCGATAATGGAATTTTCACCACCAATAACAATGGTAATTCTTGGAGTCAACTTAGTAATGGAATACCTACTACCTATGTAACTTCAATGATTTTAGATGGAACTTCAATTATTGCTGCGACGTATGATAGCGGAATGTTTGTTTCAAACAATAATGGAGTTTCTTGGAGTCCAATAAATATGGGCATTGCTAATCCAGAAGTGTGGGCATTGGCATCAAACGGATCTGAGATTTATGCGGGTGTAAATGGAGTTGGACTTTATAAATCAATTAACAATGGTGCTAGTTGGAATCTGTTAAATAATGGAATTTCAAGTACTAATTTCTCTTGTATTGCTTTAAATGGGCAAGATGTTTTTGTAGGTGCCACAGGAGGTGTTTTTCACTCTAATAATGGAGGTGCGCAATGGAATTCAATTAATTCAGGACTGACTAGTTTGCAAGTAAGAACAATTTTTATTAATGGCTCAGATCTATTTGTAGGAACTAATGATTCTGGTTTATTTTATTCGAATAATGCCGGGGCTTCTTGGTTGACAAGTAATATTGGATTGTTTAACAGTTCCATTATTTCGGGAAGCATTCATAATTCTATACTTTTTGTAGGTTCTGATGGCGGTGGAGTTTACTCATCTGCAAATGGTGGATTAAATTGGAATGCTTCAAGTGTTGGATTAGTAAATAGTGCTATATCATCTCTTGCTTCCGATGGGGTTAATCTTTATGCTGGTTCCGAATCAGCAGGTTTTTTCTACACTAATGACAATGGTGATACTTGGGCAAGTCAAAACAACGGTTTACCCGTTTGTAACATTACAAAAGTTTTATATGTAGATTCTGTGATGTATCTAACAACTTGGGGAGATGGAATATTTTCATCAAACGACAGTGGGGCATCATGGACATCATTGAACACAGGATTGAACAACCTCAAGTTAAACACTGTATTGGTAGATGGCGCAAATGTTTTTGTAGGAACTAATTCCGGCATATTGCATACTAATGATAACGGGATTACTTGGACTACGATGAATTCAGGAATGGGAAGTCCAATAGTGATGACCTTGGCAAAAAATGGAACCAGCATATTCGCCGGAACTTATGGATATGGTGTTTATGTATCGAGCAATAATGGAGCTTCTTGGTCTCCCACCAGTAGTGGATTTTCGGGAGCTGTAGTTTCAAAAATTTTATCGCATAACGGATATTTAATTGCCGGAACTTTTGGTGGAGGGGTATTCACCTCTTCCGACAATGGCGCGAGTTGGACTCCAAGCATTGCTGCATCGTTTGGAGCAACTTATGACATGGTAGGTTATAATAATTTTCTTTTTGTAGCAACAAGTGGCGGGGTAAAAATATCCAATGACTTTGGGTATACTTGGAGTAATGTGTATTCAAATTCTCTATTTACTGCAGTAAGATCTATTGCCACAAATGATGGATATCTTTTTGCAGGCACATGGGATAAAAGTGTTTGGAAAACTCCTTTAGCTCCACTTGTAGGAGCAGAAGAAATATCTAACCCTGTGAACTTTAACTTGTATCCAAATCCTACAAGGGGAATACTCAACCTTGAAATAAATGGAATAATGGATTTAGATAACACAATCTCCATCTTTAATTTATTTGGAGAAATCGTCTACTCATCCAGCGTAAATTCATCTGCAAAAGAATCCATCAATATTAGCCATTTACCCAATGGTATGTATTTAGCTCAATTGCAATCGAGAGAAGGAAGGACAACTAAGAAATTTATTGTTGAAAATTGAAATAGTATTTATCTAAAATTTATTTTATGAAAAGAATTTACATTTTATTCGTCTTTATTCTATGCCAATTTACTGTTTCGGCTCAATGGCAATCTGCAAATGGTCCAGGTGGCGGAGCAATTTCTTGTTTTTTATATAAAGGAACAGATCAATATGTCGGAACTTTTGGAGGTGGAGTTTATTATACGTTCAACGGTGGATTTACTTGGAACGAAGTCAACACAGGATTAAACAACCTTACTGTAATGAATATGGTTTTGAATGGAAACGATATTATTATTGGTACTGGAGGTGGACTTTATAAGTCGAGTAATAGTGGAGGATCATGGTCCTTGCTCAGCAATGGAGTGCCTGTCTTATCTATCTCATCTTTGACCATTAGTAATGGAAATATTTTTGCTGCTGTTAGTTCAATGGGAGTATATATGTCGAGCGATAGTGGAAATACTTGGACTTCTGTAAACACAGGTTTAGGAAGTTTGCAGGTAAAGTCTATAAGTGCAAATGGAACTCATCTGTATGCCGGAATTCAAGGTTTCGGTGTTTATGTATCAACCAATAATGGCGGTTTTTGGACTCCTGTCAATAATGGTTTGACAAATACATTTATTCAATCGATTTCTGTTATTGGTCAAGATGTTTATGTGTCTACTGTAAATGGAATTTTCTTTTCTTCTAATAATGGTTTCTTGTGGAGTCCAATAAATAGTGGATTAACAAATATGTACGTAAACCAAGTAAGTAACTTTGCAAGTTCAATTTTTGCCTGTACACAAGAAGGGCTATTTATATACAATGGTTCAACTTGGAGTATGTTACATCCTAGCTTAAGTGGATTTGATGTAAGGGCGGTGAGTCAAAATGGAGGATTGTATGTAGGAACTTTTGGAAGCGGTGTGCTTGTAAATGGGAGTATGGGATGGGTTCCCTCCAATGAAGGCTTGGCAGCAAGTTTAATTAGTTCCATGACCATAGATGGTTCTACACTTTTTGCAGGTACAGTAGATGCAGGCTTTTCGTCAACCCATGTAAATGGAAGCGTTTGGGCGATTTTAACTGGTAATTTACCCACACTTACCTCAATTAGGTGCATATTAAAAGACGGAAATGAGATTTTTATAGGAACAAATAATTCAGGAGTTTATTATTCTAATACTGGAGGAATTAATTGGACTACTATGAATACTGGACTACCAACTTCAAATATTAATAATATAATTAAGGTTGGTGCAGAATTATATGTTGCGACATTTAGTGGGGTGTTTCGTTCTTCTAATAATGGTGTCAGTTGGAGTCAATCAAGTTTCGGATTAACTTCTTCAGCTGTTCATTCAGTAGTTGCTTTTGATACATCCCTATTTGCATGTACGCAAAATGGGGGGTTAAATGTATCTCATGATGGTGGACTTAGTTGGACTACCGCTAATAATGGTATCAATCAGCCAAGTATTTCAACTATTTCATTTGAAGGAAATAATTTATACGCTACAGCATTTGGTGGCTATTTTTATTGGTCTACAGATGGAGGAAATTCTTGGACATTGATGAATTCAACATTACCGCTGAATGGAAATCCATTTCTCATTGAACTCGTTGGAAATAGCATTTTTGTTGGGACTGGTGTTGGTGGAATTGTCATGTCGAATGATCATGGTTCTACTTGGACAGATGTAAATACAGGTTTGCCTGGACTTAACATTCAAGCATTAGCCTCAAGCAACCTATATCTTTTTGCTGGAACAACTGCTGGTGGTGTTTGGAAAAGACCGTTATCACAATTGGTTTCTGTAAATGAAGTTTTAAAAGAAGTTACTTTCAAAATTTATCCGAACCCATCTAGTAATCTACTAAATATTGAATTTCCCTCATTGAGTAATGTTGAAAATACCATTACTATTTTCAATTTATTTGGAGAGAAAATTTATTCATCCATTATAAATTCTTCAAAAGAATCCATCAACATTAGCCATTTACCCAGTGGAATGTATTTAGTCCAATTGGAATCGAAGGAAGGAAGATCGACGCGGAAGTTTATTCTCGAGGATTGATGCAATTCAGAATTAAGAATGCAGTCCCGAGACTTCGGGATCAGAATTACCCCCACCTGCCCCCACTTTTTCCTGCCACTTGCTTTATAATTCGCACTCGAACACTCACGCTCTTTCTCTTTTTACCTTCTACTCCCTATAACTTTAGGAGATAAATTCTTAATTCTGAATTCTGAATTATATCTTTGCCCATGCTTCCTACACTCTATTTAATTCCATCTACCCTCGGTGCTGAAAATGTAAATGATTTTTTACCCGAAGGTACCCTTAATATTATTCGAAATTTAAAGCATTTTATTGTTGAAGATTCAAAGACGGCTCGTGCTTTTCTGAAGACATGTAATATTGTTTATGCACAAAGCGATTTAAGCGTCGAGGTGCTCGACAAACACGATTCGAATCAAAATATAGCTCAATTGATGTTGCCACTCAAGGAGGGCATATCAATGGGCGTATTGAGTGAGGCTGGATGTCCGGGTGTAGCGGATCCAGGCGCCTTGGTCGTTGCAGAAGCACATCGAATGGGCGTGAAAGTAGTTCCCTTGGTTGGACCCTCTTCCCTACTCCTTGCCTTGATGGCTTCAGGATTGGAAGGACAACGTTTTTGCTTTCATGGATATATTACGATCGACAAGACAGAGCGCATGAAGAAAATTCAGCGTATGGAAGAAGCCGCCAAAACAAGAAAAGAAACCCAGCTTTTTATAGAAACTCCCTATCGCAATAATCAAGTACTATCAGACTTACTTCAGCATCTCGGAGGTGAAACAAAACTTTGCTTAGCGGTCTCCATCAACACTCCAGAAGAGATGATTCGCACATTAAAAGTAAAAGAATGGAAAAACAATAAACCCGAGTTGCATAAGTTGCCCACTGTTTTTTTAATTGGAAGTTAGTAGTGGGATGTTAAACCCGATCATCATCAAAATTCGATTCTAACATAGAAAAATTCGATTCATAATAAATTATCGTACAATTTATGATTGATGGCACGCAGATTTATTAAGATGGTAGCGAGGCTTCGCTATGATTTTTTATGATTTCCCCCGCGACCGCTGCGCCTCCGCCGAGTTCATTCGCCCAATGACACACTCAGTGCAAGAATTTCGCACTTTCGCATTTTCGTGCCTGCCTGCCGAAGCTTTAGCATAGGTAGGTTCATTCGCCCGTCGACAAGCTCAGTGCAAGCATTTCGCGTATTAGCGTATTAGCGAATTAGCGTATTAGCGAATTAGCGTATTCGTAATTCGTAAATTCGTATCGATTCGTAATTCGTATCCTTTACCCTATTGCTACATTCACTTTTTCTATAATTTCTTTCTCAACTTGCACAGCCTCCGCCTCAATTTTCATAGCTCTAGCAAGTATCTTTTCCAAGTACGCTTTATCACTGAAACCTGAAGCATTGATACGTACATTCATGTGTGCACCCAACACCGCAGTTCTTGCGCAGAGTGCTCCTACTCCTGCATCTGTGATGGAATTCGGATTTCCCTTTTCAACCATCGCTTTCATGACTTGCATACTTTGAAGTGTTACCTCCATCACTTGAAATGGAATTTCAATGGCAAACTTGGTAGCCGCTTGTACCGCTTCTTTACGAATTGCTTTCTCCTCATCGGTACCTTTTGGTAACTTAAAAGCTTCTAAAATCATATTGAATGCACGTGTATCTTCATCCACCAAATGCATGAGTTGTTTCTTAAATTGTTGACCTTTCTCCGCCCAATCGCTGAATTCTTCCCAGGAGTCTTCCCATCCTTTTTTGGATGCACTTAAATTCGCAACCATGGTTCCTAATGACACACCTAGCGTTGCTACGTAGGCTGAAATTGATCCACCACCAGGTGCTGGAGATTCACTCGCTGTTTCATTTGCAAACGCTACTAAATTCATATCAATTAGTCGCTTTTGTTCGGCTTCTAATTGATATTCAATAATGCGTTCTTGCGGATTAAAAGGTCCGAGTTCATCCAAGCCCATTGATTTAACAGCGATGTGAATGAGCTCTTCATCACTTACACCAGCACTTAACTTTTGCTTTTTGAGAAAATATTTTCCAGCTTCCAGCATCGAGGAAAGTGGAACGAGTCCAACTAATTCTGATCCAGTTACTCTTTGTCCTCGACGATAAGCACTCTCGAAACACTCTTCAAAAACAAGATGCAAAGGCGTTTCTCTGAATTGAGTAATGTTGATGGATACTTGCGCAATTCCATATTCATCAATATACCATCCAATCGCTTTGACCCCTTTCAACGTTCCAGGAATTCGCACTTCATTCCCTGCAGCATCCAACACTTTTTTTCCATTTGCATCTACCTTCACTCTACCCGCTTCACGAATATCAAAAGCAACGCTGTTCGCACGCTTTACTGATTTTGTATTGAGGTTTACATTATAAGCAATGAGAAATTCACGGGCTCCTATGACAGTTGCGCCAGTCTTCGCAGAAAATACTGATGGACCATAATCAGGTTTCCATTGCGGCTCATTCATCTTTTTGAAAAAACCTTCGTATTCTCCTGCACGAATGATGGATAGGTTACTTCTTTCTTTGTTGGCTTGTGCTTCTTCATAGAGGTAAATCGGAATGTTTAATTCTTTACCTACTCTTTCTGCTAATTTTTTACTCCATGCAGATGTCTCTTCCATGGTAATATTTGCAATGGGTATAAATGGACAAACATCAGTAGCTCCCATTCGAGGATGTTCGCCCTTATGCTTGCTCATGTCGATGAGTTGTGCTGCCATCTCAATGCCTCTAAAAGCGGCTTCTACAACGGCATCGGGCTCTCCCACGAGTGTCATCACCGTACGATTGGTAGCTTTGCCTGGATCAACATTTAAAAGTTTAACACGATCAACAGAACGAATTGCATCTGCAATTTGCTGTACAATTTTTTCGTCTCTCCCTTCACTAAAGTTGGGTACGCACTCAATTAGTTGTTTCATAGAATTTTCATTATAAGATAAGGTCTACGGTCGATAAAACATGAAAGGGGCCGCAGATTATCATGATTTATTATGATTAATTTTTTAGTTACTTAAGTTTGTAATGACGATAGATTAATTTGTGTTGCTTGAAACTATATGGAAAGACAAAATTCAAAAATGGTGCGTGCACTCAGTAGCCTTGGCGAAGGAGTGTCTCGTCCTTCGCTGAAGTTAGGAACACATTCAATGAGTTGTTTCATGATGGGTGAATTCTATTGTAAAGATTATAATGTTTGTATTTGATTTCTTGCTTTGATGTAATCACTTACCAGGTAAGCAATGAGTTTTCCGGTTTTTAAATCGGTTTTTATATGAGACAAGATGGGCGCGGCTTCGGCGAGATGGAAATATTTTACATCGGAATGTGTTGCTACCCAATGAACGTATTGTCGAGCTTGAATGGTACTAATTCCACTTGATGTTTTTGCACTGGAAGGAATGTTTTGAATGATATCGAAATCCAATTCGAGTCCGACGGGAATTCCTTTATTGAACTGCACTGCTTTCATCACCGCTTCCTGAAAAGTTATTTCTTCTCTCACAAAAATCTCTTCAAACCAAGTTGCTTGCATTTTTTTGTTGTAGATGAAATCATCCATCACTTGAGAAATATTGAAGATCTCATGCAATCCTATTACTGAATATCGCTGCAAATATTCATCATGCACCGCATAGCTAAATGCATTTCCACTGTGTCTACCTTCTAACCTTCTGAAGTCGCTATGCGCATCGCAATTGATACATCCTATCTCTTGTTGGCCTTTATCTTTCATTGCTCTAGACAATCCTTTCAACAATCCGTAAGCATTATTATGGCCGCCACCAATGACGATGGTTTCTTTTCCTGAATCAAAAATGGATTTTAAAATTGGATGCACTACTTCGTCAATTTCAGAAACAAGTTCTCGAGCTCTTTGCAGCATCTCACTATTGTGAACATCCAAATTTTTCATTTCGTTCATCGCCTCAGAAAAGTCAACATGCCCTAACACGATAAGTTCATCTCCTGTAAATCGAGCATTACTTTGAATGTTCAACAATGTACTTAGTGCGGGTTGCCACGCAGAATAAGCTCCTCCTCTTCCAAAATTAGCACGAATACCGATGTCTTCAGGAAGTCCGAGTAGTACATAACGCTCAGGCATATCCGCAAGTGCTTGTTGCCAATTCTGTTTTCGATCCCAAGGAATGGTTTTTACATTTTCGCCCAATCGGGTTTCTCCAACACGAGGTCGAGTAATTTCATTGATTTTTAAATGGTCGTAAACGACTAATTCCATGGTATAAATCGTCTATTGAAATTCACCATTTAACATAACCGATTCAATTAAATCACTTCCAAAAGAGTAAGGTAATGAAGCAAGCGAAGGCAATTTCTTTGTGATAAATAAATTAGCTTGCTTCCCTTTTACAAAGCTTCCTGCTTGATCCATTACGCCCATCGCATAAGCACTATTGAGTGTCGCAGCATTAATGGCTTCCTCTGGACTCATCCCTAAATATAAACAAGCGAGTGTACAAACAAATGACATTTTTCCACTCGGACTTGATCCCGGATTAAAATCAGAAGCTAAAGCTACAGGTAATCCAGCATCAATCATTTTACGAGCTGGTGGATAATGAATTTTCAAAAAGAAGGCAGTACTGGGCAATAATGTAGGCATCGTATCACTATCGAGTAAACAATTTATTTCTTCGTCGCCCGTACATTCGAGATGATCTACCGAAAGGGCATTGTGTTTCACTCCAACTTGAATTCCACCTGAAAAATCCAATTCATTCGCATGAATTTTCGGACGTAATCCACGCTTTACACCCGCTTCTAAAATTCGATCTGTTTCTTCTACTGTAAAGAATCCACGATCACAGAAAACGTCATTGTAATCAGCCAGACCTTCGTCAGCAATTACAGGAATTAATCTATTCACGAGTAAATCGATATACTCTGATCTCTTTTCTTTAAACTCAATCGGCAATGCATGTGCTCCTAAAAAAGTTGATTTTATGATCAATCGAGAAGAAGCTTTCAATCTTTTTATAACACGAAGCATTTTTAATTCTGCTTCATACGTAAGTCCGTAACCACTTTTTATTTCAATGGCGCCGGTTCCAAAATGAATTACTTCTTCGAGTCGAGCAAAGGCTGCATCATACAACTCCGACTCATCGGTACTTTGCAATAGTTTGGCTGAGTTTAAAATTCCACCACCATTACGAGCAATTTCTTCGTATGTTTTTCCATGAATACGATCCACAAATTCCTTTTCCCTTGAACCTGCAAAAACAATATGAGTATGCGAATCACACCAAGATGGCATAACATATTTACCAGTGGCATCCACCACATCATTTACAGGAGAATGGAACGGCTCATCCATATGTCCTACCGCACATATTTTATCTCCTTCAATCATGATCCACCCGTTTTCCATCACGGGAAGCTCTTTCATGTCGTTACCTCTAATAATATGACTTCGTCCATGCTGGACAATTCCTTTTGCATTTATAATTAAAATCCTATTCATTTTCCTTTTTTCCAGAATGGTTTTTTACCTACTAATCGAATGTATCCCACATAAACATATACACCTACTGCAAATAGATGTGCGAAAGGCAATGCTTTTTTGCCTCTTTCAAAATAATGAAAAACAATAAATAATTGAACGGCGGCTTCAATAAAAAACAAAATACTTTCACCGTTTCCAAATACTGCTTGAATGCGATGATGAAAAGCAGCAACTAAGATCATCAGAAATCCAGCGACGAAGAAAAACCATGGCGATCCATGTGCATAATCCAATTCACCAATTCCATGCAAAATAACCACGAAGCCCGCTAAAAAGTGAGCAAATTTATAGAGTTTTTCGTTCTTCATTGAAGAGACAAAACTAGCTTATTTCGAGGAGATTTTTTACTGAATCGAGTGTTGAAACATACTTACTTATGAACTTTTCTTTTTCTTTACGTTTGTATTGCAGCACAAACCGAGGGTGAGGAAGAGGAATGATTTCATCAAACCATTTCATTTGATCATTTAAACCCTTGAAATACTTATAGTTTTGTCCCTCACCCAAGCAAATAGCAATTCCTGTGTGGGCGCCCAATAGAATTTGCTGGTTCATTTTAGCAATAACATAGGGCTGAACTCGCTTTTGAAGGAGTGCTGAATCATAATAATTTAAGTTTTTACCATCCATCATAAAACCAAGCGGACAAACTGAAGAAAGAAAAAAGTGACGGGTAAATTTTTCAATACCTCCATAATTTTCAAACATTTCATAAATAAATTGAGAACTCAACTCTGACTTCAATACAAAAGGATGATC
Organism: Bacteroidia bacterium; assembly: GCA_046160245.1. Classification (GTDB taxonomy): domain Bacteria; phylum Bacteroidota; class Bacteroidia; order AKYH767-A; family OLB10; genus JAJTFW01. The sequence goes on from JBJXGU010000069.1 coordinate 11,100, forward strand.
GATTTTAGCATCATTCAAAAGATTTACTGGGTCGGTGAAGCTAATTCCAGTGATGCCTGATCCTAATCTACCAGGATTAATTCCAAAAAGAAAGATGCGTTTCTCCTTTGTAGAATAATACTTTTTATAGAATTTATTCACAACCCCTTGAACAATTGCATCTTTATACGGATTCAATACTTCAACTCCACGAGGGGTTTTGAAGTCGGGCTCCAGACTTAAAAGAAAGTCTATCACTCGGTTTCCAAATATTTCATCTTTATTCGACATGTTAATAAACAATCATCCGTTTAACCAATCTTTAGCTGACAAAAATCTAATTTTATACCAATGGAATATATTGAATTAGATATCAAAATTAGTCCTTTGGATCCATTTCGAGAATACATGTCGTATCATTTGGCCGAAATGGGTTTTGATATGTTTACAGAAACGGAACTCGGATTGTTGGCTTATTCTCCATCAGATGTTTACAATGAAGAATTAGTCAACCAAATTATTAACGATGGAATTGATTTAGGTTGTGAGGCAAGCTACTCTTCTAAAATAATTCCCTGGCAAAATTGGAATGAAGAATGGGAGAAGGCCTATCAACCAGAGGTAATCGGTGAAAAAATTTATGTTAGGGCAGAATTTCATCCTGAGAATCCCGGATATCCTTTAGAAATAATTATCCAGCCGCGAATGGCATTCGGAACCGGCCATCATCCTACTACTTCCCAAGTCATGGAAATGATGTTGAAGATGGATTTTAAGGGGAAAAAAATCATCGATATGGGTTGTGGAACAGGAATTCTTGCAGTATTAGCAATGAAATTGGGTGCAGAAAGTGCGATTGCAATCGACAATGACGCCAATGCAGTGGAAAATTCAGTGGACAATGTCTTAAAGAATTCATGTAAGAATATTGAAGTCTTCGAGGGTGAAGCTGATGCGCTGAAGGGTTTATCCTGTGATATTTTTATAGCGAATATCAATCGAAATATTATTTTGAATGATCTGTCGTTGTATAAAGAAACCATGTCGAAAGGAGGAGAATTGCTTACCAGTGGATATTACCTTCAAGACTTAGCCATCATCACCAAAAAAGCAACTGAATTAGGTTTCGAATTTATCTCGAATACCGTTGACAATGATTGGTGTTGCGCGAGGTTTAGCTTCTAGCTGCTGGCTTCTAGCTGTTGGCTTAAAGCTGTTGGCTTCTAGATGCTAGCTATTGCAAACAAAATTTACAATTTATTCTACAGAACAACGGGATACAAAAAATAAACTACAGAAAATGAAATTACATAGACTTCTCTTTTTTACACTTCTATTTACGCTATCAAATTACGCATCCTTAGCCCAAGCACCGAAATCATTTAGTTCGGAACCGGAAGCATTTTTCAAAGAATTGAAAGGGTATATGGAGCTTACCAATAAGAAAGAGACAGAGAAGTTGATGGATAAATTTGAGTTGATGTGGATAAAGACACCCAAATTTACCGGAGAGCAGATGCGCACCATTGTTGCAACGGCCAACGACATGTTGAAAAAGAGAATGAAACCGTATCCTGATTTTAGCAACTATGTAATCGCGTTAATGGCTTTTAGCGAGTCGGGAAGAAGTTTAGATATGTTTCTGAATTGGCATAATAGTTTGGACAAAGTTATTTCGGGTAGTACTAAGCGATATAGTAATTACATTGAGGACGTGGCCGGACTTTTTGCAACCAATACACTCTATGAATCCAGTTCTACCAAATGGGTGGCCAGCACGGGCGATTTTTTATTTGAATTTGACACGGTACCAAAAATTAAGTTTCCAAAAATGGATTTGACATGCTATGCGAAAGAGGATAGCAGTGTAATTTCAGGAGTTAGTGGTTATTATTATCCGCTCAGTAAATCCTTTGTAGGAAAAGGTGGAAAACTATTTTGGACGCGGGCCGGATTGAATTCTGCAACTACTTATGCTGATATTTTATCAGTCAACGTAGATTTAACGAGTACAGAATGGGGAACCGATAGTGCTGTGTTTTACAACAAACAATATTTTAAGGAACCCTTGCGAGGAAAAGTACTTGATAAAATTTTAGCCAATGTAACCCCTGACAAAGCAACCTATCCCAGATTCAGTTCCTATGATTTAAAATTAGGAATCAAAGAAATTGTGAAGGATGCTGATTATGTTGGAGGATTTTCTCAACATGGAAGTAAGATGATCGGTTCTGGAACGAAAGAACAAAAGGCGTCTTTAACATTCAAAAGAAATAACAAACATTTTTTAGTGGTGTCGTCGATGAGTTTTGTAGTACGTCCCGATCGTATTAGCTCTGACAATGCATCCTTTGTTTGCTATCATGAGCAAGACAGTATTTATCATCCCTCTGTGGAGATGAAATATATCAGTAAAGATCGAGAACTGAGTTTCATTCGGACTTCTGGTGTGGGAGTGTCTATGCCATTTTTTAATTCATTTCATCAGATGGACATGTATGTAGATGCGATTTATTGGAAGATTGATGATCCCATCATGGAATTAAAAATGTTAAGCGGGAAAGGTGAAAGCAAGATGGTACTAGAATCGAGTAATCTTTATACCGATGAGCGATATCAAAAAATTCAAGGAATCTCTGATGTGAGTCCATTATTTACCATTAAACAATATGTTGAAAAAAATAGTAGAATCATCTACGTTCCCGACTTTGCTCGACATTTAAGAGTGAGTGAACAACAAGCCAGATCCTTAATTATTTTTTTAGCGAACAAAGGATTTTTAAGTTATGACTTTGAAACTGACGAATCGACCATCAATGAAAAATTGTATTATTATTTAGCCGCAAGGAGCAATAAAACAGACTACGATAAAATTGAAATCGAATCTGTCATCTCAGCACTTCCCAATGCGAAGTTGAATTTGATGAATTTTGAAATGGACCTACAAGGAGTTGGAAAAATACTCTTGAGCGATTCACAGCAAGTTTGGATTGCCCCTGTGGAACAACAAATGCGTTTGCTAAAAAATAGAGATTTTGAATTTAGTGGACGTGTACATGCGGGAAGAAGTGATTTTTATGGTAAAAAATTCAAGTTCTTGTATGATCAATTTAGAATTGATTTGGCGAATGTAGATTCCATTCGATTAAAAGTGGTTTCCGAAACGGAATTGGATGAAAATGGAAATCCCAAATTAATTCCATTGAAAAGTACGTTGCAAAATGTTACAGGAAAAATTTATATTGATAGTTTATCGAATAAGTCGAGTCGTAAAAGTTATCCCGCCTACCCTATTTTTGTCAGCGATAAAGAAGCATTCGTTTATTACGATCATCCATCGATTTACAATTCGGTGTATAAACGCGATAATTTTTACTTTAAAATGGATCCATTTACCATTGATTCGCTGGATAACTTCTCAGCCGGCGGACTTAAGTTTAAAGGGGATTTCGAATCAAGTGGCATCTTTCCTACCATTGCTGAAACTGCAATTATTCGTCCCGATTATTCATTCGGTTTTGAGCGTGAGAGTCCATCGGATGGATATGCCATGTACGGTGGAAAAGGTCGTTACTTTAAT
>JBJXGU010000070.1:0-15536 GCA_046160245.1 Bacteroidia bacterium
CTCTTTTCCCTTTTAGATAATTCTTTACTTCCGCTATCCTTCCATCTTCATAGAACACTTTCCAGGTTCCATTTGCCTCTCCTTTCCGGTAAATTTCAATGGATTTTACAGAATCGTTTTCCCCATAAAAAACCCAAGTAGAATCCTTCTTCAGATCGAAATAATTGCCTTTGGCTAGTACTTTCCCGGACTCATAATAAGAAATACCCCTTCCATGAATCTGATCCTTTTCAAAAAACACCTCTGCTTTTAACTTTCCACTTTCATACCATGTACGAGATACTCCTGAGGGTTTATTGTTCGTAAACATCGATTCAGAGCACAATACATCGTTTCGGTAATACTTCTTCCAAAAACCCTGCTTTTGACCTTTCATATCAACGCAATTGATAGTATCCCCCTTATAAATCTGGAAATTTTTCCATTGCCCAATGCCTTGAAAGGGTAAAAATAAAAACAGAATTCCGATCACTATTTTATACATGCTACAAAAATGCAAATTCTTCTTGTTCATTTAATGTTTTGGGCCAATTAAATTTAGTAAATAGGATTTTGTACTTTCACAACATCGTTAACGCTAAATCTAAATTTATATTTTTGCTCTTCTCCGCTAAAAAGCAGAATAATATGATTAAAACCACTCTCTCCTTACTTATATTCCTAACACTCTCCATCGTTAGCTACGGACAATCTATAAAAGGAGTGGTTAAAGACAGCAAAACGAAAGAAGCTTTGATTGGGGCTACCCTAGCGGTGAAAGGAGGAAATATAGGGACTACTACTGATTTGGATGGAAAATTTGTTTTAGAAGGCATTTCGGCACCACCTATTGTTTTGATTGTTTCCTATTTAGGGTTTGACACCAAGGAAATTACTGTGAATAACAGCAATGATCCATTAACTATTTTACTTTCTTCCAGCCAAAAATCCCTTAAAGAAGTAAGCGTAGTGGAATCACGCTTAACAGAAAAACAGCGAGAATCGGCCTTAACGGTGGAAGCCATGGATATCATAGCCATAAGACAAACTCCGGCTGCCAGCTTTTATGATGGACTTGGCGCCTTAAAAGGGGTGGATGTTACCGCTGCAAGTCTAGGATTTAAAGTTGTAAACACAAGGGGTTTCAATAGCACTTCGCCTGTTCGTTCACTTCAAATTATTGATGGAGTAGATAACCAAAGTCCGGGCTTAAATTTTTCATTAGGCAATTTCTTAGGATGCTCCGAACTCGATCTTTTAAAAGTGGATTTAGTAGTGGGAGCAAGTTCTGCATTTTACGGACCGAATGCTTTTAACGGTGTAATCAGTATGACAACAAGGAGTCCTTTTGTTAAGCCGGGATTGGAATTTAGCTTCAAAACAGGCTCCAGGGATTTACGAGAAACCGCTATTCGTTACGCTGCCGTTTTAAAAAATAAAGACGGCGAAGATAAAGTGGGAATGAAATTCAACATTTGTTATTTCACTGCCAACGATTGGGAAGCCGATAATCGTGCTGCTACGCCTCAGTCAAAAAGCAATGAAATTAATCCCGGAGGGTATGATGCTGTTAATGTTTATGGTGATGAATATTATTCAGGAGGTGATTTTAGTCTGGTTCCCGCCTTGCGACCGGGCATTGGTATTCTATACCGAACCGGTTACGCTGAAAAAGACATAGTGGATTATGATACGCGCAATTTAAAATTAAATGCTGCTGTTCATTACAAAATTGCGAAAGAATTAGAGTTGATTGCAAGTTCTAACTTTGGTTACGGTACCACTGTTTATCAAGGCGACAATCGATACAGTTTAAAAGACATACAATTTTTTCAGAATCGAATCGAATTAAAAAAGCAGGATAAATTTTTCATTCGCGCCTATTACACGAATGAGGATGCTGGAAAATCATACGATGCATTTTTCACTGCATTACTTATGCAAAATTCAGTGAAGGACAATGCCGATTGGGTAGATGATTACATTAAATTTTTTAATACAGAAAAATACTTTCAGAGCATTCGTAACTTCCCGGGATTTCCGCAACCGTCTCAATTTCCAAATGATTACGCAGCTTATTTAGCTTCTATCAATCCATTCCTGCTTAATAATTTTTACGATTCTTTATCACTTTATCATGGCAATGCTGCCACCTATGCCAATGGTGTAGGTTCCGTTATTAATGGCAATCAAGCTTTCCTAGTACCTGGCACTGCGGCATTCGATTCTGCGTTAACGAGCATCACCTCTCGTGAAACTTTTGCTGGGGGCGGATCCAAGTTCTATGACAAATCAGCATTGGCTCATATTCATGCGGAATACAAATTCAATATTGATAGTTTTATTTTCACGACTGGCGCTAACTTCCGACAATATCTTCCTAACTCTAACGGCACCATCTTTTCAGATACTAGCGGCAGAGTGATAAAGCTTAATGAATATGGAGTTTATTTTGGTGTAGATAAAAAATTATGTGATGATCGTTTAAAATTAAATGCAGCTTTACGAATGGATAAGAATCAAAATTTTGATTACCTCTTCTCCCCAGCTTTATCTGCTATTTACAATCCGGATGCCACCAATACTTTTAGAGTATCGTTAAGTTCTGCCATACGAAATCCTACTCTTGCTGATCAATATTTATATTATCAAGTAGGTCGCGCTACACTCATTGGAAATTTAAATGGATATGATTCTTTAGTTACACTCGAATCATTATTCACCGGATTAAATTATCAAAATCCCGATACACTGGAATATTTCAACGTAGCACCAGTAAGACCTGAAGAAGTAAAGACTATTGAATTTGGTTATAGAACAACACTTTTCAAGAAGCTTTTTTTGGATATGAATGCATATTATAGCAGCTACACGAATTTTATTGGCTATAAGTTAGGTGCCGATGTGTCGATTGCACAAGGATCACCACTACCCATCTTTTTAAATGACATTTACAGAGTTGCTACGAATTCTAAAGATCGTGTTACCACTGCTGGATTTACTATTGGTGGGAATTATTATTTCAGTCGATTTTATTCATTTAATGCGAATTATTCATGGAATGAGTTAAATCGGCATGGTTCTACAGATCCATTGATTCCAGCTTTTAATACGCCGAGGAATAAATATAATGTTGGATTAACAGGACAAGAAATCGACAATAAAATTGGAAGTAACTGGGGATTTGGAGTTAATTATAAATGGGTAGAAGGATTTTTGTTTGAAGGATCGCCACAGTTCACGGGAGAGATTGAAGATTATGGAATACTCGATGCGCAAATCAACAAGAAATTTCCAGATATTAAAACTACATTCAAAGTAGGTTGTACAAATATTTTAGAAAATCTACATTACGAAGTTTACGGTGGTCCGTTGATTGGAAGATTGGTTTATTTTCAAATTTTGTTGGAGCTGAACTAGTGAATGGTGAATTAAAGTGCGAAGGAAGTTTTTGAAATATTAATTGGTTACGAACTTGCCTGCAGCAAGCAGGTTACGAATCAATACGAATATACGAATTACGAATTTACGAAAGCGCGAATCCACTAATAAGTTGCATTGTTCCTATCTACTTATTTTCATTGTGCGACGAACGAATCCGTGAAAATCCGTTTAATCCGAGTCATCAGCGTTCCTTTTTTAATCCTTATCATGACGAAATTTATCATAAAAAATCATAATCATCTTAACAGATCTGTGTTCCATCAAAACATAGATCAATGAAATAAGCAATATATTTCGGCATAAAGATACAAGCCAGAAGCTTATAACGGATCTACGTCCACTTGAATAATTAATTGACGGTTCTCGGGGCGTTTTTTGAATTCTTCGAGAGCTGTTTGCAAACTCTTTTTAACTTCATTCACGCTGATGGTTTTTTCCAATTTTATCATGAGTTGTCGGAGATAAAAATTACGCACTCGATTGACGTATGGAATCGTTGGTCCCAAGACTCTATTAGCAAACATCTTTTTTAACTGTGTAGTCAATTCCTTGGATAATAGATCGGCTTTTTTTTCATCCCGATGTTTTAATCTAATCTCAATTAAACGACAATAGGGAGGGTAAAAAAATCGATGTCGTTCTGTGAGTTCATGCATATAAAATCCTTTGAAGTCGTGCTTCAACACATATGAAAGTACGGGAGATTCCACATTGTAGGCTTGAATCAACACTTTTCCATGCATCTTTCGCCCTGCCCTACCACTTACTTGACTTAGCAATTGAAATCCTCTTTCATGCGCACGAAATTCAGGGTAATGTAAAATGGAATCTGCATTCAACACTCCTACTAACTGCACTCGATCGAAATCAAGACCTTTGGTAATCATTTGCGTTCCCACCAAAATATCAATCTTTCCTTCCTCAAAGGAAGAAATAATTTGATGGTAGCCCGATTTTGAACGTGTGGTATCATAATCGAGTCGGGCGATATTTGCATCCGGTAAAATAAGTTGTAAATCTTCCACGATGCGTTCTGTACCGAAACCTTTCATTCGAATATCTTGATCACCACATTGCAAACATTTTTGTGGTGTTGCCTGAACGTACCCACAATAGTGGCAACGAATTTCATTTTTAAATTTATGATACGTCAAGGAAACATCACAATTGGTACAAAGTGGTGTCCAAGAACATGCATTACATTCGAGGTATGGAGCAAACCCCCTCCTATTTTGAAACAAAATAGCTTGTTGCTTTTCGCTCAGAATCAATTTCAATTCATCCAGAAGCGCGTGTGAAAAATTTCCGCTGACTTGCTTTTTATTGCGAGCTAACTTCATATCCACAATACTCACCAAGGGCATTTCCAACTCTGCGTGACGACGATCTAACGTGATTAAATCAAACTTTCCTGACAACGCATTAAAATAAGACTCCATACTTGGCGTCGCAGTTCCTAACAAAATGGAAGCATCTTGATAAGCAGACATTACTATAGCGGCATCCCTCGCATTATAACGTGGCGTGGGATCAACTTGCTTATACGATTGATCGTGTTCTTCATCCACGATGGTTAAACCTAACTTTTGCAAGGGTAAAAAAACGGAAGATCGCGCACCAACTACCATGTATGAAGAGGATTCGCCGGTTAAATTATCAGCTAACAATTTATTCCACACCTCTACCCTTTCCTGTTCATTAAATCGGGAATGATACACGAGCAGGCGATCTCCAAAATGCTTTTGAAGTCGAGTGATCAATTGAGTCGTTAAAGCAATTTCGGGTAATAAATACAAAACTTGTTTTCCTTCATCCAGTTTTTTCTTGATCAAATGAATATACAATTCCGTTTTTCCAGAAGAAGTTACTCCGTGTAATAGTCCAACCTTTCCATTTTCAAAGGCCAATTCTGTATCAAGTAATGCTTGCTCTTGATAAGGATTTAAAATAAGTGGTGGAATCAGTTTCCCTGTATACGCTTGAATTCGATCTTCCTGCTTCTTTTCGGAAAAGAGTACTCCTTTCTTTAAGAGTGCATTTAGCGCCGTTGAATTACTTCCTGATTTCTTTATCAAGAGTGCTTTTGAGATGGACTTTTGATCCAACTCCTTACTCAAGTGCAAAAAAGTAAGGATGAGGTCGGATTGCTTGGGTGCTTTCTTTTCCAGTTTATTCATTAAGTCCCCCAATACATCTTCCGGAAAATCCAGTTCGTTTAAAGAAATCACATCCACAAAACGAGGCTTGTACCTTTCTTCCACTTCCTCGTGCACCAACAACACATTTTTATTCACCAAACTTCTTACCACTGGAACAACGTACTTCAACGACAAAATTTTACTTACTTCTTTCAGCGTTAATTCCTCTTTAAACTCCAATGCTTCATACACTATATACTCATGATCTGTTAGCGTTGAAGTATCGTGATTAAAAGAAGGATTACGTGTAATTTTAGATTCACTTTCCAAGCGCAGGGCGGAAGGTAATGCAGCAAGCATCACTTCACCCATTGCACATTGGTAATATTCAGACATCCATTTCCACAATTTAAATTGCTGCTGAGTTACAACTGGAAGATCATCTAAAACAGCCAACACCTCCTTAACAGAATATTGTTGTGGTGCTTGATGATGACACTCATAAACGAGTGCAGAATACACTTTTTGCTTACCAAATTGCACTACTACCCTCACTCCGGGCGAAACACCTTCAATTAATTCCTCAGGCACTTCGTATGTGAACAAATCGGGAAGTGGCAAAGGCAAAATTACATTAACAAACCATCTCTTCTCTACATTCATCATCTCAGGTTTTATCCATCCATCCTTTACGCCAAAAAACATACAATTGAATTAAAACCAAAATGAGCATAAATAACATCACACCAACATAACCGTAGGGTGAATACAACTCAGGCATATTCAAAGGAAGCTTTGCTCCTGTTTCAGGATCTACATTTGGAAAATTCATACCATAGACTCCAACTATAAAAGTTAAAGGAATAAAGATGGTAGAGATAACAGCCAATACCTTCATCACTGCATTTAGTTTATTACTCACACTTGAAAGATAAATATCCATGAGTGAAGCGGTAATCTCTTTATAACTCTCTACCAAATCCATTACTTGTATCGTATGATCATACGTATCTCTAAAATACAATTTGGTTTGATCAGAGATAATTCCGGAAGTACTTCTTAAAATATCATTCACTTTATCTCTTTCTGCAAAAACAGAACGACGAAGAACGATCAACTCCCTTTTAATTTGCTGAATTCTTTGCAGCGAACTTCGGGTGGGTTTTGTAAAAAGTTCATCTTCCAATTCATCTAAGCGTTCACCGAGTACTTCGAGTAAAGGGAAATAAGTATCAACGATGGAATCCAGTAAGGTATATGATAAATAATCGGATGAAGAAGAACGTAAATGCCCTTTACCACTTCGAATACGAGTGCGAATAGCTTCAAAATAATCGTCATAATATTCTTGAATAGTAATCACAATATTCTCCTTAACAAACAATGAAAGCTGATCATTGTGCAAAGCACCTTCGTTCATCTTCAGCAAACGAGTAACGATAAACAGGTGGTCGTCGAATTCCTCCAGCTTTGGACGTTGATAGGTATTGATCACATCTTCCATTTCAAGTCGATGGATATTATACTCATAACAAAACCTCTCGAGCAGACTTCGATCGCCAAAGCCTTTAAGTTCGATCCAATGAATCATTTCAGGATACTTTTGGATTCGTTCTTGAACTTGATCAAGACTATCAAATGGCATTTCAAATAATAATTCGGTACTATAGGAAGTGACATGGAGAATTGGAGCTATAGCATCTTCTGCCAAATTAATAGCACCTGGTGCGGCACCAGGAGATGTTCGCTTATGCTGCCATACCTTTAAACTTTGTGGGAAAAATCCTTTTCGCTTCAACTTACTCATGGGTGTCAAAAATAAACTGAATATTCCATCCTTTTAGGCGAAAAGGGAAAAGAGTTCGTAACTCATTCAAAAGATATCTCGACCCAAGTTTTCTTACCAATACATAAAAAACATAAATTTGCAACCACTAGATGCTCAAAATAAGGCAATCTAATCAACAGGTAATCGACTCATTCACAAAAAACTAGTGTATTTAAAACTTGAATTAGGCCTTGAAAACGAGGTTAAAGTTTAGATTTTGAAGATAAAATCAATACAAAGAAATGAAAGAAGTAAGTTGGTTTGAATCCTGGTTTAACTCTCCATATTATCATCTCCTTTATAAAAACCGCAACGACAAAGAGGCGCAAGACTTTCTGGATCTTTTATTGACGCGCATTCACCTTCCTCCGTCAAGCAGAGTATTAGATTTAGCTTGTGGAAAGGGTCGACATTCTATTTACTTAAATAAGTGCGGTTACGATGTTATCGGTGCGGATTTATCGGAAGAAAACATTTTACATTGCAAGAAATTTGAAAATGATCATTTGCTCTTTTTCAGACATGATATGAGAAGAGTTTTGCGTACTAATTATTTTGATGCTGTATTTAATTTATTTACCAGCTTTGGATATTTTGAACGTGAGCATGAAAACGAGTTGGTGATACAATCCACTGCTAAAAACTTGCAGTCGGGAGGATACTTCATCATTGATTACTTAAATTCATATTATGCGGCTAAACATATTGTGCCGAATCAAACGAAGGAGGTAGAAGGGATTCAATTTCAAATCAGCAAAAGGATTGTTGCGGATAAAATTGAGAAACACATTTCATTTGAAGATCAAGGAAACGCCTATCAATTTACAGAAGAAGTTCGATTGCTCTACCCTGAAGATTTTTTACGATTTTTTGCGAAGGCTGGACTGAGTGTATTAGAAATATATGGAGATTATGCATTACATCCTTTTAGCATAGATCAATCAAAAAGACTCATCTTTGTAACTCGAAAACTATAACATGGATACCTTCGATATATTTCTGTTATTTGCATCTGTCATTCTCAGCGGAGGTGTATACTTTTTTATAAAAAATCCATCTAAAAACTTTTTAAAACTACTGCTTGCTTTTTCCGGTGCCTTTCTTTTTGCTATTAGTGTTTTGCATTTAATGCCGGAGGTTTATAAAAACAGCGGGGCATCCATTGGAATCTGGATCATGCTTGGTTTCTTTCTGCAAATTGTTTTAGAATTATTTTCTGAAGGTATAGAGCATGGACATATCCATGTACATTCTCATCATCATGGAGCCTTTCCATTGACCATGATGATTAGTTTGTCGTTACATAGTTTTTTGGAGGGAATGCCATTAGCCACCGTTTCTGAAGTTGGGGGCACGCATGATCATAGTCACGGGCATAGCTTACTTTATGGAATCATTTTACATCATATTCCAGTAGCATTTGCATTAGTGAGTATGTTAATTGCTTCGGGTGTATCCAAATCGAAAACATTTATTTATTTAGTGATTTTTGCTTCCATGGCTCCATTGGGTGCGTTTTTAGGAATTCTCTTTCAAGAACAAGCATTAGGAAACTTCGAAAATTATTATAATAACATCATGGCGTTAGTTATTGGCATCTTTTTACACATCAGCACAACGATATTATTTGAGTCAGGAAGCGATCACCGCTTCAATATTTACAAATTACTTGCGATTACGACAGGTGGTTTGATTGGAGTCTTCAGTTTTGGAATATAATTTTACAATTCAAGGTTTTTCAAAATACACTTAAAATCAATGCTTTACAGAAACTATAAAATCAATAATAATTTTTCTTCAAAATTTAATTCTTTTTACATCCACTTTTACCTCATAATTTTCTAATTTAGTCGATCAACTTAGAAACCCAAAAAACATAAAACAATATGAAAAAAATTTTACTATTAGCAGTCTGCTTAGCTTCGACTATCGGGCTTTACGCTCAAACTTCAGGTGGACCTGATTTATACGGAAATGTATGGAGAGACAGTAACGATCCAAACGGACCCACATTTAATTGGATTGATATCTCTTCTAATCCAAACGCTGAACAGATTGCAGGATTAGCGGATGACAATGCCGTTGGCCCTTTCTTACTTCCAGCGCCTTTCCAATATTACTGGTATACAGTAGATCGTTTTTGGATTGGCTCTAATGGTTACATCGTATTCAACCCAAACACAACGTTTGCGGCTGCATTCCCTGTAATTCCAACTCCGGATTCTAAAAACAATTTCTGTGCAGCATTAATGTCTGATTTGAATTTTGAAAATTCGCCATTGCCTGCTGTGCAAAATGTAGCAAAATGCTGGAGATGGACAAGCCCAGGTTTGGATTCAGTTGTGGTTACGTTTGACAGTGTACCTTTCTGGATCAATGCTCTTCCTCCTTATGACGGCAATAACACATTTCAAATTATTTTAGATTACAACGACAGTTCTATCACTTACCAGTACCAAACTCAAACGGGTCCAAGTAGTACTAATCCTGGATTTGTTTCTGTAGGAATTGAAAATGGTTCAGGTAATGATGGATTAAATCCATATTTCGACACATACCCTGCAACAACTTATGCTATTAAATTCTACCCGCCAACATCCACTACTCTTTTAATTAACGATGCATCTACTTTATATGCAGACAATCAAATTACAGGAGCAAAATTCATTTCTAAAAATGCTGGAGGAGCTCATATGCTTAAGTCTCAAATTGTAAATGCTGGAAACACGGTGTTAAATCCGTTTAACGTTTCCGGTATTGTAAGAGCAGCCAACAATGCAGTTCAAGTTTCGAATACGTTTGCTACTGATACTTTACAGCCAAGCCAAACGCAAATGATCAATTTTGTGAATCCATTCGTTCCAGTTAATGCAGGAACCTTTCGTTTCATCAATACTACTACTTTAAGTGGTGATGCATTTGTTGGAAATGATGGTAGAACACAAGAGTTACAAGTTGTAGATACTACTTTAGTTGATATTAACTTAGTATATGACAATGGAACTGCAGCAGCTGGTGGTATTTCTTGGAGTGGTGGAAATGGTGGTTGTGCTAACCATTTCATTCCGCCTTTCTATCCTTGTGATATTACAAAGACTTCTATGTTCATTGTAACCGATCCATTAGGGGTAGGTTATCACATTAAAGTATTTGCTGATAACGGTCCAAACAATACTGCGGGAACATTATTAGATTCAATTGATGTTGCACCTGGATTTATATCTGGAGCATTTGTTAATACTACGTTTACATCACCTATTCGTATTGATAGCGGAGGTTTCTTTATCAGTTGGAACATGAATGGTGATCAAGTTGCCTTAGGACAAAATCAAGTAGCGCCATTCAGTAACCGTGCTTTCGAAATTTTAGGTGGAACCATGTCAGATTATCGTTCAGCTCAAATCGAAGACTTAATGATTCGTGCTACTATTTCACGTGTAGGTGTAGGTATTGCTGATGTTAACGGGGAAGATGGAATTGGACAATTCTTCCCAAATCCAGCTCGCGACAAGGCTACTATCGTTGTTGATGCAGCTGTTTTAGGTCAAGGTAAAATGCTTGTACAGATGTTCGACATCAAAGGTTCATTAGTTTCTAGCGAGCAAATGACCATTCAAAATGGTCAATTAGAAGTAAATCTTTCTAAAATTCAAACTGGATTGTACACGGTACGTTTTGTTGTAGACAACAAAGAATTCAGTAGAAAATTACAAGTGACTAAGTAATTTCAAACTTATTTGCTTATCAAAAGGAAGCTGTCTCGCAGGAGGCAGCTTCTTTTTTTTGTACATATTATTAAGAGTTCTAAACTTTACACTGTACTAAATATTGAAAAGGGGTTGTACAGTGCCATTAAACTTCGGCGTTTGATTTTGCGTGGTGGTGTGACCCCGCTGGGGTCAGAATAATATATAATGTATTTCTTTTCTATAAAGATTTGACACCGCTGGGGTCAGAATAATATATAATGTATTTCTTTTCTATAAAGATTTGACACCGCTGGGGTCAGAATAATTTATTATGTATTTCGCTTTCTATAAAGATTTGACACCGCTAGGGTCAGAATAATTTATTATGTATTTCTTTTCTATAAAGATTTGACCCCGCTGGGGTCAGAATAATCTATTATTTATTTCGCTTTCTATAATGATTTGACACCGCTGGGTCAGAATAATTTATAATGTATTTCGCTTTCTATAATGATTTGACACCGCTGGATCAGAATAATTTATAATGTATTTCGCTTTCTATAATGATTTGACAACGCTGGGGTTAGAATAATTTATTATGTATTTCTTTTCTATAAAGATTTGACCCCGCTGGGGTCAGAATTATTTATAATATATTTCGCTTTCTATAAAGATTTGACCCCGCTGGGGTCAGAATAATTTATAATGTATTTCGCTTTCTATAATGATTTGACCCCGCTGGGGTCAGAATAATTTATTATTTATTTCTTTTCTATAAAGATTTGACCCCTTCTATTTTCCAACAAAAAGCACATCCATTCTCACATGATTTAATTTATCGATTTTACTCTTAACAACAAATTTACCATCTAAGGATTTAAAAATAATTTTACACTTAAACTCATTAGTTTCAAAAAATATTGTTAAATCCTTTTGAGGAATGGAATAATTAGTATTGGAATAAATTGTGTAAAGTTTTTCAATCAAAGAATTTATGTCAAATTCCATTTCCTCGCCGTCATTTAATTTGCATGACAACACTTTCTTGTTATCATCGATGTTAAGGACTAAGTAACGGGCAGAATCAATCTTTAACTCAGGCGAAAACTTTTCTCCATCATGATAAAAATCAAATGATTTAAAGTAAGAGTATCCTTTAACTTCCAACGGATCAGCGTCGTCTTGACAAGAATAGTTAAACCACTTTGCTTGATCATATGTAGACTCAAATCCAGTCATATATTCCAAATTCAATTTTTCCATAACATTACGAGTTAAATCGTATCGGCCGCTTTTATTAGAAAGCGAGTCAATGTTTTGATCCAGCAATGGCTTCATCGATTCGATTCCATGGGTTTGGATTAAATAGAAAGTAATATTACTTACTTCCACCATCACTGAATCAGGAATGATCACTCCTTTATTCAAGGGTACTATTTTATTATCCTTTAACATTCCATATTGTTCTGCAAAAGCTAAGAGTCGATTTGATTGCGAATTTTTACTAATGGTAAATGCATTCCAAGAACCAAATCCTGAGAGTAGAGCCACAAAAAACAACGACATTGGAATCACTTTAATGTTTTTTACTGAACTCAACAAAAAATAAAGAGCATTCACAAAAAGCCATAAAGCAAGAACAATGATGAAATATCTATTCTCCGTGATCCCATAATCCTTCACTCGAATATAAATAGCAAATGCCAACATCAAGATCAATGGAAACAAGGCCATGAAAAAATATTTCACATATGCTTTAATCCATTTAAAACGATCGTTGCTTTGCAGTGGCCACACCAATAATAAAGCTAAAATTCCTGCTGTGGAAAATCCAATGACGAGGTAAGAAACCCATCCTTTAGGCCAATTTGAACTGATTATAATTTTAAACATGTAGACATATAAAATCGTCAAATAAATTGTTACAAGCGGTAGTAAAACAAATTGTGTGAATAACCTTAATCCATTCGGATAATCCAATGACCGGTCTAATGCATCTAAATCCTCAGGTAAATCAGATAGGAAAAACCAAGTATTAAAAACAGTTGCAATCAAGATCCATAATCGAAGATAATTCTCATCGTCTATTCTCACATCAAAAAGTTGATCTACCGCAAAGATAGCCAACGACAATCCTCCGAATAAAACCCCCGAATACAATGTGGCGGTAAGAAACCGAATAAACAAATATTTATTATACTGCCAGAAACCTTGAATTTCACGGTATCGAACAAAAGGAGCAAATGCTACCCATAAATGCATGCTCAAAACTAAAATTACATGCTTCGCTGCATCCTTCTCACCAAAAGAAACAGGAATAGAATAATAATACCAAGCTCCAAGAACTACCAAAATAACTTGTCCGAACAATTGTAGATAGAGCGGATGCTTACTTCGTTCGTTAAAAAAACAAAGACCTGTAAAAGCAGGCAAAGCAAGTGATAATGTGAGTGCAAAATGGATTACATTGTAAAAATAAGGATCGCGCTCCTTCGCGTCGATTAACCAAATCAAACAACAAGCAGCGATGCTTGAAATTAGAATAGGAAGTGGAAACCGGCGTATCGTGATGATCGCTTTATCGAGAATGGACTTGAGAGCGGAAGCGTTAAGCATAAGGATACGAATTACGAATCGATACGAAAATACGAATTACGAATAAACGAATTCACGAATACGCAAATTGAATTCAGAAGTCGGAGAGCGCTTGCCCTGCTGTCGTATGAAGTGCGTAGTGCAGGGGAGAGTCGGAGACCGCGAGTTATCGCGAGGAGAGTCGGAGAGCGCGAGTTATCGCGAGGAGAGTCGAAGATCGAAGCGAGAAGAGATGCAATTCTGAATTCTGAATTCTGATCCCGATAGCTATCGGGACTTAATTCTTAATTACTTTTGTCGCATGGAGCCAGTAATTGATAAAATACGAATCGACAAGTTTTTGTGGGCAATTCGGCTTTATAAAACACGTGCATTGGCAGCAGAGGCTTGTGAGCGCGGGCGAGTAAAAATTGGTGAATTGAATGTAAAAGCAAGTAGGTCGGTGAAGGTGGGTGAACTTATCATATTACATCGCGGACCATGGCATCAACACATTTATGTACTAAAAGTGACGCAAAAAAGAATGGGGGCTCCCTTAGTAAAAGATTTTTATGAGGATCGTACTCCGGCCCAAGAGATCGAAAAAAACAGGCTTCATCAAGCAGCCATGTCATCGTACGCATTAACACCAGGAGCGGGTCGACCCACCAAGAAAGATCGAAGGCAAATGGATGATTTTATGGGTGATTGGTGAAAAAATCAGAATTTTTAGAGTTAAAAGACTAGCAAAATTTCTTTTTTCGATTTCAACATTCCCTGTGTATAAACCAAATTAAGCAAGCCCATTTGAGCATTAGTTTCGGGTATTTTTGATCCAGACCTTCCTCTTCAATGAAAAAAGTACTCTTCCTATTCTTCTTCATTAGCAATCTTTCTTTCTCTCAATCAAAAAAAGGGTTCGTTCAGTATGGGGGAATCGGCGGCGTAAGCTTTGTCAATTTGTATGGAAATCCATTCATTGAAACATTTTTGAAATCAGCTACTCGTGTCGTTGCCGGACCGTCGGTATATTATCCTTTGAGTAATCATTGGGCAGTAAAATCGAATTTGTTTTACGAATCGAAAGGAGCAGGTGGCATCATGCCATTATTTGACGAGGAAGGTGAGCCATTGGGTTTTTTCAATGCTGAAATTCATTATAACTATTTAACCATTCCCCTGCTATTTGATTTTATGTTTGGAAGAAGATTAAAAGGAAATTTATCGGCAGGCCCTTATGTAGGTATACTGCTTCACCAACGATCTGTATTTACGAATGCCGTTACCGATTTCACGATTGAGAAGAAAGGAACAGGCGGATTTTATCCTTGGGATGGCGGTGCTGTTTTTGCGGCTGGTCTTCGATATGCGGTGAACAAGAGAATAACTTTAAGCTTTGAAAGTCGAGTAAATTTTGGACTTGCCAACATTGTTTCGCAACCGGTTTTAGGAAGTACTACCATTTACACCTTAGCGACACAACACCTTTTTGGATTTTACTATACGCCGGGGTATTTGGCTGGGAAGGTGAGAGCGAGACAGGAATGAGAATTAAGAATTAAGAATTCAGAATTAAGAATTTGGAATTCAGAATTTGGATGTTAGTCGCGTGACTTCGCGATTAAATGTTTAGTCGCTAGGCTTCGCGATTAGAATTTAGTCCCGATAACGTTCGACTGAGCTCTCGCCAAAGTCTATCGCATTAGCGTCAGGCTTAAATAACATATTTCGAAAAAAATTCAACTAGTTTTCCCTCGTATACAATGGAATTTTTCTAGTCAATAAAATTGAACAGATTACGCCTAGGAAAAAAATTAAGTATGATATTGATAAGCCCGCCCGCCATAAAATTTGATAAAATACAAATTTATGGCGGGCGGGCAA
>JBJXGU010000071.1:0-3780 GCA_046160245.1 Bacteroidia bacterium
ACAGCCGCCGCCCAACTTTTGGGCACCGTAACCTGCGATCAGTCCTTTGAAAATATTGTTCATAATGAGTTAAGTTATATGTCTTGGTGTGCTGCTTCTAAATTGATTGAATTCATTGCTAATTCTGATAATTTTTCATCAGTTTAGGGGAGATGTCGTTGAAGTTGGTTGTATATTTTGCATGATTTTAGTTTGATACTATTTAGAGCTTCTATTTTTTACTCGCTTTCATGACAATAAATATGATTACAGCAATTATTGCGACTACAAAGAAAATCCCGAACCCCATTCCTGCTTTAAAAATTCCTTCTACTACTCCGCAAGATGTTAAAAGTGCTGAAAGCATTAAAAATGTTAATACAGGAATGGGTTTTGCGATTTTCATGTGGGATGTTTTTAATAAATAAATCAAACACTCTATTTTCAAAGAAGGTTTGATAATTCAGATTTACAATCTACCCTTATTAGTATTTTGATTTTCTTTTCTGTTTTCACTGCGGAATGAATCCGATTCTTCATCACGGTTTTTCTGATCGCGATTGTTGTTGGTTACTTGGTCCACAGAATCATCGCTTTCATCTTCATCTTCTTCTCTGTTTCTATCATTGTCCATATTGTCGCCAATATTTCCTGTGATTTCTCTGCGATCATTCTCTTCTTCTTCACCTATTTGGTGCTTTTTGTTTTGAAGTGGATCTTTCGGATCCGGCTTTTGTTTGTTGAAATCTTGGTTTGTTTTTTCTTTTAACATGCCTTCAGTAGGCTGATTCCGATTGTCATTTTGATTTTTGTCCATGATGATTTAAATTAAATTGTAATTGAATTATTACGATGTAAAAGTGGACATTGTATTCTCTAATATCATTACACAATAAATTAAAATGTTTACATTATTCACATATCAATTATTTAATGATCTGACTTTAACAGCTAATACGTACTTAATAAGTAAGAGTTCCCATCGCTTTTATACCACTTACAAGTATATTTTAGTTCAAAGCTGCAAGCCTTTGGCGGCCGATGGATAGCGTTCGACTGAGCTCTCGCCGAAGTCTATCACATAGGCGTCAAGACTAAATTAAACGTTTAGCAACAATTTTGTTCTTGGTTTTGACTGCTAATATGAATTCCTGTAGAGACGCCATTAAGGGCGTCTCTACAGGAATTCACCCCCTTAGTAGAGCCCGCTTTCCATAAAATTGGATGAAATCCAATTTTATGGAAAGCGGGCTCATCAGTACCAAACACTAAATTATTTTAGATGCGTGCTCAAGCAAATATTTTTAAAAGAAAAACTATAATTTTTAAGAGTGAAAAGTTCCTCAATTTTCTTTAAGAAATTACTTTTTAGCTTGACGCCTATGCGATAGCTATCGGGAAGCAGATAGGACTAAAATATACTTGTATTTGGTATTACTTCGTTTTTATTTTGAATCATGTTCAGAAAATCGTGTGTTGATTTTCCGGTCCCTTCCGTTTATTTATTTCTTAAAATGAAACTGCTAGCGCTGTTGTAATAAAATAGTTTTGGTTAGATGGACTACTATCATTTATGAATATTTTATCTTCACTAGTAAGTCCTCTCGCTTCTACACGCCATATTGCATTTTCTTGAAAAGCGTAGTCGAAATTTAATGAATAGCCTAATGTTTTAAATCCATGAGTTGTACCAGTGACAATGATTACACCCTTTTCGTCTGAATAGTATTCGCCCCTTGCAGCAATGCGTATTTTGTCAGTTAACTTGTACTGTAAAATGATGACTGGACTGTACCAATTATAAAGTGCATTGGTATCCTTTTTTATTTGCTGCACACCCACATCAAAACCAGCAGTTAAACCGAGTTTATTAGTGAGTTGATACTGTCCATAAAAGTTGTTAAAGATTCGATACTGTCTCAAACTATCAGGAAGATCATTACCAAAAAAGGTACTCCAATTAAGTGTAATTTTTGAATTGGGCTTATATGTCAATTGAGTTCCGACTGCTGGAGTTTGATTTCCCGAAAGTCGTTGAATTCTTTGCCACCCGTTTAAATACATTGCAGCGAGGTAGATTTTACTGTTATCGGAAGTATAACCTAATTTAATTCCCGATTCATAATATGGAGAATTTTCTGCTAACAGACTTCTCGTTAAATTCCAACAATCTTTTCCAATAGCACTTTCAAATCCAATGTGTGAAGGCATTATACCCGCATCTACCCATATGTTTTTATTTTTTGAAATTTTAACGCCTACATTGGCTTCGAAAATATTTTTTAGCAACCCTTGTTCTCCAGCTAAATTATATTGAGGATAGGTTCCAGCCATTAACGCAACATTACCTCTTACTTTTTCGGTACTATAATTTGCTTTCACAAATCCTAAATTCAAGTTGGTTTCGTTATGTCTATTATAGCTATAGAAGAAGGCTGGACGTTCATGGTTCCCGGGATTCCCTAAATCATAACTATAATAAGCTTCCACGTAACCTGAAATGGTTAATGGATTTGTTTTTGATGAGTCTTGCGCATTCAAATTAAAAGTAACCAATGCAAGGGCACTTAATAAAATCGTTGTTTTCATTTTCTTGTTAAACAAGGTTATCTAATGCGATATTATTTTGTTGCAATACCATAAGCAATGTATTTCCAGTTAGCAGGACAAATTTTATTCAATAGTATCGCATCTATGGTAGAAAGAAAATTTCGTTGACTTTCATTTCTTCCTAAGGTTCCCAAAATGCCGTTGGATTTTATATCGTAGGAGGAGAAGTCTTTCATGCATTCTTTTATTTCTTTAATGGAAACATATCGCCAAGTACTTCCCCAATTGACAAACTTTTTTCTAAGTCTCTGATGAAAGGGTGAGGCAATTAGATTTTCTGCAAACAATAGTTTTCCTCCGGGTTTTAATGCTTTGTAAATTTGGGTGAAAACTTTTTGTTGAACTTCATAATTGTCATTACTTCCAATGCCTCCGATAATGGATTTAAATACGATGATGTCAAAATGATTTTCATACGGAATATTTGTTGCATCTATGTCCTGATATTGTATTAATGAAGAAACATTGTATTTTAAATGAAGTTTCTCCGCAGTACTTTTAACATCGTGGAGGTCAGAGCAAACAACTTCCTTCCCTTTCAATGCTAGCCATAACGATAGTCCACCTTGTCGGCCACCTAACTCAAGCCCGTTCTGAATTTTACTCCAATCAATATTGTTTTCCCAGTATTCGAGCGCCTTCGACCAAGATTTAATGTCCCATTGTATGATGTCTTTCTTTAGTTCTTCTGTCATTGTATTAAGGACTAATTTGATAAGGCTGTTTAAATCGATTAATGAAATGTGGTTAGATCTAATTCAAAAGTATGAAAAAATAGTAAGCAGAAGTTAGATGGAATTATACTTGTAATTGGGAGTATTACAAAAGTGTTTTTTTTATTTATTGAACAATTTATTTCATCTTCGAAATTAGTTTATTGACTTGGATAGCAAATAATATGTTTCAGTTATGTGATAACGATTATTCCAGTTTAACTGCACTAAAAAATCATTACTTCAATTGAATTCTATTCGTTCAAATTTAACAAAAGTTTACACCGCAATATGCTTAGGATATTCCTTAGTTTATTTATTTCTTTTTTTACTTTCAGTTGGACCTATCAAAAAGCCGTATGGTTTTAGTGATTCGAAATGGTCACATGCAATTTTAATCATTGCTATGATAGGAATAGCAAGAAAAATACCAGGGATACCCCACACTAATTCACCTACCACTAAAGCAATGATTGTT
>JBJXGU010000072.1:0-21181 GCA_046160245.1 Bacteroidia bacterium
TCAAGCCAAATTGATCTCAGATACTCAAAATAGTCATCAGTGACATTTGGATTTCCTAATGGTGATGCGTTTATATTATCGTAATACATATAGGAGGACATGAGGCAAACTTCACCCAATTCATCAGCGACACCATTGTGATTATTATCTATACTATCATTTGGATCAGCAAGGGGTCCTTGCAAAAAATCTAGTCCACAGGCAGGAGGGTTTATTCCATAACCTCCACCGCCATCATCATCCGGATCTCCATTATAAACATAGCCCAAATCGCGTCCAACATCACAACCAACATAATCATCAGAAGCATTACCTAAATCAGCATCAACCCATGATCCAAGATGTGTTTGAAATAAGGTTCCACTGCTGCGATTGATAATTTGATATTTGTAAAATGTAGTATTATTAATAGCAGCATTAGTAGCGCTATAAGCAAAAGCTTGTGCACGAATTTCTAAACCAATCGGTCCACTGTTGGTTTCAGTTTTTACATTTCCAATATCATTAAATACCCACCAAATGGATTTATCGCCGAATAAATAATCATTGCATTCAGTTAATCCTGTAGTTTGATTCACAGGATAATTTCCACTCAAATTAAAATAAGGATAATCTCCAGTAGTATGATCGTAAACACCGTCGTTATTCGCATCAAAAAATGGAGCAAGAAATGGAAGTTGCCCTGAAGATACATTTCCATTGCCAGGCCAATTAATAATAGCTGGTGTAGCTGCTCCGCCATTTGCAAAAGTGATTACTTCTGCTTTTGTAATCGCGAATAAATTGTTGTATAAACTGCAAGTTGCAGGAGATATAGAAAGATTCCCTGAGCCTGGAGCAACGCTAATAGGTCCAGCCCAAAAATCGTTTGCTCCAGCTTGTCTGTAAGTTTGTGCTGCTGTCAATAATTGGTTGCTGGCATCAAAACCTCCAATCCAAATACTGCCGCTGTAAATAGCGTTTTTTGAACTTCCAATAGGAACCTCATAAGTATTTACTTGAGTGGTAGGGTTCCACCAAAGGTCTCCGCCATTGATTATTTTTGCTCTAACATTGTTTACGTCGAGATCAATTTGTGCTGAAGGATTAGGACAGTTTTGTGCATTGGCAAAAATCGCAATGAAGCACATTAGTAGGGATAGTAGTGATTTTTTCATGATTTAAAAATTTAGAAGATTAGGTAGTTAAAAGTATTGATTTTTTTAATATAGACTGTAATAGGTATGTAAAAGCTTCTTTCAATTCTATTAATTGGACATTTCAACTATTGAATTGTATTTCCTTTACTTTTGCACCTATGCATCTACAGTTTCAACATCGTTTTGCCGGTCATCAGGGTTCCATCTATGCACTCGTAAAAGGGCAAGGTGAAGGTATATTTTATAGCGGTGCAGGTGATAAGATTGTCGCACAATGGGACCTCCATCATCCTGGTGATGGAATTTTGATTGCAAAAGCAACCGATTCTATTTATTGCATGCATTTTTTGCCAGAACAAAATCGATTGCTCATCGGACAAGGTAGTGGAGGTTTGCATATCATTGATTTATCAGAAAACAAAGAAGAACGATTGTTGAAGTTACACGATCAAGCAGTATTTGCAATTCTTTCGAATAATAAGCATAAATTAATTTTTACGTTGGGTGGAGATGGAATTCTTTGTGTTCTAAATGATCAATCCTTCGAAGTGATTCAACGAATTCGACTAAGTGAAAAAAAGTTGAGAGCGATTGTTATTAATAAAAATCAAGATAAAATATTTGTCGGATGTGGAGACGGAAGTATTGTAGAATTGTCTTTGCCATCCCTTAAAATTACACATCGCTTTCAAGCACATGGCGTCGATTTTTCTGTGAATGCTCTTTGTTTTTCTCCCGATGAAACAAAATTATTGAGCGGCTCGCGCGACGCACATTTAAATATTTTCCGACTGGATAACTATGAGTTGATTTCATCGATTCCTGCCCACAATTTTGCCATCTATGATATTGCATTTGATCCCACTGGAAATTATTTTGCTACTGCAAGCAGAGATAAATCGGTAAAGATTTGGGACTATAAATCATTTTCTGTTTTGGAAAGATTGGAAGGTAATGATGGAAAGGGTCATATTAACTCAGTAAATAAATTACTCTGGCTAGAAGACGGCACCTTGCTTTCTGCAGGTGATGATCGGGCCGTGCAATCATGGAAAAAATAAATCCCCCGAAAATAATTTTCGAGGGATTTATTTTAATTAAGAATTCAGAATTCTTAATTCTTAATTCTTCAACAAGATCATCTGCTGTTGTTTTTCATTCATCACAATACTTACATGATAAACACCTTTCGCTATACCTTCTGTATTAACGGATGTTGTATTCACACCGTTTGTGGCATTTCCGGTTTTAGAAATTAATGTGCGCCCGATGTTATCAATTAAACGTATGATGTATTCTCCCTCGGTTTGAGCATAGAATTGTACATTAACAATTTCTTGAGCAGGATTTGGATAAACCAAAAGTTGGAATGATTCAGAACCATCATCCACCTTTGAGCAATTGTAAGTGGTAATTCCACCAACAGTTCTAATTGGACTTGTACCACATCCATTGGAAGTAGAAACTGAAACAGATTGATTGATGTATCCTGTATTTGACCATTGCACCGTAACGTTTTTCGTGCCTTGTCCTGCCGTTACCGTGCCTCCAATGGAAATTACCCAGTTGTAATTAACAGCCCCTACAACCGTAGAAACACTATAGTTTGAAATACTGTTTGTACAGATTAGATTACTAACATTGGCAATCGCGCTTGATTGGGCAGGTTTGCCAGAAACACTTAAGCTGCGTGTAATACTTTCACCGCAATTGTTGATTGCTTTTACAGTGATGGTAGTAGTGGTAAAGTTTCCAAAGTCGACCAATATAGCATTAGTACCTGCTCCTGATACAATGGTTGCAGTTCCTACATTCCATACGTAAGAGTCTGCATTGATAATGGGCGCTATCGAGTAAGCAACACCCTGGGCATTGCATAATCCAGTAATCACACCTGTAATTACACTTGGGGCATAGGGGGCATTTAATGATAATGCTTTGGTACGATTCGGACTGTTTCCACAAATATTGGATCCTTTCACTTTTAGAGAGCCGCCAATATAACCACCCGTAAATTCCACAGTGATGATGTTGGTTCCATGTCCACTTAAAATAGTTACTCCTGCAGGCAGTGTCCAAATGTAACTTGAAGCTCTGGCCACCGATGCAAAACTATAGGTAGCGATATCTCCAACACAATTTTTTGAAGGGCCGGAAATGGATGGTGGAGTAACAGGTGCGGCAACTTGATACTCCAGAACTAAACAAGCCGAATTGCTCTCTGCACATGAATCTATTCCTTTTACACAAACATTTCCGCGTATTCCATTTTGTATGGAAGCATTCGTCCAGGTTATAATAATGGAATTAGTTCCTTGTCCTGAAGTAATGGTACATCCATTCGGAACCGTCCACAAATAGGAGTCGGCCTCTGGTATAGAAGGAATACTAAACGATCTTGATCCTGCAATTCCCGGAATACAACCTTGCGCAACACCTCCTGAGATGGAAACGGGAGCCGGTGTAATGCTAACGAGCGGAGAGGATCCACTGATTAATTCTCCATCAGTATAACTAAGTACATAGTTAGATGGAATTACCATAGATAAATTAGAAGGTACAATTGAATAAACACCGGTTGCGATTCCAGTAGTTGGTACTGGATTGTTGAGGTCATTTAATAAAACATATTGTGGACCTGAAATCACCAAATTACTATCGGCATCATGGTAACGATATCCATCGAGCGTATAAGTAAACGGATCTGCAATTCCATCGCATGAAACAAATTGATCATCTGCTTTAACAATTAACTCTGCTGGAACAATCGTAAGTGTGCCTAATTCATAACTGATGTCGAAGTTTTCATTAAGTAATGCACCGGGAACAATAGAATGCACTCCTACTTCCAATCCAGTGATTAAATTGATGGAATTGAAAGTGAGAGAATCATCAGCAGGAGCAGAAATATCATCTTCATCAATAATGATAAACATATCTTCTTCGTCTTCACCTGCAACTGTTTCACCATTCACTAAAGCCCTGCCGTTTACTAATGCTCTTGCATTCACCAACGCTCTTCCATTTACGAGTGCTCTTCCATTCACCAGCGCTCGGGCATTCACCAAGGCTCTTCCATTTACTAACGCTCGTGCATTAACTAAAACAGTGGTGTCATTATCTTCTTGATAATTGAACACCGATGCTACCGCTACGTCTACGACATGGTTGGTGTCTAGAACATAGGATCCATTTACTAATGCTCTAGCATTTACTAAAGCTCTTGCATTCACTAATGCTCGTGCACTGGCCATACAACTGAGTTGGTCGATGTCTGCATTCACTAATGCTCGTCCATTTACTAATGCTCTCGCATCTACTAATGCAACCTCACTGGCTAAATCGAGTTCGTGAGCAGTTTTAACTTGATTTGCAAAAGCTACTTGTTCAGAAAGCGTGATCATGCTATCAGGGTAAGTATAAGTGAAGCTTAAATTTTCAATTAAATCACCGTAAGTTATAGTAGTATCATTGGGTGTTATTACCAATGGCATTTTTTGTACAGATAAAACTCCGTCATCAAACTGATAGTTGTATGTTTCAGCCAAAACTAAAGACGCAGGCAATGATAAATTCGTTACATCAGAGGCCGGACGGATATAATACAAACCGGTATTACTACTGCTCGTTGCTGAACTAGTAAATGTAACATTGTTTTCTAATCCTAAATCAGCTAATGAAAGCGATGTGCTGGATAAATCCTGTCCATCAATAGTAACGGTAGCACTGAATGCGGGTAATTGCTCACCATATTTCTTGGTGGCATTTGAAGCAGTGATCACGACATTGATAGCTTGAGTTCCCAATAAATATAAACTATCTGCAGAAGCACCTCCATCCAAACCTGTAATTGAAGTCGGCGGATTGTAGATTCTTAAAGGAGGATTTCCAACGAATGGAGGAATAATTATACTGAGTAATCCTTGATTAATTACAGTCGCAGGCAAGGTGTCATATCTAAAAATAACTTTCGCATCATCACTGATGAACTTACCAATAACAAACACCTCAACCGTGTCGACGCCCGCGGTAAATAGTGAATCTTGTAAGTACCTATTGAGTGCGATGGGTTGGGGTCGGCCCAACGTAATTAATGCAGAGTCGGGTTGTACAAATCCAGATCCCGAAATTACATCATATCCTGGATCATACATATCGAGTGTAGTATTCAGTAAAGTCGATTTCATTTGTGCAGGACTGAGTTCTACACCCGAAAATTTCTTACTTGCTTCTTGAAGCAACGCAGCAACTGCCGCAATATGCGGTGCCGCAGCCGATGTTCCAAAGAAATTCGGGAATAAATCCCCATCAATATTTTGTCCACCTAAGTAAACGGTAGTGTTGACACCATTTGGAGCCATAATATCCGGCTTTTGTCTCACTGCTCCTTTTACTTCAGTGCCCCCTCTTGAAGAGAAGGAAGCCGCTGTGGGAGCACTCACACCAAATGCAGGTGTGTTGGTATACAATACAGCACCCACTGCAATGGCACCTTCTGCATTAGGCTGACCAACGATGGTACTTCCGCCATTTGCATATTCATTGATCGTTGCATCTCCACGGAAAATTACATATTTGAATTTCACATTTTGCGATCCCCATTTACGTGTGATCATAATATTTGCATTCGTGTTTCCACTCACTACAAACGGAAGAATTTCTAATGGATCACCCCAAATATTATTTCGGTTGAATCCAAACAAACGATTTCCGGCATTATCAATTAAATAAATATCTAAGTCGTTTACTACACCCGGAAGTTGTCCTAATGAGTAAATAGAATCTTGCCATTGTAATACGATAGTATAAGTACCAGCTTTTAAATTTAAATTTTGATAGATGTCGCCACCACCAAAATTATGAGCGGTGCCAGTATATCCTGCCGGAGCTGTTGTAGGTGTATAGACCCCTTCGTAACTAGCCATTCCAAAATTTCCTGCTGCAGAAATATACGTGGTTCCATTAGCTACCACTTGATCAACGGCTTTAGAAATGACGCCATCATCAAAGAAAGGTTCAGTAATATAAGTTACATCATCAACAATAATATCACATCCAATGCTATCAAGGGCAACAATTCCCTCTGCAAAATTTCCTGCACTAACAAATCCTGTATGAAAGGCCAAGGCTGCTTTAGGTGCAATATCATGAATTATTTGCAACATTGCTCGCCCTTCATCCGATCTTCTACCATAGGGGTATTCTTCAACAATTTCTACGGGGGTAGTGTAGTTTGGATTTCCAACTCCTGGAAGATCTCCATTCAACAAATCGGTGCTCGCAGGATCTCCAAAGAGTGTATTGTAACTATCCGATATCACTCCAATTTTAATTCCATCTCCATAAACGTCCCAAGCTAAACTAGCGGTATCAGAACGCATCGCTCTATCTCCTTGCGTTTTAGTCAATCCTGTATTAATGGAATTAACAACAGCTTGACTATTTACGAGAGGAGGGTAGTATGGTCTTACATAATTAATAAGTGTAGGAAGTGAATCTAGTTTCGATAAATTATAAATCGGAATTTTACCAGTAATAATAAACGTTGTATCTCCATTATCAATGAAATTATTCATTCCATAGTTCGGAGTTTGCATTAAAGCATAAACACTGTCGTGTTGTCCGAAGTCTGTAATGATTTCAATATACACTTCTGTACTATCTAGTAAAAATACAGTGTTGTTATCTGTGATGGTATCTGCTACATTTATTCCATTCGCTAATTGGAAAAGTTCAGAGCCAATTAAATTGGGAACAGCTCCATTTACGGGTGGTTCATAACCTGGAATGATGCAAGGATTAGTTTCCATCACTAATGATATAGAATCTGAACTCATGCAACTCGCATTGACCGTGATAGTAACCGTATATATCCCTGCAGTTGTAACAACAATTTCATCTGTTGTTTCTCCGGTTGACCATACATATCCATAATCTAAGTTTGATCCTGAAGTTGCTGTGTTTAAAGTAACCGACCCTCCATCCGGACAGAGTACACTGTTTGCAAAGATGGTAGCATCAGGCAATGGATTTGCAAAAATGGTAAAACTAGTATCGTAAGTACATCCAAATAAAATAGTGGTTAATGTATAGTTGCCAGTTTCAAGACTGAAAAAGTATCCTGAGTTGTTGCCCACATCATAGCCGTTTGGTCCGGTTAATGTGAATATATCATTTGGGCCCTCTGGACTACCACCTTGTAATTGTCCGCCTTGAAAATAACCCGCATCTACGATTGCATTATTTAAAGCGGAACATGTTGTATTTGAAACGTATAAATTATTCAAAGAAAAACTGGGACAACAAACAGTTCCCGTAACCACACCACCGGGTGCCACCCAGTTAGAGGTGGAGCCTGTCAAATTGAAGTTTAATAACATTCCGTTGTTTCCATTTCCGCTCAAATCATTTAAGATGTTTTCATATGGATTTGGTGTACTGGCAATACCCTGGTTAAAGTGATAATTGGCTGTTAAGTTTGCAAGACCAGCCGGAATTTCACAGTTCATTTTCTCCAAAATTTCAGAAGCCGTTAGTGCGGTATCCCAAACTCTCAATTCATCCATTGTTCCTTCAAAATTAACACCGAGACTAGGCCCACCTTTTCCAATGTAGAAATACGTATTCGTAAATTGTAATGTGATAGTAGAAGAGCCTTCTTCAACACCATTTACGAATAATTTAACGTTGTTGCCATTTTTTACTACAGCGACATGTGTCCAGACATCATTATTGATAGTGCTGGATGTATTCACAAACTGGAAACCCGGATTCGCTAAACTCCCAAGTACAATGAATTGTAATTTACCATTAAATATTCGGAATTCTGCAAGACCATCGCCGCCCCAACCAACAATTTCTCCTTCTATGTCTGTTGTTTTAATCCATGCTTCCATGGTGAAGTTGTTATTGTCAACCAGAGGTATGGGTATAACACTTATATAATCATTGTCTTTAAAATCAAGTGCCGAAGCCATAGTAGGTGCACAAAAGGTACTGTAAGTTGCACCGGCATCTTTACCTGCACTCCAGTTTGTGTTCATATAAACGTCATCGTCTACTTGAATACATGCCAATCCGGGGTTATTAGTTACATTGAAGAACGTAAGATTGCTATTGTTTCCATTTTGAATATTCACGGTTGTGAAAGCGTTGTCTTCCATTCGTAAATACGTCAAAAGAGGATTATTGGAAAAATCGAGGATGGTGATAGCATTTCCTATAGCCTGTGCAGTTGTCAAGGCGAGGTTGTTAGATACGTCAAGACTGGTAAGCTGATTATAGCCAAGAGCAAATGACTGTAGCGAAGTGTTAGTAGAGAAATCAATCGAGGTGATTCCGCAATCTCCTGCGTTGAGATTTGTCAAAGCGGTGCAGCCGGTCAAATTAAGGCTTGAAAGCTGAGGTGATCCATAAATAGAAATATCGATGATGTTTGCATTATTGGAAAGGTCTAGCGTTGTAAGGGCACTGTAAAATCCGGTCAGGTAAGTCAATGCTGTATTGGCAGAAAGATCTAAAGTTGTAAAAGCGGTGTTTACATACTGAAGATTTGTCAATAAAGTGTTCGAAGTTAAATTGAGAGAGTTTAGGGTTGTGTTTCCGTTAACATTCACAGAGGTAATAGCAGTGTTATTTGATAAATTTAAACTGACAAGTTGGTTATTGCTACAATTTAGAGAAGTGATTAGCAGAAACGTTTCAATTCCTGTGAGGTCTGTAATACTTAAACTACTCACATCAATGCTGCCTGCGTATGCCGCCGCTTCAGAACATTGAATTTCTAAATCGATATTGGTATTGATACCAGGTTGTGCTAATAAATAAGTTTTAAAATTTAAGTCGGGAATGTTTACTATACATGTAGCATCTGCACCACTGCAATCCTCATCGATGCCGTTGTCTGGAATATCATTTCCAACGGGATTAATGCTTGCATTTGTATCGTCGCAGTCTGTATTGGTGTCCAGCACATAGCCTAATGGCGCACCATTACAAGTACTTTGAGAGACAGCTGGGTTGCCAAAGTTATCTCCATCTAAATCCTGATAATAGGTGTCGAAGGATAAATTATCATCCGTAATCGTATTACAGTTGTCGTCTATGTTATTGCAAATTTCTATTGCAGCGGGATTCACAGAACTGTTATTATCATCACAATCGCCACTAACTGTTATGTAACCTGAAGGTTGAGTACAACTCTGTGTTGACACCCCATTATCTCCAAATCCATCTTCATCGTTATCTTGATACCATAAATTCAGTGGATTAATTAGAGGATTGTTGTCATTACAATCCGAATTATTTAAAACATATCCAACCGGTGCACCAAGACAAGATGATTGCATTATTTGTGGATCGCCATATCCATCTTGATCAACATCTGCATAATAATCAATATACGGATTGATGATGATGTCAGAACCATTATTATTACTCGTAAAACCTGGACTGTCACTGGTAACTCGAATTCTATATCCAGTACCAGAAATAAAAGGAGGAAGAGTAGCACTTACGATTCCAGAACCCGTTCCAGGGAATGATCCAATTGCATTTTGCAAACCAAATCCACCGTTTTCATCACTTAAATAAGCAGTAAAAATATTTCCTGGATTAAAAATTCCAGTCGTAGTGAATGGAATGGAGAAAGCGTCGCCTGAACAAAAGGGTCCAAAGGTTCCTGTAACATCAATGCTAGTTGTAACAAGTGGTTCGCCCACTGCAAATTCACTAAACGATGTGATTCCTGAAATGGAAATAGAAGTTTGTGAAGCAGAGGTAATATTGGGGTAAGTCCAAGAAGCACCGTCTTTTTTTCCAACAATTAAATTCGAAGAAACAACACTTAAATCTAACTCTGTTGGATCCCATGTCAATCCTGCAAAAGCTTCGCTAAAACTAACTCCTGTATTGGTGAATGTCCAAAAACGATTTACACTTTTTATGGGATTAATATTTACATTAGCAATATCAGGATGTTCGGTATTGGTGGTAGAAACAACCACTCCACCTTGTGTGGTGTTATTTATTAAAGTAAGTTGAACCGGTCTATAACCGGCAGCATCTCCCACTCTATAATTTAACCCGAATGACCCAACAGGAAAAATCAATTCTAAGTTTCCATTCACATACCAATCGGTTCCCGAGTTGTTCTGAATAGTGGCGCTGGGTTGAATAATTACTTTAAAAGGACCGGTATTTAAATTTCCATAATTAAAATTCAATGTATTAGAAATCGTTAAGTTTCCTCCTAAATAAATTCCAAAAGCGCTATTGAAAGTAATTAACTGACTTATGGTTCCGTTTCCAAAAATGGTTTGATTGTCGACACTCCCAGCGTAACTCAAAAAACTTAAGTCAATAGTTCCATTGTTGATAAGAGAAGGTGCAGAATAATTTAATGAAGCACCACCTGCAATTCGAGCACCGAATAATACCTCTAAACTTCCTGCAATTCCATAATTGCCACTCACTAAAGTGAGGTCATCTCCAGGGCCATCTAGAATGGTAAGAGTATCACCAAAATCTACAGCAAGCTCTCCGCCGGGTTCAACTGTTGTTTCGTCGATAGTAAGATTACTTGTGACCGTCACAATATGTGGCGAACGAACTGTGATTTTTGGTCCTGCAAAACTGGGCGCTCCGGTAGCTGGTATCCAAATAGAGCCGTTATAGGTTTGCCAAGTTAATACAGAAGACCAAGCCCCACTTGAGGCGCTTCTAAATTCGCCGGGAACTTGTGCTTGGAGTTGAAATAGATTAAGACAAATTAACGTGAAAGCAATTAATAATTTAGTTGTTAGATTTTTCATTAGTATAAAGATTAGATTTTAGGGGCTAGACCGATGTTCCCTAATTTCACGCAACTTACAAAAAGACCCTGTATCGACCTATATTTTATTGGTAAATTCACCGTTTTAGGTGGTAGTTTTATTGTTTTTTTAACATGGTCTCTGCGTTTTTGACTTTTAAGGATCCCAATGGCCATAGGGTCAATAGCGATTTAGTACGCAATACTCTATTTTTTTCGATTGAATTCTTTGAATCTAATGCCAATATCAAGAATAATATGGCCCAATAAAAACATTGCATTATGCCGACCTACCTAAACTTGCTTTGAACTGCAAAGGCCAAGCTCGAAGTAGTAATTTAATTCGATTATATAGTTTTTATTAGTAGCGTCGGTATCACTACATTTGCCACATGCGCAATGAAAATTTAAAAAACGAGAAGGATGATCTTACTTCTGCTGAAAAAGAGCTGGAAAAAGTATTGCGCCCCGCCGATTTTCAGGATTTTACAGGACAAGATAAAGTCATTGAAAACCTTAGAATTTTTGTTCGTGCCGCCGCTCAAAGAGGGGAAGCATTAGATCATGTACTCTTACACGGACCTCCGGGATTAGGAAAAACTACACTAGCACATATTATTTCAAATGAATTGGGTAGTAGTATCAAAACGACTTCGGGTCCTGTTCTCGATAAGCCCGGTGATTTGGCCGGATTACTAACGAATTTGGAGCCGAATGATGTGCTGTTTATCGATGAAATTCATCGCCTAAGTCCAGTGGTGGAAGAATATCTTTATTCTGCCATGGAGGATTATCGTATCGATATTATGATTGAATCTGGACCCAATGCACGATCGGTACAAATAAAATTAAATCCATTTACACTCGTTGGCGCAACGACTCGTTCCGGACTTCTTACTTCTCCTTTACGTGCTCGATTTGGAATTACTTCTCGTCTCGAATATTATGATGCAAAACGATTGCAATTAATTATTCTTCGCGCTTCCGAAATTTTGAAAATGGAAATTGTAGATGAAGCCGCTTTTGAAATTGCAAGAAGAAGTCGGGGAACACCTCGAATTGCGAATTCTCTTCTACGCCGTGTGCGCGACTTTGCACAAATTAAAGGCGATGGAAAAGTAGATATGAAGATTGCTCAATATGCACTTTCAGCATTGAATGTGGATGAGTTTGGGTTGGATGAGATGGATAATCGAATCTTAACTACGATCATTGATAAATTTAAAGGCGGTCCGGTAGGAATTAATACCTTAAGCACAGCCGTTGGTGAAGAAGCAGGAACCATTGAAGAAGTATACGAGCCGTTTTTAATTATGGAAGGATTTTTAATGCGTACTCCAAGAGGAAGAGAGGTTACTGAAAAAGCCTTTAAGCATTTGAATAAAACATATCGTAAAAATTCAGGTACTCTTTTCGAAGAGTAGTTTTTTGTCAGATGAAATTCAACGAATTTAGAATTCGATTCTTCTCGTGAAGGAAAGCAATGCAAATTTAATTAAGCGAGAAGCCATGAAATTGGGCTTTTTTCATGTGGGCATTTCTAAAGCTGGATTTTTAGAGGAAGAAGCACCTCGTTTGGAACAATGGCTCTCGCAAAATCGACATGGTAAAATGTCGTATATGGAAAATTGGTTCGACAAAAGATTAGATCCTCGATTGTTAGTCGATGGAGCTAAATCTGTAATTAGTTTGTTGTTGAATTATTATCCACAAGAAATTCAAAATCCCTCGCTCCCAAAAATTTCTAAATATGCATACGGTCGAGATTATCATTTTGTGATTAAAGAAAAAATGAAGGAGTTGATGCAGATCATTCAAGAGAAAATTGGCGATGTGCATGGTCGCGCATTTGTTGATTCTGCTCCAGTGTTAGACCGTGCATGGGCAAAAAAAAGTGGGTTGGGATGGATAGGAAAGAATGGAAATTTAATCCATCCGAAAAATGGATCTTTCTTTTTTATCGCTGAGTTAATTGTTGATTTAGACTTAGACGAAGATGCACCCATGCGCGATTATTGCGGAACTTGCACCCGATGCATGGACGCTTGTCCAACCGAAGCAATCGTTGCACCAATGGTGGTTGACGGAAGTAAATGTATCTCCTATTTCACCATCGAATTAAAGGAAGCCATTCCTAAAAGCTATGAGTCTAAAATGGATGGTTGGGCTTTTGGTTGCGATGTTTGTCAGGATGTTTGTCCGTGGAATAAATTTTCGAAACCTCATCAAGAAGAAAAATTAAAACCTATAGACGGATTGATGAATTTAAATCAAAAAGATTGGTTGGAAATTACGGAAGACGTATTTAAAGTAATAGCTAAAGAATCCCCGCTATTACGACCAGGGCTAGAAAAAATAAAAAATACAATCGTATCTACTTTACATAGTGGCGGAAAGCCTGCATGATCACATCGCTGTAGCGCTGACCAAATGTAGCCAAGCACCATACCATCAACAATTTTCTTTCATCTTTTTTTAACCAGGAAATAGCCTTCTTAAGTTCTTTAGTAAATAGACGTTGATCGAAACTTACTTTGGTGAGAATCTCTTTAGAATATTCGAACATATTTATGATTGTTTTGGACAACAACGAAGGCTAATTTAGCACCTCTGAGGTTAAAAAAACGAAAATTGTTGTAAAATCTTGCAGTTAATTTGGTGGATAACTTTTAATCCTCGCTCCATCTGTAAGTTAAGTTTTCAAAACCGGCTAAATCCAGCGTTCTGTCAATCACCGTAGCGGCTAATTGTTCAAACGAAACCGGTTTACTGTAGAAAGAAGGGGATGCGGGTACGATGATTCCGCCTGCTAAAGTAAGGGTTCGCATATTGTCTAAGTGTATAAGACTCAATGGTGTATCTCTTGTAACGAGCAGTAGTTTTCGTCTTTCTTTGAGAATTACATCCGCAGCTCTGGTAATCAAATCGTTAGAAATTCCATGTGCAATTCTTGCCAAAGTACCCATCGAACAAGGACAAACAATCATGGTTTCAAATTGTGCAGAACCAGAGGCAAAAGGTGCCATGAAATCATTCTTATCATAAGTTTTATAGGAGATGGATTCGTAGTCTTTATTTTCTAATTCATACTCCCAAACCATCTTCGCATTATCACTAAAAACGAGACCTACCGTTTCAATTTGATCTTTCAACTGATGGAGTCGATCCATTAAGACCTTTGCATAAATAGCGCCGCTGGCTCCGGTTATTCCAACAATAATTTTTTTCTTTTTCAATTTATTTTTCTTCTGATGGTTTCTCTTCTCTGTCCGATTTGAAAGTATAGAGTAGTGTAAAGGTAAGAACACTTGAGAACTGCCCTTGGTTTAATCGATAAATAGCCCCACTCGCATGTTCTCGTATGGGAACAATAGATTGATAGTATCCTAAATTGAAATCAAGGTTTTTTGTGATGGTATAGCCAAAACATCCCATGAAGCTAAGATCATAATCTGAAAAAGGCCTGCGGTATGTTAGTTCTCCTTGCTCATCCTGCTCTGAACTATTTATTAAAAATCCCATCGATGGACCCGCTTCAACATAAAAACTTTTGGAAATAGCATAGCGCACGGTCAGTGGAATTTCAAAATAATTCAATCTTAAGAGATAAAAACTCGAATCAGGTTCATCTGATTTCAGACGCTTTCTACTCCCTTTCTGAAAGTAAAGTATCCTAAACCCAAGGTCGAATTCTTTATTTAAACTTGTCCTAACCCCCAATCCAGCATAAACTCCAGCTTTATTGAATCCGCTTAATTCATCTCCTGAAATCTGTGAACCTACAATTCCTCCGGCAATTTCGGCTCTAAAGACCTGTCCTTGAGACCAACTTGATAGGAGTAGGAGCGAGAAGAAGATGATTCGTTTCACGAGTGAAAAATAGGGAATTTTCAGGCAAAGGCAAAGTGTAAAAGAGAGAAAGAATTAGGTAAATAATTATTAACGTTCGTATCTTTAAAATTAATTGAGTTTGTTTGATTGGATAGTATCTACTAATCTAAATTTACTGTATTACCTATGCGCCCATGAAACTACTTATTGGATTTGCTTTCTTCTTGTGCTTGAATTGCCCCACGCGGGTACTTGCTCAAACCAATTTTCCTCATACTTTGGATTTAATAGTAGAGATAAAAAAATTCAATCAAGAAAAACATCTTTCTTTAATAGCCCAATCGTTGGAAGAATATCTTTCTAATTCCATGATAAAGAATGTGTGTAATTGGAGTGGCTGGATTTTGATTCGTATCGATGAAGATCAAATTAGTCCCCAAATACTACTGGACATTTTAAAGAATGCCGGTTTGGAAGTGGAATGGAAAGAGGGTGCTACACTTTCGGACTTAACAATAGCGTGTAAGGAACCCGTTTACCAATTTTAATGATCATGAGATACTTTTATTGTCTACTATTCTTCATAAGTGTATTGGCAAACAACTCTGTTTTTGCTCAGTGTGCTGGCGGAACGAACGGTGGAGGAATAACAATTTTTACTACCTGGCAAACTACAGGAACAACCAGTATCAACGGTGGAACCTATCGCACCTTTAACGCGACTGCCGGTAATATTTATTATTTCAGTTTTTGCACAGGTGATGGTGGAAGTTCTATTTACGATACCCAAATTTCAATTAATACAAGTGCCGGAGTTGTAGTAGCAGGAGGTTATAACGACGATTTTTGTGGTTCTCAATCTTACTTAGCCTGGACTTGTCCGGCTACCGCAACCTACCGAGTTCTTGTAAATCTTTACAATTGCGGTAATCAAAACAATTTGGGAAATTTAGCTTATAAGTATTCGCCGGCGTTATCATGTCCCGGAAATTTAGGTCTTGGAGTTACAAATGTAAGTAGTCTTCCGTATGCTTCTGGTGCGGGCACTACTTGCGGTTTCGGAAATGATTTATCCTCGAATAATGTTACAAGTTGCGGTAGTGGGTCTTACTTTGGTGGAGAAGATCGTATCTGGATTTTTACTCCAGCCGTAACAGGTACTGTAACGATTAATCTCACTTCAGCCGGAACATGGAATGGTTTAATGTTGTATCAGGGTTGTCCACTAATTGGACAAGGAGGTACATGTATTTCAGTCTCGCAAAGTGCAACAGGAAATCAATCCATCGTTGCTTGTTTATCAGCCGGAGTTACTTATTATTTAGTGTTGGATGTATTTCCTTCGCCAAATTGTAATGCATATTCTAATCTCACTATTTCTGCACCAGTTACCGCGGGAGGTTGTCCTCTTGGTACAGGCGCCGTTAACATTCCTTCTTTACCCTATTCTTCAGTAGGGAGAACTACATGTGGAAAATTTAATGACCAAAGCATAAATAATACGATCAGTTGTGGAAGTTCAAATTATTTAACAGGAGAAGATGAAGTTTTTGTATTTACGGCTGCTGCATCGGGAAATATTTCCGTGAACTTAACTTCTACGGGTTCTTATACCGGATTAATGTTGTATAATGGATGTCCTTTGTCGACAACGTGCTCTGGAATTGGAGGTACATGCGTTGCGTTTGAACAAAGCTCTACAGGTAATAAAACGATGTGTGCAAATGTGGTGGCTGGTCAAATTTATTATTTAATTGTCGACTCTTGGGCAGCTCCTGCTTGTAATCCGTATAGTATAAGTATTAGCGCACCTGCAGCTTTACTAACGGGATCCGTATGTGCAAATGCAGTTCCAATTCCTGCATTGCCATTTTCTGCTGTCAATGAAACAACATCATGTACCGGAAATGATTATTCAAACAGTACACTCGGTTCTTGTGGTAGCTACTATGAATCCGGCGAAGATAAAGTGTATGTTTATACAGCAACGCAATCTGAATGTGTTGAAATAACCATTACAGGAGCGAGCAGTAATTCAATCGGCTATCAATTGTATAGAGGTTGTCCAGGTGTTGCAGGTACAACGTGTATGATGGTAAATGGTGGTGCCAATAGCGGACTTCTATCCAGCAGTTTTGTGATTCCATCAGCAGGTACTTATTATTTGGTAGTGGATTCATGGGCTCCACCAACAACCGTTTCTTATAATTTAACGATTACAAGTTTTGGAAGCGGTGTAGCCAATGATTTGCCTTGTAATGCAACTTCACTTCTTTTGGGAGTGCCTATGTCATCATCGAATACATGTTCTGGTGCAAGCGGTGAACCAACTCCTCCGTCTTGTTTTGTTACACCTAATGTAATGAATTCAGTTTGGTTTTCTGTGCAAGCTCCTGCCACTGGACAAATAAGAGCACGTGTTATTCCAAATACAATTATTAATCCTCAAATGGCATTGTATTCAGGGTCGTGTGGAAGTTCAATGACGCTTGTTTCTTGTAATGATAATGCACCATCTTGTGGTCAGTCGATAAATTATAGTTCTGAAATTTTTGTAACGGGATTAATTCCGGGAAGCACCTATTTTATTTTGGTAGATGGTTACTCAGATTTGACAGGTTCGTTTTCAATTTTAGCAATTGATGGTGCAACCGCCTTACCGCCGTTATCAAATGGTCAAGATTGTGGATATTATTTACCCGTTTGCGATTCTTCCATCAGTTATGGCGATCCCGGATTTCAAGCGTTTGGAAATATTTGTGATTATACAGGCGGAATTTTAAATTGTTTACTTTCCGGTGAACGAGGATCTGCATGGTTTGATATTCCCATCAATGCCAATGGAAATTTGTCTTTTTCTATTATTCCTAAAGATTGGCCAGGAGCACCAAGCACTGCAAGTACAGATTATGATTTCGCTATCTGGAAAATTGTAGGTACCGGTGCCGTTACTTGTGCACAAATTGCAACCAATGTTGCTCCCTTAAGATGTAATTATCAAATTTTAGGGGTTACAGGATTGTATGGACTCGTTAATAATACGGCTCCACCACAATATCCCGGATTTGGTCCTGCATTTAATACGCAGTTGCCCGTGTTAAACGGAGA
The DNA here is from genome assembly GCA_046160245.1 of Bacteroidia bacterium. Lineage (GTDB taxonomy): Bacteria > Bacteroidota > Bacteroidia > AKYH767-A > OLB10 > JAJTFW01. The sequence goes on from JBJXGU010000072.1 coordinate 17,890, forward strand.
ACGATATGCACTTGTTGTAAGTAATTTTTCAAACAGTACTTCTGGTTTTGATATTGTTTTTAGCAGTAGCTCACCTATTAATTATGCCGCTTCTGGTAATGCTTCCGTGTGGTCAGGTGGTGTCGATACCGATTGGTTTAAAGTTGATAATTGGGGTGGCTGTCCGATTCCTTCTTGTACGCGCGATGCTATCATTAACGGCGGAATAATTTTGCAACCTGTCCTTACAGGTGCTGCGAATAGTAAATCACTCCTCATTAATCCCGGCGCACGTTTAACTATTCCTGCGGGTATTACACTTAACATATGTGAAAATTTTACCAATTTAGGATTGATGAACGCAGATCCAACTTCTACTATATTATTTTGGAATGGACTTAATCAAAATATTGGCGGAAACTTTTTAGGAGGAAATGCATTCGGAAACTTCACTGTGTCAAAAACTGGCGGACTGGTTACTCAGTTACAACCTATAGATATAAAAAGTATTTTCACACTTGGAAATCCAACTTCCATTTATAGTGTGAATGGAAAGGTTCAAAAGGTAGCCGGTAATTTTTTAAATTACGGAGTATACAATCCTGTTGGAGGAACGCTAGAGTTAAATGGGACAAATGCCCAAGCTTATCGAAATTATGACATTGTGAATAATGTAGTATTGAATCATACTGGGCCAGGAGTAAACCTAAATACGAGTATGATATTAGGAAGTACAGGATTCCTAACACTTACTAATGGAAGAATAATTACGAGTGCTTCTTATGAAGTGATAGTTAATAATCGTACCCCCGCAGCCGTTAGTACGGGTAATCCTTCTAGCTTTGTTCAAGGATTTTTACGTCGTTATTTGAATTCAACAGGATCGTATGATTTTCCGGTTGGTGATGCGCTGAAAGGATTTCAACGAGCGAATATTAATTTTGCTTATCCCGCTAATCCGACTGTTATCGACAATCTCAGAGTAAACTTTACACCGTATGCTTCACTCCCGACTCCGTTAGGCGTTATTGATTGTAGTTTGACTTTTACTTCAAATGCATTGGATAATGGTAGATGGGTTTTCTCGCCTTCGAATAGCCCCACTTCCGGTAATTTTGACCTCACGTTATATAATACAGGTTTTACTAACGCTGCGAACTCCTGGACCATCATGTCGAATAGCGGAGGTCCATGGACGTTAGCAAATGGAACTTGTGTTTTATCCCCAGTAACGGCTGTTCGTCGTAATGCCATGAATGGACTTTATGAATTTGGAACGGCGCAAGGACCCAGTACGTTGCCTGTAAGTTGGTTGAATTTCTTTGCAAGACCCAACAACAGAAAAATAATCTTGGATTGGAGTACTGCATCAGAAGATAATAATTTGGGTTTTGAGATAGAACGACAAAGCGAAAATGAAAATGTGTTTAGTAAAATTGGTTGGGTTGATGGAGGACTAAATAGTTCCGTTGTATTAAACTATTCTTTTGAAGATGAAAATGTAGAACCGGAAATCGATTATTTCTATCGATTAAAGCAAGTGGATCTTAATGGCCTGTTTGATTATTCTGAAATCGTACATGCACGTTTAAATGTAGAGGGGTCAAACAAAACACAAATTGTTCCTAATCCAATCACCAATAATTCAATACTTATTTTTGAATTGAAAACGGAATCGAAAATTGAAATTTCTGTCTTTAATTCGATGGGGGAATTGGTTTGTATTAAGGAATTCGCGCATTTGATTTCGGGGATTCAAAAGATTGATATTGATTTGATTTGTAATAAATTAAATGTTGGTTTTTATACTTTTAGAATTGCGGGCACACATCATCTTTCCTATTGCAAAGCTTTGATAGTCAATAAAATATAATAACAGAAGAATAATAGACTTTTCTTACAGAACCTTACAAAAAGGTTTTGCGTATGAGTGGTATCTAAAAACACTTATATGAAAAAATTAGTCCTGGTTCTTTTATTCATTTGCATTGTATTCGCAAAGAAAACCCAAGCTCAAGAAGTAGAAAGAACACTCGCAACTAAAGGAATTGTTGATCGGGTCATTGAAGTTCCTCGAATGGAAATGAATAAGGTTCTGCCTGTTTTTAAAAGTAATATTAAGAATATCGAAGGCGCTAGTTTCCGAGGATTCTGTCAAAGCAGAAATCTTGTTTTTATTACGGCAAATCAAAAAGTATTTGATCAAGTTCTGCAATCTCTTACCGAGATGGGATTAACTTATTATATAAAGTCTGATGTGACCATAGAGCGAGCAATGTCCGCTTGTTCAAGTGCACAAGAAGTTCAACAAAGCTTAATGATTGACTAATTATAAATAGAGCTAAAGATGAAAAAAATTGTAATAAATCTGTTTAGAATTGCCTTGGTTGTATTGATTAGTACAAATCAGTCTTTTTCTCAATGTTCAGGTGGAACGAATGCCGGTGCATTAACGCCAACATCAAGTTGGCAAACTGTTGCTGTGGACGGTGGTACTTATTATACTTTTACCGCTACAGCCGGAACAACCTATTATTTTTCGTTTTGTTCAACCGATGGGGGCTCTTCCACTTATGATACGCAAATTTCCATTTTGAATAATTCGGGCACCCCTTTAGGTGGAACCTACTATAGCGATGATTTTTGTGGAGATGATGCTAAGGTCACTTTTCCTTGTACAACAGCAGGCACTTATCGAGTATTAGTTAATAAATATAACTGCGCGTCTCAAGCTACAATGGGGACGTTAGCTTATAAGAGCGCTATTCCACCTTCATGTCCTGCAGGTTTAGGAACAAGTGTTGTAAATATTGCTTCATTGCCCTATACCTTAGCCAGTGGAACCACTGTAGGTATGGTAAACGATTGTAATAATGCAACGATGGTTGCGTGTGGACACACTCAGGATGATAATGGATTAGATGTTGTTTATGTGACTTCTCCTGCTACTACTGGTAATGTTACAGTTACGCTTACGACTGCTTCAACTGCTGTCAGTCTAGCCATTTTTGAAGGTTGTCCGCTATTAGGAAATGCGAGTACTTGCCAAGGTTATTCATATGGTACTGGAAATAGAGTTTTAACTTTTTGCGGAATGTCTGGATCCACCTATTATATTGTGGTTGATCGTAGAAATACAACTGGATTTACATACTCTTTAGCTGTTTCAGCTCCAGTTCCCCAGGTATGTTCGGTAGGTACTGTAGTTCCGGTTGCGACATTGCCTTATAGCTCTAGCGGAAGATCAACATGTGGACAACTAAACGATGTAACAACAGCAAATGCAGAATCCTGTGGAAATTCATCTTATTAT
>JBJXGU010000073.1:0-25418 GCA_046160245.1 Bacteroidia bacterium
AACATTTTTTCCATCACTTCCTGACTCACTCCGGTATAAGAGAATCCGCCATCATGGAAAAGGTTTTGCATGGTAACGTGTTTGGTGAAATCAGAAAATAAAGTGAGACAATAATCCGCGCAGGCTTCAGCAGGTGCGTTTCCTAATGGTGAAAGTGCATCTGCATAATTGTAGAAATTATCAAATCCTTTTACACCTTGTCCGGCGGTGGTTTTGGTAGGAGATTGTGAAATCGTATTTACACGTACATGCTTTGCTTTTCCATAATGGTAGCCATAGCTTCGAGCAATACTTTCTAACATGGATTTGGCATCGGCCATATCATTGTAATCAGGAAAAACACGTTGCGCTGCAATGTATGTTAATGCGACAACACTCCCCCATTCGCTGATGGCATCCAGCTTCATTGCCGATTGTAAAACACGGTGCAATGACATCGCTGAAATATCGAGCGTCTTATGGTAAAAATCGTAATCTAAATCAGTGTATGGTTTATTTTTTCGAACGTTTGGCGACATTCCAATAGAATGTAAAACGAAATCAATTTTTCCACCGAGGACTTCCATCGACTGAGTGAATAATGCTTCTAAATCTGCATTTGAAGTTGCATCAGCGCCAATTACTTTCGCGTTGCATTGCTCTGCTAGTTGGTTGATGGCTCCCAATCGTAATGCAACGGGTGCATTTGATAATACAAATTGGGCTCCTTCTTCATGAGCGCGGATGGCTACTTTCCAAGCAATCGATTGTGGATCTAATGCTCCGAAGATAATTCCTCTTTTTCCTTTCAACAATGAGTTTGACATAGTCTTAGTTTAGGTGTCAAAAATAATAATTTGAAGCGAGGTAGATAAATCTATTATTAACTTGTTGATATATCGCCTATTGACTAAGTAAAACTCGAGCATTATCTAAAGCTGCGTCTGTAAGTACCTCTCCGCTCAACATTCTTGCAATTTCATTTAATCTTTCTTCATCGTTCAAAATTCGAAGTTGAGAGCGAGTCGACGATTTCTTCACTTCTTTATAAACTAAGAAATGGGTATTTCCTTTAGATGCGATTTGAGGCAGATGGGTGATCGCTAACACTTGATGATCTTTCGCCATTTGCTTTAAGATGGCACCTACTCTTGCAGCAGTTTCTCCCGAGATTCCGGTATCAATTTCATCAAAAATAACAGTAGGCATCGCTGTCAAACGTGCCATGATGGATTTTATGCAAAGCATCAACCTCGACATCTCACCACCGGAAGCCACTTTGGCCAATTCCTTAAAATCGCCACCTTTATTTGCAGAAAATAAAAATTGAATTTTCTCCATTCCCTCTGCTGTAAAAATGTTTTCACTTTCCTCGATGAGTGCAATACGTAACATGGCATGCGGCATTGCTAATTCTGAAAGTTGTTGAGTCACCTCTTTTTCTAAAGAGGGAATGGCTTTTTTACGAGAGGCCGTTAATGCATTTCCGGATTTTAAAAGTTGAGATTTTTTATCATCAACTTCCTTCTTCAATCGCACGAGATCATCCTCAAAAGAACTGATGCGTTGCAATTTTTGAGAAAGCTCCTCTTCAAACTGAAGCAATTCTTCAATCGTATTGAGTCGATGTTTTTTCTGAAGATTATAAATAAAACTCAATCGTTCATTTACTTCTTCTAATCTTTTTGGATCCAATTGAAGTTTTCCGATTGCATCTTCCAACTCTGCGTGAATATCTTTTAATTCGATGAGTACGGATTGAAGTCGGTCACTTTGATTAGCAAACTGATCATCAAATTTTTTGATTCCTTGCAATAATTGATGCACGAGTGATAATTGAGCAACTACATTTTCATCACCATCACGAAGCAACAGTATCGAGCGGTTGAGTTGCTCTACAATTTCTTCGCCATGCTCCAATTTCTGTTGTTCTGTTTCAAGAGCAATTTGTTCCCCCACTTTCAATTTGAGTGCAGAAATTTCATTAAACTGGAAACTCAAATAATCGAAATCAATTTTGCTTTTGGCTTCTTCGTCTAATAAAGTCAAATATGCTTTCTCCGCCTGTTTCCAAGTAGTAAAATTTAATTTGTACGACTTCAATAAATCTTGATTTCCAGCGTAAGCATCTAATACATTTAATTGAAAACTTCTATTGCCTAATAGTAATGACTCATGTTGACTATGGATATCTACCAATCGAGAAGAAAGTTCTTTTAGTGTGGTAAGATTTACAGGGGTATCATTCACAAAAGCTCTTGATTTCCCTTCGGGATTTATTTCTCTACGGATAGTACACTCATTGGCGAAATCCAATTCCTTTTCATCGAAAAAAGCATTCAAGTGATAGGCACTTACATCAAATACACCTTCAATAATGCACTTCTTTTTTTTGTCGAGCAATTCACCTACGTCTGCTCGTTGACCTAACATCAATCCGAGTGCACCAAGAATAATGGATTTGCCCGCTCCTGTTTCGCCGGTAATAATTCCAAGACCTTTATCGAGACGAATATCCAGCTCGTCAATCAGAATATAATTCTTAACCGAAAGTTGCTTTAACATGTAGGGTAATATTAGCGAAAAATATTATTTAATAACCTTAAAAAGTCAGAAGACTATTTACCGCTATGCGGCGAATCAGAGGAATGATACATTTAATAGTAATAAACTAATATTGTTTTCTTCCACGATTCGAGGTGGAATTTAATTTCCTGTTATTTTTTGGTATTTAGAAGTATTAATAGGATCAATATCACTCAACGTTTGTTTAGCAATTGACTTCACATCGGCGGGAGCTCCGGTGAATAAGTTCACCATCTCATCCACCTTTGCATCAAACAAGGTTTTCATAAATACAGAAAGAGGTTTGTCGGTATGTACCTTCCTTAATTTCTCAAGGGCTGCACCGGCTAATCGAGCAGACTCATCCGTTTTTTTCGACATCACATCCAAAGTTTTTCTATGAAACTCATAATAGAAAGTACGAATAGGTTTATAAATTGGATTATTAATATTTTCCATCAACCAAAAACGATTTCTCAATCCTTCAAAAGCTTTCCATCCGGGTTCGGCAGCATTCGAAGAGTTAGCAACAATGGCTTGTGCTTTTGCGAAATATGGATTGCCCCCATTGGGAGCATAAGTCTCCGCATCGAAACCGATAACAGTATATGCATAGAAGGCTAACACCATTAATAAATTAGGATTGGTTTGTCCATCGTTATATTCGAAGGGTTGATATTCGATGTATCGAAAATTGAAATCGTCATCTTTATAATTTAAGATTGGTGAATTGTACGAAGTACCATAAATAGGTCGGCGAGAACTGACTTGAATGGAACCTTTGTACTCATCAGTACCTACTCTCTCAGAAAGTTCAATTTGAATGCTGCACTCAATTTTCTCTTCATTCTTATACTTATCGTTGGTCCACTTTGTATTGTTTAAAAACTCCATAATGGAAGTTTGCAACGTAGTAAACACTCTACGATCTGAGGTTTGAATACGAGGAGCAATTACACTCACAGAACAATTTAATTCTTGTGCCATGAGCTCAGGAAGAGCTGCACATATCATAAGTCCAAGTAATATCAATTTACGCATGCATCAAATTTACTAATGATTCGACAATATTAGAGGCTACTTTTGATTTTGACATTAAAGGGAGATCAATATTTTTGTTTCCTTTGAATATCAAGGTGACTTTATTGGTATCAGTACCAAATCCAGCGCCTTGATCATTTAAAGAGTTCAAAACAATAAAATCAAGATTTTTACTATTCAATTTTTTTTCTGCATTAAGTAATTCGTCATTGGTTTCAAGAGCAAATCCAACTAAAAACTGATTTTTAGTTTTCATCTTTCCCAAAGTAGCTGCAATATCAACGGTTTTACTTAATGGTAATTGTAAATCATCGTCTGATTTCTTCACTTTTTTATCAGAAAAAGAACTGGGACGATAATCAGCAACAGCAGCCGTCATGATCGCTGCGTTGGCCGTTGGAAAATGTTGTAAGCAAGCTTGCAGCATATCATCAGCGGAAATCACTGGAATGTGAATAAGTCCATCCGGAATTTTTTCTTGAACTGGGCCTGCAATCAATTTCACTTGTGCACCCATCTCCACCAAGGATTTAGCAATGGCAATACCCATTTTTCCAGAGGAGTGATTGGTTATAAATCGAACGGGATCGATAGCTTCCTGCGTGGGTCCGGCGGTAACGATAATAGATTTTCCGGCCAATGGTTTATTCGTTGAAAAAAAGGAAATCACTTTTTCCAAAATCACTTCAGGTTCTTCCATCCTCCCTTCTCCTACTAATCCCGATGCTAATTCGCCGTGTGCCGGACCGATGATATGTTGTCCACGTTGTTTGAGTACTTCCAAATTTTGCTTCGTAGCAGGATGCAAATACATATCATGATCCATTGCAGGCGCAACAAAAACGGGGCAGCGTGCAGAGAGATAAACGGCTTGTAATAGATTTTCGCACGTTCCAGTGGTGAATGCGGATAAGGTATGAGCTGATAAGGGTGCGACCAAAAAAAGATCCGCCCAAATGCCTAATTCAATATGATTATTCCAGGTATTTTCTTCCGAAATCATTTCTGACAAAACGGGCTTTCCAGACAATACAGAAAGAGTCAGCGGGCTTACAAAATCTTCCGCGGAACGAGTTGTAATAATCTGAACATCAGCACCTTCCCCCTTTAATAGGCGACATAAGGGTGCTGATTTATAAGCAGCAATGCTTCCTGTTACTCCGAGGATTATCCTTTTTCCGGACAGGCGCATGAATAAAGATTATTTATCGTTGGCTGGGTTACGGTAATAAATTTTACCGTCAAGGAATTCCTGTATCGCCACTAAACTTGGTTTAGGAAGCTTTTCATAATGTTTTGAAATTTCGATTTGCTCTCTGTTTTCAAAAATCTCTTCCAAGTTATCAGTGATAGAGGCAAACTCAGAAAGTTTCTCATTTAATTCTTCCTTCATTTCAGTGGAAATGTGATTCGCTCTTTTGGAAAGTACAACAAGACTTTCATAGATATTATGTGTCTTATCTTCAAAACTCAAAAGATCTCTGGTTACTGTAGTGTTGGTTGATGATTTATAATTTGCCATGGATACTATATATATATGTATACGATTTATGATGAGGTTAGCCCTTTACGGTGCTATTCAATTGAGCCAAATCCTTTGTTATATTTTCAAAGATTCTTTCTGCGTCGCGAAGATACCTACTTTGACCGAAATTATCCACTAATTTTTGATACTCTTCTTGAGCGGCTTTTAATCGGCTAATACGCTTAGAATCAACTGAATTAATAGCATACTCATATGAAGCACGCAGTCCTAGGTACATCGACTCCTCTATATATAAGGAGTAAGGGAAGTCTTTTTGGAAATTCGAGAAGGCCACCACGGCAGCATTATAATCGCTGGTACGATAATAAAGCTTTGCATTATTGAAAGTTTTTTCTTCGAGTTTAGCCCGAAGTTCGTCCATCATTTTATTTGCATCCGCCACTCTTGTACTTTCTGGAAACTTATTAATAAAGATTTGAAACTTATCAATAGCATCCAATGTGCTCGTTTGATCAAGGCTTGGGATTGGTGAATCCAAATAATAACAGTATGCATACATATACTGCATCTCTTCTGCATGCGAACTATTGGGATAACTTTGAACAAAATTATTGAAGTGATATGCAGCCATCGTAAAGTCATCAACATAATAAGTACAATACACATAATAAAAATAGGATTGTTCTGCTTTTGATGTTCCGCGATAAACTGTTATCAATTCTTCGAACAATTGTAATGCATGATAGTAATCTTTTTTCTCATAATATTTCACAGCCGCATTGTACTTTGCTTCCATATCTGTGCTCTTCATCATGTGTTGGAATTTGCTACATGATGAAAATGTGAGAACGATAAAAATAAATAAGAGTAGTCGTTTCATTGATTTTTCATTGGTGATACAAAGATACAGAATAGAAATTTGTAATTAAGTTGATTAACAAATGAATGTTGAAAACATTATGGATGCACAGACTTTTGATCTTAATATTGTTATGATATTTCGGTCACATTCTTGAGCACATTAACATCAACGTTAGCGAAAGATAAAAAGTATATTAAAGAAAGAGATGGTAGATATATTCGAAAAGATCCAGAAGAATAGGGGTCCGCTTGGAATGCATGCGAAGGATGCACATGGATATTTCACTTTTCCAAAACTGGAAGGTGATATATCTAATAAGATGGTGTTTCGTGGAAAAGAGAAATTAGTTTGGAGTTTAAATAATTATTTGGGACTAGCAAATCATCCAGAAGTTAGAAAAGCAGATGCGGAAGCATCTGCTCATTATGGTTTGGCTTTACCGATGGGTGCTCGTATGATGTCAGGTAATTCTAATTTGCATGAGCAATTAGAAAATGAATTGAGTCAATTCATGACGAAGGAAGATACCATCCTTTTGAATTACGGATATCAAGGAATGGTGAGTGCGATCGATTGTTTAGTAGATCGACATGATGTAATAGTTTACGATTCTGAATCGCATGCATGTATTATTGATGGATTGCGTTTACATATGGGAAAGCGTTTTGTGTATCCACATAATGATATGACCAGTCTGGAAAAACAATTGGAACGCGCAACCAAATTAGTAGCAGATACCACCGGTGGCATCTTAGTGATTACAGAAGGTGTGTTCGGAATGTCGGGTGATCAAGGCAAGTTAAAAGAGATTGTTGATTTAAAAGCTAAATTTAATTTTAGATTATTTGTAGATGATGCCCACGGATTTGGAACGATGGGAAAAACAGGTGCCGGTGTTGGAGAGCATCAAGGTTGTCAAAATGGAATTGATATTTACTTTGGTACATTTGCTAAATCAATGGCATTAATCGGAGCATTTATTAGTAGTGATGCACAAATCGTAGAATACTTACGTTATAATATGCGTTCACAAATTTTTGCAAAAGCTTTGCCGATGCCATTAGTGGTTGGAGCCTTGAAGCGTTTGGAATTATTAAGAACGAAACCTGAACTCAAAGAAAATTTGTGGAAGATCACTAATGCACTACAACGTGGATTGAGAGATGCTGGATTTGAAATTGGAAATACAGATTCGCCGGTAACACCTGTTTTCTTAAATGGAACAATTCCGGAGGCAACGAATTTAATATTAGATTTGCGTGAGAACTATGACATCTTCTGTTCGATGGTGGTATATCCAGTAGTTCCAAAAGGTGTAATATTGCTACGGTTAATTCCAACAGCAGTACATACGATAGAAGATGTAAATTATACAATCAGTGCATTTAAAGATATACATGAGAATTTAAAAGCAGGAAAGTATAATCTAGATAAAATAGTGACTCAAATAAACTAAACCTTGATGAAGAAAAGTATTGCACCATGTCGTTGGAATTAGTGAGAAGATGTTAGGTGAAAAGTGTCAGATGGAAAAAGGTTACAGAAAATGTAACAAAAAATTAATAGTGACAGTATAACCACAACAAATAATCGTTAACCCAATTCAAAACAAAATCATCATGAAACAAAACATGGAAATGAAAACAAGCACTACTCCAAGTGCAGCCGGCGCTACTCGCGTAATCGGCTTCAAAATGACTAACGTTGATGCTATGGCCGCTCCTAAAAAGAAAGCAGCTAAGAAAGCAGCTAAGAAGTCAACTAAAAAAGCAGCTAAAAAAGCAGCTCCAAGAAAAGCAGCTAAGAAAACTGCTAAAAAAGCAGCGAAAAAGACTGCTAAAAAAGCTACAAGAAAAGCAGCTCCAAGAAAAGCAGCTAAGAAAGCAGCTAAAAAAGCTACAAGAAAAGCAGCTCCTAAGAAGGCAGCTAAGAAAGCAGCTAAAAAGACAGCAAGAAAAGCTACTAAGAAAGCAGCTCCAAGAAAAGCAGCTAAAAAAACAGCTAGAAAAGCTTCCAAGAAGAAATAATTGTCTTCTTGGGTTAACAGAAAAGCCTCTGCTTGCAGAGGCTTTTTTTATGCCCTATAGTTAGATGTTAGTTATTAGTTTTTAAATGTTGGATCCCGCAGTTCTGCGGGACAAGTGTTGGATGTTGGTTGCGAGGTTTCGCCTCCGCAGTTCTGTGTGATATTGAAAATTCAAACGTCAAAGTCAAATCGCGAAGCCTCGCGACTAAAATCTAAAAACTAAAAACTAAAAACTAATCGCGAAGCCTTGCGACTAAAAACCGCAACGAACTAATTCAATATCGAAAATAACCGGAGTATTGGGTGGTATTGGATCAAGTCCTGCAGTTCCATAAGCGTTGCTAGAGGATAAAATAAGTCGAGCGACCCCTCCTGGCTGCATGGTAGAAATGGCTTCTTCCCAAGCAATCAAATGCGTTCCATCGCCCAGTTTATAAATTAAATTTTGACCGTTGTTGCCAGAAGCATCAAACATTTCTCCACCTAAAAAACTACCCGTGTATTTGATTTCTACCTGATCGCCGGGTTTGGGCTTTGCTCCTTTTCCTTCTTTGAAAAGAATGAAATATACCCCCGGTTTAACTGGTGGTACGGAAATAGAATTATCACCTAAGTACAATTCTATTTGACGCAATTCTTCTACTTGATTGTATTCAGTATTATGTTTTGATTCGTTTCTGAATTCAGTCGCAGTGAGTATTTTTTTCAAACGAATTTCAAATCGAAGTAAGTCTTGCGAGTCAATATTTGCAGGTAATGGCTGTTTAAAAGTTTTACTAAACACAGAATCAGCATTGACTAAAAAAATGGCTGAATCACCTTCCGCCATCATCGCAAATCCTTCTTCTAATCCGCCAACAAACGTGGGCGCTGTCAATTCTAAAACAAAAGATTCGCCAAGTTCGGCCGAATTATAAATTTCTTTACCAGTTTTGTCTTTATAGATAAGATGCATACGCATCATGTCTCCGATCACCGGCTTTCTACCCTCGTTTTGCTCAATTAACTCATATCGCAATCCCGATGGTGTAATTGAAAAACCATCCTTGTTACAAGAAGATATGGAAAATAATCCAATAATGATTGCCCCAAAACATACTATTAAAATCGATATTTTTTTCATATTCATTGTTGACTAACTTTTTCTAGTTTGACTCTGTAAAGTATAGAAGAACTGCCTGGAATGCAGATTCCATCACCCGTTATTCCATATGCTAAATAAGAAGGAATAATAAAGATTGCTTTTTCTCCTTCTTTCATTTTTAAAACTCCTTCTTGTAATCCACTGGGTTGATTCGACTGACCAATGGTAAAACTTAATTGTCCGCTCGAGTCACTGGAATAACAAAGATCTCCATTCAATAATGAAACGGTGTAACTGAGTGTTACATCTTTCATCAATCGCACTTCCCTACCCTTTGTTTTTTCTAAAATTTTATAGCGTAATCCCGTTGAAGTGGTATCTAATTTTAATCCATTTCGCTCCACATAGGCATCAATCATTTCCATTTCTTCCGCTATTAATTGACGATTTTGCTGGATTAAAGATTCTTTAAGTTCTTGCGAATTCGGTTCCTGAGCAAAAGTCTTTTCCTTTTCTGTTTTAGATGGACCACATGAGTATACGCCCACCATGATCAGGAATAAAATTAAATGAGTTAGTTTAATCATTCTCCGTTTCAGCTTGCAATTCTTCTTTATAGTTAGGTAATAAATCAATAAATTTCTTCACAGTGTCTTCTAAATTTAATTTAGAACGTCCACCGGCTGCATTTTTATGTCCACCACCTTCAAAATACTTTTCAGCAATATCTTTCACCGAAAACAATCCTTTTGATCGAAACGATATTTTAACCAGACCATCGCGCTCACTAAAGAGTACAGCTACTTTCATTTTTTTAATGCTCAAGCCAAAATTCACGATACCTTCCAAATCTCCCGGCTCGTGATTAAATCGGTCCATGTCCGACTGAGAAGCTGTGAAAATGATGACATTATAAGCTTCAATTTGTTGCATTTTTTCGCTGAGGGTATACCCCAAAAATTTAGTGCGTATAAACGAATTCGTATCATAAATCAATTCATGTATACGATCATTGCGCACTCCTTCCTTCATCAATCGAGCAATCACTAAATGTGTCTGATCGGTCACCGAATTAAATCGAAAGCTACCCGTGTCTGTCATGATTCCAGTATACAAACATTCAGCGCTTTCTCTATCGAGGTGTTGATCCCACCCAAAATCCATCATCATATGCACCAATAATTCTGCGGTTGAACCAATTGAAGGAAAAGAAAATTGGTAGTCACAAAATCCTTTTTTGGGATCAAGGTGATGATCGATTAGAATCATGGGCACTTTAACATTTGTTAACTCGGCTTGCAATTTTTCAACTCGAGAAGGGTCATTAAAATCCAAACAAAAAACAACCTCTGCTTTTGCGAGATTCTCTTTAGCCAATTTAGGATTTCTAATAAAATCGACGACCTCTTTACTACCCTTCATCCAATTCAAAAATGCTGGAAATTCGCTGGGGACAACTACAGTTACACGGTGACCCAGTGCAGTTAAAATGTGTAATAATCCCAACGATGATCCCAAAGCATCTCCATCTGGTTTATGGTGAGTGGTGATTACCACCTCTTTAGGTGAAGATAATAAGTCAAATACTGACTTTTTATCTTGAGAATTAAATTCATAATTTGACATTCCAGATCAAAATTAATCCAATTACCTTTGCACTCGCAAAAAGACAAATAAAAAAATAACAATGAGCACAAACAGAACATTTACGATGATTAAGCCCGATGGGGTTCAAAATGGCCATATTGGAGCTATTTTAAATCACATCACACAAGCAGGATTTACAATTATTGCTATGAAGTACATGCGCCTTGCGCCTGAGAAAGCAGGTGAATTTTACGCTGTTCATAGTGCAAGACCTTTTTACAATGATTTAGTGAAATATATGTCTTCAGGACCTATCGTTGCCGTAATTCTTGAAAAAGAAAATGCAGTGGAAGATTTCAGAAATGTAATTGGAGCAACGGATCCAACGAAAGCTGAAAAAGGCAGCATTCGTAATTTATATGCGAAGTCCATTGAAGCAAACGCAGTTCACGGATCAGATAGCGATGAAAACGCAGCGATTGAAGGAAACTTTTTCTTCTCCATGCTAGAGCGATTCTAAGTCGATCCTTCAACCTATTTCAGAAAGCCTCGGACAATCCGAGGTTTTCTGTTTTATACCGATGGTACAATTAAAATTTTTCCAACTCTAGTTCTTGAGATCTTGTAAGTCGGAATAAAACAAGTCTTAAGATAAGAGAATTCATTCAATTGGTATTATAAGCGAGGCAATACGAAAAACATAAAGAGCATACTCAAGAAAAAAAATAGCAAAGCAGTCAATATAACTTTTTCATAAAGTGAATATCCGTGGCCTTTGGATTCCTTTCGCATCTTAAAAAAATTTAATATCAATAATTACATCTTGTTTCAACTCCAAATTTAAAGAAGTGATAAGATCCTTTTTCAAAAGCTCCAATTCATTTCTAACCACTGAAGAATTTAAATTAACGGTAAGTATACCTTCCATAAATTTCATGCTTAGTGTACGTTGTACGATAGGATTAGCTACGCACTTGTCCCAAGCATCTCTAATTTTTGTATTCCACAAACCATTCTCTAGCTCATATTTTCGAAGCATCTCCTTAATCACATCTCCTAGCGAATTCTCGTTCGTGGGTCTCATTTCTACAAAAATCCAAAAAATAAATCTATTTTGCCTGATAAATTTCTTCGAATAAGTAATTTATTGGATATTTTTGACGAATTGATGGGAATACTAACATTTACAACAGATTGGGGTACGCGTGATTATCATATTGGCGCCATCAAGGGAATGCTCCTTTCTTTTCAGTCTGATTTACAATTTATTGATATTTCGCATCAAGTGGCACGCCATAATATTCAACAAGCAGCTTATATTTTCAAAAATGCTTATCCGAATTATCCTACTGGAACATTGCATTTTATTGGGGTACATAAGCAACTTCGCTATCCATCGGAGCTCATTGCGATCAAAAAAGACGGGCATATATTTATTGGGGTGAATGATGGATTTTTCAGTTTAGTTTTTGACGAACCTCCTGTTGACATGGTTAAAATCACAATTGCCGAAGGATCCAAACATCTGTTTGATTTGCCCACTTTAGTAAATGCCGTGAAGCATCTATTGACTGGAAAAAATTTGTATGAGTTAGGTGTTCGACCCGGCAAATTCATTGAGCGGTTAGCTTTTATTCCCACCATTGAAGACGAATTAATACACGGTATTGTAATTTATATTGATGACTTTGGAAACATTGTCACCAATATCACAAAAGACTTATTTGAATCGCAACGCAAAGGACGAAAGTTTGAAGTGGTGATGCGGAAAAATCAGCACACTATTGATACGATCAGCGATCGATATATGTCGGTGGAATCAGGTTCAGCACTAGCACTTTTTAATGCGGCCGGACACCTTGAAATTGCTATTAACGAAGAGAATGCCTACAAGCTGATGAATTTGCGTTTGAATGATAATATTAGAATTGAATTTAAATGATAACACGAATTGTTCGCTTAAGTTTTAAGAAAGAAAATGTAGTAGATTTTATCAATGCATTTGATGAGTCAAAAGCGTTGATTTCATCTTTTCCTGGATGTAAAAAATTACGTCTTTTCAAAGATTTTTCAGACGATTCTGCTTTCTTTACACATAGTGAATGGGAGTCGATGGATGATTTAGAAAATTACCGAAAATCGGAGTTGTTTCTGTCGACATGGAGTAAAGTAAAACCATTGTTTGCGAACTCACCACAAGTATTTTCGCTTGTAGAAAGTATTCATTCGCCTAAAATGATTGAATCTTAGTTTCAGACACTAAATTTTCTCGCAGTGCGCTAAGGCTCCACTACGCTAAAGGTTCTCGCCGCTGCTGCGCTACGCTAAAGTTTCTCGCCGATGCTGCGCTACGCTAAAGTTTCTCGCTAAGGCGCAGAGCCGCAAAGTTTTTACTGTGAAGTTAATCGCTAAATTTCTCGCCGAAACCGAAGAAAACGCAAAGGCTCTCCCACTCTCCCACTCTCCCCAGAAGCGTGCGAAGCTCTGCTTCTGGGCTCCCACTCTCCTACTCTTTCTCACTCTGCCTTCACCATTTCAGGCATGCGTTGCATTTCTTTTTCTAAGAGGGGATGCATCACCTTAAACCATAAAGGCGGAACAAGAGCCAATATAATCATTCCAGGATATCCAGTAGGCATTTGCGGACTTTCATCGTGGTGATTTAAGAGTTGGTACTTTTTACTTGCTTTATAATGATGATCGCTATGACGAGATAATTCAAAGAGCGCCAATCGACCTAACACATGATTCGAATTCCAAGAATGACAATGCATTACTTTTTCGAAAGAACCATCTTCTCTCCGCCTCCTTCCAATACCATAATGTTCAATATAATTTACCGATTCAAGTAGAGCGATACCTAAAAAGGAAGCTATCATAAAATATCCCACAACCATCCATCCGAAAAAATAAAAAATAGTACTAAGGAGCAATAGTTGAATGACTCCAAAATGGATCAATTGATTATTAATTGAAAGTGCCGATTGATTTTGTTTTTTAAGTCGATTTGCTTCCAATTGCCAGGCTGAAAAATAGGATAGAACAATACTTCGTAGTAAGAAAGCGTACAAACTCTCGCCATAGCGCGCACTGGCCGGATCGTCGTGTGTTCCTACGCGTTTATGATGACCGCGATTATGTTCAATATAAAAGTGAAGATATAAAGATGATAACAATAATAATTTTGCCAGCAAAATTTCGAATTTTGTGGAACGATGTCCGAGCTCATGCGCGACATTAATTCCAATAATTCCACAATTCAATCCCATGGCACTTATCATCACAATTTTCTCCAAGCTTGAATGATTGGGCTCGCCCATCTTCAACAAAAAAAGGGAAAGTGTAAAATATTGGAGGGGAACCATCAGGTAAATGAGTCCATCATACCAAGGGCTTTTTCCTTCCAATTCTGACTGAAGTGCATCCAAATTTGAAGGGTCAGGTGCTAATAATAATTCGAGAAGTGGAATAATTAGAAAAGCCAATAGAAGAGGTGAAAATAGTTGCCATCCGCCGACTTCAAAACCCCAAATGGTTTGAATAGGGATGACCATTGCCACCACATATTTCATCCATCTCCAATTCGATTTCTTCATCTTCGGCTAAAGTAATTAAAAATAAAAAATAAAAAAATCCGTTCAACATTTAGCGGAAAATTAATATTGACTTGACCAAAAAACATCGTACATTTGGATATGAGGAATTGAGGCATGAGGAAAGATACCACGGGGAGCGATACCAGCAAGACATTACTTCCGATTTATAAAGAAAGATCAGCACCGTATAAAGCATTTTTATTTTATGCTTTATTGGGTTCTGGTTTGTTATTCCTTTCCTTATCTATCATGTTTATAATTTGGAATTCGCAATTGTTAACTTCCTCCAATGTGCAATTCCCAAAATCATTTGTGATTAGTACGTTGGCCTTACTTTTCAGTAGCTATACGCTTTCCATTTCCCGAAATTATCATTTGCAGGATCACGCTCAAAACATGTTACTTTCCATGTCTGCTTCCCTCCTGCTTGCGATGGTTTTTATAGGATTTCAAGTGCATGCCATCTTTTCGATTCTCGATCAAGGATTATATATAAATATTGACGTTAGTTTGCTCTTTTTGTATATTATAACAGGTTTCCACTTTTTACATATTGTAGTGGGGACTATTTATTTATTTTATCTCAATTTAAAATCATTTGATATCTGGAAAGACCCTGTTAAATCATTGATTTACTTCTCAAATAAATTTGAAGGATTGCGTTTCGAACTATTTTGTTCATATTGGTATTTTAGCACCGGACTTTGGCTGTTTCTCTTCCTGGTTTTTTTCTATTCGCTTTAAAATTCCCAGTTGGCTTTCGTATCTTTGCCTATTATGTCACTAAGAAATTCATTATTGCTTACCATCCTCCTTTGCGGATGGGGAGAGCACGTTCAAGCTCAGAAAACTTATTCTGATAGAGTTTATACCAAAAGTCCGATGTGGATCGAGATGATGGAGGATACGTTATCTAACTACAACGAGATACAAAAAGCCTTTGACCTCTATTTTACCAAACACGATCTTCCTCATGAGGAAGATGAAATTATTGGAATGAGATCAGCAAACGAAGAAGAGAAAAAATCGAAGGAAAGTTGGTTGAAAAGGTTGTTTAGTAGAAGTAGAACAATGGACGAATCCGAATTAGCCTTTGCCGTAAAAAAATATAATCATTGGAAGCTTTTGACAGAGCCTTGGGTACAGGAAGATGGTAGTATTCTTTTTCCGAGTGAGAGAAGAAAAATTTTGGAATCAATTGGTCGTTAAAAATTAAGCAGAAACAGCAATTCAAATGAAATTAAAATCATCTATTATAATTATTCTTTGCTTATTGACTTCGGGATTTTTGCAAGGACAAACCGCTGCTAACTGGCAACCTGTTGGTCCCATCCAGTTTCCTGTTAATGTAAGTGGACAAATCAATGGTATCGGACGAGTTTGTCAAATGAAATTCCATCCATCCAACTCACAAAAAGTTTACGCCGTAAGTGCTTCAGGTGGATTATGGGTAAGTAATGACGCTACTAACTCCTGGCAAATTACCGGAACCGATCAATTATCTCGTACAGCTTGTGCATCCATCTGCATTGACCATACTAACGATAGTATACTTTATGTTGGAACCGGTGATCCCAATTATTATTCTTCTGATTTAGGCATCTATAAAAGCATTGATGCAGGTGCTACTTGGTCTCCTGCAAATGCAACTATTGGAAGCAAAATGGCGATTGATTTAATTATGGATCCTAATGACCATAATATTATTGTGGCTTTTACTGATGTAGGCATTTGGAAAACATATGATGGTGCGAATACTTGGGTAGTAAAAAAACCTACGGGACAATTTACGGATGCAGCCCATAAACCGGCTCCCGGATCTCGAACTTTGTATGGTGTAACATATAATGGAGAATTTACAAAGTCGGAAGATTTTGGCGAAACCTGGACCACCATTACTAATGGGATTGCTGTACCTGGCGGCGGGCAAGCTGGGGGAATGCGTTTAGCCACTTCTCCTGCTGATTCAACTATAGTTTATGCTGGAATGATTCGCGATGAAGGAACTATTTTTAAGTCGAATGACGGTGGAAATTCCTTCACAACAGTTTATCATAATCCTTCACAGAGTTTAGTAGGATACGATGCTAACGGTAACGGACAGGGGAACTATAATTTTGGAATGTGCGCTGATCCGAATAACCCCAATATTGTTTATGTAGCAGCACATGTGGTTTGGAAATCGATTGACGGCGGAATAACCTGGACACAACTCACGATTTGGTCTCAAGTATTGCATACTGACATGCATCAAATTGTAGTGAGTCCTTATAATACAAACGAGTTGTATAATATCAACGACGGAGGTGTCTGGCGAAGTCTAAATGGAGGTATCAATTGGAATCCGCGCAGTAATGGATTGGGGGCTACTGAAATTTATCATGCTGCATTAAATCCGTTGAGAAAAGATATGGTGAGTATAGGGACACAAGATAATGGTGAGTTGTACGTCAGCAACGGACAATGGAAAACCAATCGCGGCGGTGATTGGGGCAGTAGAATGACCTATGATTACAGCAATTCAAATACGGTATACTATCATGAAAATGGGAAGCGGAGAAATGTAATTAGTGGCGGTGAAGTTTCTTTTGGTATTCCATTTACCGCGACAAATAGTACTAGAGTTGCATTTACTCCTTTAGATGCAGAATTAGGATTGATGGGAATATCCGATCTGTATTTAACATTTGATTTAAGTAGTCCGGTTCCGTTTTGGTCTCAAGCAAGTTCTTTTAATGCTAGCATTCGCTCTCTTATTTTTGCCCCTCATTCAACCGATGTAGCCTATGTGTTGACTTCACCCAATGTTTTTAGAAAAGCAACAGATATCACAAGTGGAGTTCCTGTGTGGACGAGTTCTACTTTACCTTCTACTCTGAATCCAAGTGGATATGTATGTGGAATTAATAATGATTCCAATATAATTTATGTAACTGCTGGATCAAAAGTTTACCGTTCTATTAATCAAGGAAGCACTTGGACAAATGTAACATTGAATTTGCCCAATATAAATATCATCAACATTTTTAGTGATCCCTATGGAAGTGATGAGTCGGTTTATGTATGCAATTCCTACGGTATTTGGTATAAGAATAATTCATTGTCAAATTGGATCAGTTATTCACAGGGATTGCCTTCGGTGGCTTCTATCACAGATTTTATGTTTTATGATGATGGTCCTTTTAGCAGTGTAATTAGAGTCTCTACTTATGGCAGAGGAGTTTGGGAAAGCCCAATGCATCCAGTGAGTACTGGACTTAATTCATTGTCTACTCCTCTATTTTCATTAGAAATTTCGCCGAATCCTGCGCATGAAACCATTTCAGTATTGCTTCCTGTAAGTAAAGACGAGAAATCGACATTGCAAATAATAAATTCAGTTGGACAAACGGTTTTTGAAATGAAGAGTCTATCCTCTATTCAAGAAAAAGTAAGTATTGATATTCAACAATTACCTGCAGGAGTTTATTTGTTGCAATTGAAAAATGCGCAGCAACGAATTTTTGCCAACGGCAAATTTGTCAAGAATTAATCAATTACCTATTTTACGTAATGTATATTAGGTAATTAATGGTAGTTTGTGATTTTCCCGGTTTCTCGGCTTAATATCCTAATTTCGCCCAGAAGTAGAAATCGTGAAATACGATTACACTTCTGGGCACAGCCAAAGAAATTCGAAGGATTTCACATCAGGCCACCCAGAAGTAGAAATCGTGAAATACGATTACCCAGATGTAGAAATCGTGAAAACGATTACCCAGATGTAGAAATCGTGAAAGACGATTACCCAGATGTAGAAATCGTGAAATACGATTACCCAGAAGTAGAAATCGTGAAATACGATTACACTTCTGGGCACAGCCAAAGAAATTCTTCGAAGGACTTCACATCAGGCCACCCAGATGTAGAAATATTAAAAACGATTACACATCTGGGTTAGGCCGCAGGCAATTGAAATGATATTTAATACAAATTATAAAAAATTATGCAAGAGATAGCAGTAATTGGTTCGGGTCAGATGGGCAATGGCATCGCTCATGTTTTTGCGCAAAATGGATACACGGTTTCCCTTATTGATATACAACAAACAGCGCTAGATAAAGCGATAGAAACTATTGGTAAGAACCTCGATCGTCAAGTTGGAAAAGGAGTATTAACTGAGGTTGAAAAGGCAACCGCTTTAGGAAGGATCACTACGCATACGGATTTGAAAGCAGCTGTGAAAAACGCAGATTTAGTAATAGAGGCTGCTACTGAAAACATTGATTTGAAATTGAAAATTTTTACGGATTTAGATGTAGCTTGCAAGCCTTCCTGCATTTTAGCTTCCAATACTTCTTCCATTTCCATCACAAAAATTGCATCAGTTACCACACGTGGCGACAAAGTAATTGGAATGCATTTCATGAATCCAGTTCCGGTGATGAAATTAGTAGAAGTGATTCGCGGTTATAATACCAGCGATGAAGTGACTAAGGAAATTTTTGATATTTCAAAAAAACTTGGGAAATCTCCTGTAGAAGTAAATGATTATCCCGGATTCATTGCGAATCGGATTTTAATGCCCATGATTAATGAAGCCATTTATAGTTTATACGAAGGCGTTGCTGGTGTAGATGAAATTGATACAGTGATGAAATTGGGTATGGCACATCCGATGGGTCCTTTGCAGTTGGCTGATTTCATAGGATTGGATACTTGTTTGAGTATTTTGAGAGTGTTGCACGATGGATTTGGAAATCCGAAGTATGCACCTTGTCCTTTATTGGTTAACATGGTTACCTCTCGAAATTTAGGAGTGAAAACAGGAGAGGGTTTTTACAAATACACAAAAGGATCGAAAGACATTGTTGTTGCCGATTACTTCAAAAAATAATTTGATTAACCGTTTATCATTTTAAAAATATCGATGCGCGAAACTCAGTTTCAAGAAGGAGATTACGTACGCTTTCTCAATGAGAAGCAAGAGGGGACCGTATCAAAAGTTCTTGGAAATGGAAATGTGATTGTCGACATTGAAAATGATTTTCCCATCGAAGCCACTCCGAAAGAATTAGTAAAGGTACATTCGAACAGCGAGCAAAAAGCATCGCACTCCCCTACTCCAGTTGCAACTGCGCCAACACCTGTATGGGAAGACCATAACCAATTCCCTGCATTATTTGCTTGCAAAAATCAGCTCTACCTTCTCGTTGTTCCCACCCAAAACCAAGTAAGTGCAGGTCCGGTAAAATTGTATTTGGTGAATGCGACTTCCCACGGGATTGCATACAGTTTGCACTTCCGAAAAGATAAAACACTTACTGGAATTCATTATGGCGGAATTGCTTCAGAAGAATGCATCTACCTCTGTGAATTAAATCGCGAGAAGTTGTTTGACTATGACGATTTACAATTTGAAGGAACACATTTCTTTGCCCAAGCAAGTCCATCCAAAAGAAAAATCAGTTTAAACTTTTCCTTGACCTTGCCTGATCTTTCACAGCAGTTTCCACATTTAACCACACCACTTTCTTTTGCGAAGTCGATGGTTTTATTTCATGAAGATGAATCGACGGAAGAAAACATGGATTTGTTGCTCGAGAAACTCCAGAATGAGCATCGCCAAATACCCATCATAAAAGAAGAAAAGAAAATCATCAAGCGCGAACAAGGTGGAAACGATTTGTTACGAAAACATGGACTATCGCCTTCACAAAGCGAGATTGATTTACATATTGAGGAGATCACACATTCCATTGAAGGGTTGAGCAATGCCGAGATCATTCAAATACAGTTAGCGTATTTCAAGAAGGAGCTCGACAAATGTTATTTGCGACAACAGAAAAGCATTGTGTTTATCCATGGCATTGGCAATGGTAAACTCAAGTCGGAGATCCGCCGCGAACTCCGCGAGTCGAACTTAAAGTTCAGTGATGGCTCCTATGAGCGTTATGGAAGTGGTGCTACGGAGGTGTTTTTGTAATATTTTAGTTCCATTCCGTTTTATTAAATTTTTTTCGTAATATTGTTTTAAGAAGTGGAAGAACTGCTTAAAACTATTTGTAATGAAAAAGCTCTTTACTCTTATTATCTTATTAGCTTCTACTGCAACATTCGCACAGAACTATCAGCCTCTACTTAAACCCACTTTAGCCTGGCAAATTTTGCATGGTGATGGAACCTATATTTGTAATTTAAGAGATGGAGATCACTTTTTTATTCAAGGTGACACAATGCTTTCTGGGCAATTGTATTTTAAAGTATATACTCAACCAATTATTTCTATAAATCCAGGTCCCTATTGTCCGCCATTCGCAATTGATGGAAACTCCCTTCCTGCATTATACTTATTTTTAAGAGAAGATACTATTGCAAGAAAAGTGTTTATGAGGTCAAATAATGTAGATACATTATTATATGATTTTAACTTAGTTCAAGGAGATACTTTAAAAACGTATCATTTTGGATCAACATATGAATATATTATAGATAGTGTAGGAATTACTACATTTAACATTGGTTGTTTAAGGAAAATTTTTTATTTGAATACTGGTGAAAATTACATTGAAGGTATTGGCGGCTCACAGGGAATTCAATATCCAATGATTCAAGGCCTGGGTTTTTGGGAGGAACCTATTTGCATCAGTGAAAATAATATAGCTATTTGTGGTGGACAATGTTTAGGAACTGTTGGCATCAACGAAAATTTGCAAGAATCAAAGAAGGTTTATCCAAACCCATTTGTTAATGAAATATCCTTTAAGGCAAGCCATCCTGAAGAAACAGAAATTATTCTCTATAATGGTATTTCAAGCGAAATTTTCCGGCAATCATTTAGCAATTCAACAACTATCAACACGGAGAATTTTGAAAGTGGAATTTATATTTACAAGATGATCAGCAAAAGTGGATTGAGTTCCTTTGGGAAACTAATCAAACTTTAAGTGAAAGCATTAAAATAGCGAACTGAATCATTGAATCAATCGCGCTGGAAATCTCCTGCCTTAGCTCAATTTTTCAACTATCGGAACAAATTATCACTGCAATTATATCACAATAATCAGAGGTAGTAAAGAGGCATACTAGTTCATACATCTATTATTAATTTTTATTCTATTTTTGCAGAGCAATTAAAAATGCTTTTATAGAAAATGATTAAAGAAAAATACTTTGAACTAATAGATGCTATTGGCTCAACCATTCAGAGAGCTCGAGAAAATGCAATACGGGCTATTAACACAGAACTCGTTAGAGCAAACTGGGAAATTGGCAAACACATCGTTGAATTTGAACAAGGCGGCCACGAACGAGCTGAGTACGGAAGTGACTTATTATCAAATATTTCCAAGGATTTGAAGTTGCGTTTTGGCAAAGGATTTGGCAGACGAAATGTGTTGGATATGAGAAGATTTTACCTTTCCTATCCAAAATGGCAGACAGTGTCTGCCAAATTAAACTGGAGTCAATTCATTGTGCTTATCGGTATTTCAGATGAGTCCGCTCGTAAATTCTATGAAAAGCAATCTATCCACGAAAATTGGTCGAAGCGAGAGTTAGAACGTCAAATTTGCTCTTCATTATATGAGCGACTTGTTCTTAGTAAAAATAAAAATGAGGTATTGCATTTATCTATCAAAGATAAAATAACAAGTACACAAGCTGAATTAATTAAAGACCCTTATGTATTGGATTTTTTAAAGATTCCACAAAGCAATAAGGTTACTGAGAAACAACTTGAGCAAAAAATAATTGACAATTTGCAATTGTTCCTTTTAGAGCTAGGGAAAGGGTTTGCTTTTGTTGGTCGACAATATAAAATCTCTTTAAGAAATAAGCACTTCTACATTGATCTTGTATTCTACCATCGCATTTTGAAATGCTTTATACTAATCGATTTAAAAACTAAGGCGGTTCGACATACTGACATTGGTCAAATGAATCTTTACCTTAATTTTTTCAAGAAGGAGGAGAATGCGGAGGGCGATAATGATCCAATGGGTATCATTCTTTCAGCCGATAAGGATGAAGTACTCGTAGAATATGCTACCGGAGGAATATCAAACAAAATATTTGTTTCTAAATATCAACTTTACCTTCCAAATAAAAAGCAATTAGAAAAGCAGGTAAAATCTATAATGGAAGAGGGCTAGTTTATCACTTCCTCAAATTTAAACTCTTATCTGCATACTCATTCAATTCTCGCAATTGTTTGGTGATCCATATTTCCCATTTGCGCTCTACTCCTACTTCACCGTGGTGCATACCTTTTATGACAGTTTATTTACAGGAAGAGTTTATTAAATCTTAATCCACCTTCAAAACTTTTAAATAAGAAACGCGGTTGCCTGATTCTACTTTTAAGAAATATAAGCCAGATTGCAAATTATGGCCAGGTATAACTATTGAAGATTCATTCACGAATTTGTTCATTAGTATTTGTCCGAGGTTATTGTAGAGTGTAATTTTTATTTTACTGGAATGTGGTTCGGAGAATTGAATTGTGAAATTTTCGTGGAAAGGATTGGGAATAATTTTGATGGTACCTTCTTGGAAATTCTCTATCGTTCCTGTGGTTCCAATAAAGAAGCACTCGCTAGTGTCGCTGCAATTTGCACTGGAAATGATCACGTAAATATTTGAGTTGGGTTGTGCGTTGTAGATAGCTGTGTTTGCACCTATGATTGGATTTCCTGTGATGCAATTATACCATTGGTAGGCGCTGTAGCCTGAAGGGGCTATCAATTGGGTATCGTTAACGGTAATTTGGGTGTTAATCATTATGGAATTAACAGTAAGATTGGTGGTGACAATACTATCACAACCCAAGTGACTGATGAGGGTGTCGACATAGATGCCAGTTTGGTTATGTGCGACGAATCCAACGTAAAATAATTCATTTCCACAAATAGAAGCAGTTTGACTGTAGGAAACTTGTTGCACGATATTAAACTGAATAGAATCACTTATAGTTGGTCCGGCAAAACAATCAGAAAATAATTTACATCGAAAATACTTTCCATTGAATGCATTCACGTCTAAAATTTGCAAAGTAGATGAATGAACGCCATTAAATTGAAAACCATCCAACAAATTACTATACACTCCATTCAAGAGATTAGAATATTGCCATTGAATACTATCTTGTGTATTGATGGGGATTGTTAAAATTGCACCTTGATTCAAAGTACAATTAAAAGTAGATTGATTTTGAGAAAGAAATCCGGGCTGTGTAGTAAATCCAACTTGCACGGAATCGCTGTAAATACATCCGGCATAATCAGTGGCAGCTAATCCATAGATACCGCTTTGCCCGACGGGCACAACAATACTTTGTGAAGTAGCGCTAGTATTCCATTGGTAAGAAGCATACCCTTGTGTTGCTGTTAACGCAGTACTCGATCCATTACAAATTAAAGTATCGCCAACTATTTGCAAAGGCAATGAAGGGTAATTGTAGTGGTAAATAGCACCAGTGCCATAACAACCATCATAAAATTTCACTGTAACAAATACAGGGCCGTCCGGTGTACCTGCAGGCAGTACAATGCTAGGTGTATGTTGTCCTGTTGACCATACCCAAGATGTTCCCGCATTCACAAACAAATTTGCTGGTTCATTCCTGCAGGTTGCGCTATCGCCTAGAATGGACACTGTCAAAGAATCAGAAACAAATAATTTTACTACATACGTTCCAGTGCATCCAGAATTATTCACAACCACTGAATAGACAGAATCTGATGGAGGATTTACCAAGATAGAATTGGTGGTTGCTCCTGTACTCCAAGTCCAAGAATTGCCACCAGTCACTTCTAATTTAGTGGTATCCCCAGCACATAGATAAGCACTATCATTTAAACTAATTGTATTGTTCACTAAAGTAAATGTTTTATTTACCGACACAGAACATCCAGATGTATCGGAAGCGGTAATTTGAATAGTTCCACCCAAAGTGGGTGCAAATGAAACTGAATTCCCATTAAAATATTGAGATCCCGGGAAAATC
The DNA here is from genome assembly GCA_046160245.1 of Bacteroidia bacterium. Lineage (GTDB taxonomy): Bacteria > Bacteroidota > Bacteroidia > AKYH767-A > OLB10 > JAJTFW01. Next base: position 24,212 of record JBJXGU010000073.1, read on the forward strand.
CATTGCACATTTGAAGAATTGGTATTTGCAGTCCAAGTGCCGATGCTATTACGGCATAAAGTCGTATTTCCTGTAACCGATAAGGAAATATTAGATTTAACATCAATTAATAAAGTATCTTCTACAATACAGCCCGAACTTGTTTGTGCTAGCAAAATAATTAAAGTATCTACATTTGCCGTAATTGTTTTTGTATTTGTGAAAAACCAACCACTTCCCCAATTATAAGAAACGTATGGTGCGATAGTATCGGGCTTCAAAACGATCGTTTGGCCTTGACAAACCGAAAGTGTGTCTTTTGCAAACAAATCTCCACCATTTAATACCTGAACGGCTTTACTTTTTGTGACCACACAACCATTGGAATTTGTAACTGTTACAGATACTTCAGGGGAAGTTGCTGTTAAACCAAGAATTCCAGAAGTAGTAGCTCCTGTACTCCATACATAAGTATACCCAGGCAAAGTATAAAAGTTCACAAATGGAATTGAACTTTCAATCTGAAAATTCTGGAATGGGTTACAAATAATACTTGGTCCATCAATAATATAATCAAAAGTTGGTAATAAAACTACAAGAACACTTACCGTATCTTGACATCCATTCGAATCGATCCCAACTACTGAAATTACAGAATCTACGGTAAGAAAAACATGGAAATATTTTCCTGGATAATTATTTTCCCATAAATAACTTATAGCGCCATCTGCACGGAGTTGTGTAGATTCTCCATTGCAAACTTGGGTATTTCCACTGATGGTTACATTAGCTGGTGCAATGACAGTTACGTGTATGGCTTCATAGGTACTACAGCCTCCGCTAATGTTTACGAAACAATAAAATAGGGTATCCTTCAAACACAAGAAATTAAAATCAGCTGCAGTAGTACCATCTTGCCACAAATAAGTTTGACCAAGAATTGGTGAAGTAATCGTTGCATTTGCACCATAACAAAACGAGACATAGGAATGAACTGTGTCATTCACTGCTTGGAAAACATTTATTTGCAAATCTAAGGTATCCACAAATCCACAATCACCAAATCCAATTACTTGAATGATTGAATCGTTGGTTGCTAAAAAAGTAATCGAATCATTAAATACCACTCCATTCCATGAATAAGAATTAGCACCACTCGCCACTAAATTTACGGTTGAACCTGGGCAAAAATATTGGTCGGCACCCAATACAGTTATTTCAGGTTTTA
>JBJXGU010000074.1:0-12643 GCA_046160245.1 Bacteroidia bacterium
AAAAGACATTCAAATGTTGCGACTAAATCGTCTCTCCGTAGTATCTATTCTTCCTGAAGAATTTGATGTTATTCTGGCGATGGGGAGTTAGATGCTGGATACTGGATGCTGGAAGCTGGATGCTGGAAGCTGGATGCTGGATGCTGGATGCTGGATGCTGGATGCTGGATGTTAGATGTTAGATGTTAGATGTTAGATGTTGGATGTTGGATGTTGGATGTTAGATGTTGGATGTTAGATGTTAGAATCGAGAATCAAGAATCTAGAATCAAGTATCGAGAATCGAGTATCGAGAATCAAGAATCAAGAATCGAGCAGCTAAAAGATAGAAGAAATTATATTTATCCGTTAATTAAAAAATCCCTTGAATAAAAATCTCCTTAGGCAAACCGTATTTCTCCTCTTACTTTTTAGTACTGCGGTTTCATTTGCACAAAAAACCGGAAGTGTTCGTGGATTTCTTTACGACAAAGAAAACGGGGAGCCTGTACTCTACACTCCTGTATTCATCAAAGGGACACAATTTGGTAGCATTACCGACGTGAATGGTTTTTATAGTATCACCAATGTTCCTCCTGGAAAATATTCTTTAACGATTGGTGCCATAGGATATGATAGTTCATTAGTTGAAATTATTATTTACGAAAATAAAGTCATTGACAAACAAATTTACATTAAGAAAGGATCGGTCAATTTAAAGACGGTGGAGGTTTCGGCCGAAAAAGAAGCTAGAAAAACGGAAGTGCGAGCCTCGGTAAATAAAATTACACCACGAGAAATAAAATCAGTTCCTTCCATCGGAGGAGAACCGGATCTCGCTCAATACTTACAAGTATTACCGGGTGTAGTTTTTAGTGGTGATCAAGGCGGACAACTTTACATTCGTGGCGGTACACCCATTATGAATAAAGTTTTGTTAGATGGTATGATCGTTTACAATCCATTTCACTCGATTGGATTATTTTCAGTTTTCGACACCGACATTTTGCGTAATGCAGATGTATACACAGGCGGATTCCCTGCTGATTATGGAGATCGTATTTCTTCGGTGATGGATATCACTACACGCGGCGGAAACAAACGACGCTATGGTGGTAAGCTAAGTGCTTCTACATTTTCTAGTAAATTATTGTTTGAAGGTCCCATCAAAAAACAAAAAGAAGATGGCGGTGGTAGCAGTTCGTTTTTGATCTCCTACAAAAATTCTTATCTCGATCAATCCTCAAAAGAACTTTATGACTATATTGACAAAGATGGACTTCCGTTTAGCTTTCAAGATTTCTATGGCAAAGTTTCATTGAACGGAGAAAACGGATCGCAATTAAATCTTTTTGGATTTGACTTTAGTGATAATGCAAAATTCAAGAACGTGACTGATATTAATTGGAAATCGAATGGCTTTGGCGCTAACTTTATTTTAGTCCCCAAGGGTTCTAATACATTAATTGACGGAGTATTTGCTTTTTCAAAATACAACATCGATCAAAAGGAAGCTAACGAACCTCCACGTAGCAGTGCTATCAATGGATTTAACTTTGGATTTAACCTGACCAGCTTTTTCAATAAAGATGAATTGAAAATAGGTTTAGAAGTTTTAGGATTCAGAACAGAATTATTCACTAACACCATCACGGGATTAACCTATGAGCAAATTGAAAACACCACTGAATTCGGATCCTTTTTTCGTTATCGTATCTCCCGAGAAAAAATTGTAATAGAACCCAGCATACGACTTCAGTACTTTGCATCCCTGAGCGAATTCTCACCGGAGCCTCGCATCGGAATCAAAGTAAATGCGCTTGAAGGATTACGATTTAAAATGGCGGGAGGAATTTATGCTCAGAATTTAATTTCTGCAGTTTCGGATCGAGATGTGGTGAATCTATTTTATGGGTTTCTTTCCGGTCCGGAAAGTTTGCCAGAGACCTTTAATGGTAAAGAAGTTAATTCACGATTACAAAAAGCACGAGACATCATTGTTGGAGCTGAAATTGATATCACCAAACATTTAAGTGTGAATGTAGAAACATTCTATAAAGATTTCACACAACTTTCAAATATCAATCGCGACAAAGTATATCCCGATAACGGCTTTTACCAAGACAAACCGGATTACTTAACGAAAGATTTCATCATTGAAAAAGGAAGTTCTTATGGTGCTGACATGGTGATAAAGTATGACTTTAAACGTATTTATTTATGGGCTGTTTACTCTTTGACTTATGTTACTCGTAACGATGGCATTCGTGAATATCGTCCTCATTTCGATCGTAGACATAATGTCAATTTAGTGGGATCCTATACATTTGGCAAAAAACTCGATTGGGAATTAAATGCTCGGTGGAATTTTGGTTCTGGTTTCCCCTTTAGTGGAACACAAGGCTTTTATGAATATCTAAACTTCTCGGATGGATTATATACCGATCCGAACAGTACCAATGGCGATTTTGGAATTATATATGGACCACTCAACAACAAACGTCTTCCTCCTTATCATAGAATGGATCTTAGTTTGAAAAAAGAATTTGTGTTAGGTAAAAATTCTAATCTCGATGTTACAGCTAGCGCAATCAATATATATAATCGAGAAAACATTTTCTATGTAGATAGAGTTAGAAACCAACGCGTAAATCAATTACCTTTCTTACCTTCGTTGGGAGTTAGTATGACATTTTAGTGTTTAAGTAATTTTTATTACCATTAATACTTACAATGGACAACGGAGTGCGCATCGGTAAAAACAAAAACATCCAATTTAATTGGTTGGTCATTGTGCTGCTACTGCCTATTACATTTGGAATCTGCCTTTGGAATCAGTTTAATGGACTTTATGGACAGGAACCCCATGATTTATTTCGATACATGCAATCTGTGTTTGGATATTTATTGGGCGGCGCCTCTCCCATTAGTCAATCGAGTCCGGTACTCTACCCATTAATTGCTTCCATCTTCTCGGTTGTAATTCCCGATCTCTATTGTTTACAATTGGTAAGTATCATCGCTGCGGGTGGTTGTTACATCAGCTTTTGCAAACTCCTCAACGCACTCTATCCTAAAGGGACCCAACGGCAACGGTATGCGTTTTTAGTTCTATTCCTATCCCCCTTCTTCTTTCGTTCCGCCATGGTGGCCTTGCCCGATATGATCGCTATGGCATTTATCGTTTGGTCGCTTTTAGAATATTACAAATGGCAAAAATACAAGAGTAGTCAGTCCATGATCATCTCCGTTTGCATGGCGGTACTCGCTATACAAACACGATATTCAGTAGCACTATTACTGATTCCAATACTTCCGATGATTTGGAAGACGGCTAAGATGCGATTCAGTTTATTTCTTATTACCGTTTTTGCGATTCTAATGTCCTTCACTCCTACCATCTTTTTAAAAGGTCAAGATAGCTTTGATTTTATTTTTCATCCGTGGATAGAAAACTGGTCGATATTTAATCTTTTTAAAAATAGTTTTACCATTGGATCCGATATTTCTCAATACACTTTACCTAACATACTCTACGCACTAAGTGTGATTTTGCATCCAGGTTTTTGTATCATTGGACTTGTTTTTATCATTTTCAGTTTGCGTTCAGGTATACACCTTCCCAAGCTTTGGTTGATTTGCCTTGCGCTTTTTCTACTCTTCATAGCAGGATTTCCTACACAAGAATTACGTTTACTGATGCCAGCTTTCCCTATCGTTTTATTAGCACTTTACCCTGCGTATGAACTTTTTTTATTCCAATTCAAATCAAGGAACTTACGGGTTCTCGTTTATATTTTTGCAATTGTCATCCAACTTGCTTTAAGTTTTAAAGTGATTTATCCCATCTATAATTATCAGCAGGAAGAATTAATCATTGCCAATGCTTTAAAAAAAATACCCAGTTCAACCTTAAATACTTTTGCTATAGATGGAGCATTAAGAACGTATGATGTTCCTCACGACATTGTAAACATGTGGGGCACAACATTTCCTTTGTACAATAACAAAGATTTAATTCTATTCAACCCAAGTCGATTTACGACTTTACACAAGAATTCGGAACCGGTTAAAATTTTCAATCAACTCATGCTTCAGAAAAAGCTGGTCCGCATTGCGATCTATCCCAATGGATGGGAGCTTTACAGAGCAAAACAATAAGCTTTTTTTAGGTAACTAATCCCTAATTTTTCCGTAAAAACAGCATGCAAAAATTGCTGACTGAATCCAATTTAAAAATCGAGCTCTTCTTTTCGATGGGCAAAATGTTTTTATTAAATTCATTCAAAAGCATATCCTTTTTAGCCTTAACCTTAGTTATCCTACTAAAATTTGGAAATCTTTCGTGGGGACAGATCAGTGTTTACTATTTATCACTCTTGGTTCTTCAACACATCGCATTATTTTCTTTCGAAACGTTTTGCCAACATTCTATTCTCGATAATCCAGCTGAAACAACTACGATTTGGAAAGATGCTATCCGTGTTCGACTCAGCATTGCATATTTAATTATTGCAATAGTTGCGCTATTCAAAATACCGCTTACCTTACTCCTCTTTGCTACTTGCTATCTAATGCTCCATATATACAATGAATCGTACAAAGTAATTGCGAAATTGGAGAACAAAATAAACGCTTGGAGCTTGATTAGTTGGTTAAGTCTAATCGCAAGTATTGGGTGGATCCTTTTTTCCAAAACTCAACTTTCCTTTCAGGAATTACTCAAAATATTAGTGGCTACACAAGGCTTGCGATTAACTTTCTTATGCATACTTTTTCACTCTACCTATCCGCTTCCTTACTTACCTCGAACCGATTTCACTCAACTGAAAAAATCAGGAATCTATTTTTTACGTAGTTCGATTGTACTGGTAAACAACAAAGTTTCATTCTTTCTTGGAGCCCTCTTGTTAGGATCTATTGCGATGAGTTCATTTCATATGATTTTACTCTGGACTTTTGCTGGATGCTCCATCGTTCATGCATTAGGATTGAGTGGCGCTCTAAACTTCAATGAGTGTAATCGTGATGCCATAAAAGAAGCTGTTTTAAAAATGGTGATTGGAGGAACGGTAATGGGTTTGACTTGGGTTGGAATTTGTTTGGTTTTCATGAATAAATTTCAATTGAACACTATTTCACTATGGTGGATGATTCCGGTTTTTACCCTGTTGCTATTTACTTTCATTCAGCTTCCTTTATTGTATGCTTTATTGAAAGTAAAAGAAGAAAAAAGTATTCTGATGATTTTTGCGCTTTGTGTTACAACACAAACTATTTTAGGATATTGGTTTCTTTCTCAACAGGAAATTGTTTTGTGTTTGTGGACAATGGGAGCGACGGCGGTTTTACAAACGTTACTTTATATGAAAGTTTTATCTAGAATTTTATAGAAAGAAGCAGCATTAATCTTGAATTAAATTTCAATCATACTTCGACAAAATCATTTCAATCTTAAAAACTATCTTTTACCACAAAGAACACAGAGAGTTACACAGAGAAACACAGAGTAATTATTCTAAAAAATTGTTTATCGTTAAACTAAAAATCTTTGTGACATCTGTGAAAAACTCTGCGACCTCTGTGGTTTCAGGAGATTCTTATAGAAATACAATTTAAATACCTACCAATAACTAATATAGTTAAATCAAAAAGAGCCTCGATTTCTCAAGGCTCTTTTTTATAATTGATTTTATAATTAACGAATCGTTACCATCTCACGATACTTTGGCAATGGCCAACTTTCATCGTCCACAATCAATTCCAACTTATCTACATGATAGCGAATTTCGCTAAAGTACACTTTCACCTTATCGCAATAAGCAATGGCATGTGCACGTACATCTGAAATGGCATTCGCTTTCTTTCTTGCTTCCACCATCTCATCTACTTTTTTCTTGATGACCGTGATGTGCGTAGAAATTTCTTTGATTATTTCGAGTTGTGTTGAGAATACTTCCTTCGGCAAACCAATATCTTTCATGCCTTCTACATTTTGCACCAATAAATTTTGATACTTAATAGCGGCAGGAATAATATGATTAACAGCAATACTACCCATAACACGAGATTCGATTTGAATCTTTTTGATATAGGTCTCTAACATGATTTCGTGGCGCGCCTCAACTTCTCTATGACTAAAAATTCCGTTACGTTCAAAAAGACTAATGGACTGCTTAGTAACAAATGCATCTAAAGCAGGAGGTGTTGTAGTTACGTTACTCAATCCACGTTTTTTTGCTTCTTTCTTCCACTCATCTCCATATCCATTTCCTTCGAAGCGGATGGCTTTTGATTCAACAATGTACTTACGCAATACTTTTAAAATGGCTTCATCCGATTTAATGCCCTTCTTCGCGATGCTTTCTACTTCCGTATGAAATTTAACCAATTGATCCGCTACGATGGTATTTAAAATTGTCATCGGATGCGAGCTGTTGGCTGATGATCCTACTGCGCGAAACTCAAATTTATTTCCAGTAAATGCAAAGGGAGAGGTACGATTACGGTCGGTGTTATCCAACAAAATTTCTGGAATTTTTCCGATGTTCAACTTCAACGCTGTTTTCTCCTCGGGTGTCATCTTTTTATCCTTCACTGACTTTTCAATCTCATCCATCACTTTTGTTAACTGCTCGCCTAAGAAGATAGACATGATAGCAGGAGGCGCTTCGTTAGCACCTAGACGATGATCATTACTTGCGCTCGTGATGGAAGCACGAAGTAGATCGGCATGTTCAAATACAGCACGAATGGTATTGATGAAAAACGTTAAGAACATCAAATTACTTTTTGGAGAATTTCCAGGTGACAATAAATTCTTGCCAGTGTTCGTACTTAAACTCCAGTTATTATGTTTACCAGAACCATTCATGCCTGCATACGGTTTTTCGTGCAACAACACTTTGAAGTGATGACGACGAGCTACCTTATCCATTACATCCATCAACAGTTGATTATGATCTACTGCCAAATTGATATCTTCAAATACAGGAGCACATTCAAATTGCGACGGTGCTACTTCATTGTGACGAGTCTTTAATGGAATACCCAACTTCATCGATTCAATTTCCATATCCACCATGAAAGAATTCACTCGATCAGGAATCGTTCCGAAATAATGATCATCTAACTGTTGTCCTTTCGCTGCTTCAGCACCAAACAATGTACGACCTGTCATTTCTAAATCGGGACGTGCATTGTACATATCGATGTCGACCAAAAAATACTCTTGCTCGATACCCAATGTAGCATTCACAGAGGAAACATTTTTATCGAAGTACTGACAAACAGGAACCGCAGCATTATTCAATGCATGCAAAGCTTTTAATAAGGGTGCTTTAAAATCGAGGGTTTCGCCTGTATATGAAACGAAAATGGTTGGAATGCACAACGTTTTTCCAGAAGGGCTTTCCATAATAAAAGCAGGAGAACTTGGATCCCATGCAGTATATCCGCGTGCTTCAAACGTATTACGAATTCCGCCATTCGGAAACGAAGAGGCATCAGGCTCTTGTTGAACGAGTGCGCTTGAACTAAACGCCTCAATAGCTCGACCTTCATCACTCAATTCAAAAAATGAATCATGCTTCTCCGCAGTGCTACCGGTTAACGGTTGAAACCAATGGGTATAATGTGTAGCTCCTAAGCTTACGGCCCAGTTCTTCATTGCAGCAGCTACTAGCTCCGCAACTTTACGATCAATGCGATTACCAATATGCGTGGCTTCCTGTAATTGTCTAAATACTTCCTTGCTTAAGTACTTATGCATTTTCTCTTTATCAAATACATTAATACCGTAAAAGTCACTCACCTTACTTGAAGGTGCGATAACAACGATGGGTTTGCGATTGCTGCTGTTTTCCAGAGCGCGGAAGCGAAGAATAGCCATGTGATGATTAAATTTTTGTGTTAAACTGATTTTTTTCGTTTTTGTTTCGAATATTCAGAGAAATTTCTTCTATAAATACCCGAACCGGCGCAAAGGTATGTGAAATTAGGGGGGTGAAACAAGAAAAATATAGTTTTTTTCAACAAGACCCCTATTTTTATGGGGGGTACGCAGGAAATTATTGGTTTTTATTGCCTTTTGCTCGCGATAATGATGGAAATTGGCAAGTTGGCAAGTTGGTAAATTGGCAAATTGCTTTGCTTAGAAAATTAAGTAGAATGGATGATTTTAAACTTCGCTTTGGTTAAGAAGTGAGTGCTGCGCAATGTTGACCAAGAGAAATGAGAGAAGTATCTAAAGATGGCTGAGCGAAAAAATCTTAAAAAATCATCACCATCTTAAAAAATCAGTGCCTGCCTACCGGATCTTGCGCCACCGCTTTAGCTTTAGCGCACGCGGTTAGAGAAGGTAGGTTCCATCCACGAAAAACACCTACTGAATTCTATGAATCTTGAGGTCGGTAACGGGATTTACGATTAAGGGAACTTTTTCTACTGAGACGGATGAAGTATCCAATCCAAATGCTTTTTCTTCGGGTAAAGCACCGCGTTTAAGCAAGAAATAAAGATCCATGATGATCTTTTGCATCCATGGCAACTCGTTATCTACACTTAAGAATTTCTCCATCACCACGAATCTAAAGTCGCCGGTGAGACCTCTATTTCCGAGAGAAGGATATCGACTAACAATATCTACTTCTTTATTTCGAACCAGTTCTTCCACCACATGACGGAACATAATATTGATACGAGGATCAATACGGAAACCGATTCTAAAATCAACACGAATCAACTTGTCTTTCACAATTTGTGTGACTTTATACTCGAGCGTATACGGTTCATCCAATACATCAACATGGACAAACCAATAAATATCGGCACGCTTGGGTTGCTTGTATAAAATGGAATACACCACTTTCTCTTCAATCTCATTCGCATAATTAGCACTTGTCAAATAAACGAGATGAGTTGAATACTTAGGAATGGATGTATCTTCACTTAACTTTTCGAGAAGCGGAAGAAACTCATCCAGCTTTACAAACTCAACCAAACTATTTCTAATTTTTCTTGAGTAGTACAAGACAATCATTACTGTCATTAAAATGCTTGCAATGAGCATCGTCACCCACCCGCCATGTGTGAACTTATCAAGATTTGCGATTAAAAAAGAAATCTCAATCGTTAAATACACGGGTAATAATAGATAGGCCATCCACTTTGGATAGTTGTATAAAATCAAATAGTTGGTCAACAAAATGGTGGTCATAATAAAAGTAGTAACAATCGCGAGTCCATAAGCGGCTTCCATTCGTGACGATTCTTCAAAATACAAAACCACCGCAACACAACCGGAATAAAGCAACCAGTTGAGAGAAGGAATATATAATTGTCCGCGTATATCACTCGGATAAACCACTCTCACTTTTGGCCAGAAATTTAATCGAATTGCTTCATTGATGAGCGTAAAGGATCCGCTGATCATCGCTTGTGAAGCTATGATTGCAGCGAAAGTAGCGATACCAATACCAATAGGAAGGAACCAAGGGGCCATCAACTCAAAGAAAGGATTCGCGCCATTTAACATTTCACCATCGTGGCGAATTAAGTAAGCACCTTGACCAAAATAATTCAGCAGCAAGGAAAGTTTTACAAAACCCCATGTTGCCCTCACATTCTTTTTTCCACAATGCCCTAGATCACTATATAAAGCTTCGGCTCCTGTAGTACAAAGGAAGACAGCACCCAACAACCAGAATCCACCAGGGTGAAGAATCAACAAATCCGCAGCATACATTGGATTGATCGCTCGAAACACCCCAAAATCACCTCCTATTGAAACAATTCCAAGGAAACCAAGCATTCCAAACCAGATGAGCATCACGGGTCCAAAGAACTTCCCTACGAAATTGGTTCCGAAGCGTTGGATAAAAAACAAAGCTGTAATAATTCCCAATACAATGGGAATGGTTGGAATATCGGGATTAATGGCTCTTAGTCCTTCAACGGCAGAAGCAACCGAGATGGGTGGTGTTATAATTCCATCCGCCAAAAGAGTACTCCCACCAATTAAGGCAGGAAAAACTAGCCAGGGTGTTTTTCTCCGTCGCACGAGCGTATAAAGAGAAAAAATTCCGCCTTCCCCCTTATTATCAGCACGTAAAGTGATTATAACGTACTTAACTGTAGTTTGAAGTGTGATGGTCCAGAAAACGCAAGAGATAGCACCCAAAATTACGTCCTTACTAATAACACCTAGACCCACAATCGATTTCATCACATAAAGCGGCGAAGTACCGATATCACCGTAAATGATTCCGAGGGTTATTAATAAACCGGCGGCGGTGATTTTATTGTGGGAGGTGGATGAGCTCACGGGTTGTGTACCGGGAGGCAAAAGTAGGTTTATTGGTTTAAGAACAAAGGAAAAGGGTGAAAAATCTTTATAGCCATTTATTGGATTAGGCTCTCTATCTAACTTAAGTCAGCAATAGAATAGTTAACCCAAACGAAAAAGCCGACACTTTCGCATCGGCTTTCCTTAGTAGCGGGGATAGGACTCGAACCTATGACCTTTGGGTTATGAGCCCAACGAGCTACCTCTGCTCCACCCCGCAATATATTTTTTGTTAAAGAACAGTCAAATTTAATATTTCCCCTTAGCGGGGGTGCAAAGTTAAGAAATCCTTCTACAACTCCAAGTATTTAATTTATAATTGATCCTAATATATTGTATTTTAATGAATTAAGCGGCAATGTATTAGTGTTTTAAACAAAACTGAATTAAATTATCCTTCAACTATTCACCACTGAACTCAAAACGTACCTGGTTTCTGAGATCTGAAAAACCTTTTCTTCGTTTAGATTGAAATACAATCTTTTTCAATCGCCTTATTATTCTAGTTTTCCTAATTCAGTTAAAGTCTTTCAAATTCAAACAAAGAGTTCATTTCAAAACAATTTGAATTTTACAAAAATGGAATACATTACTTTTGCAAATCAACAACCAAAAAGACTTCTGTAAAAAAATTGCTTATTGAAAGTTTAGATGATTCAAAACGACCACCAATCTTCAATTAGCAGTCGCATATTTGGACTTGATCTATTTCGCAGCATTGCCATTATTTTAGTAGTACTGACCCACGGTGCTGCCATTCTAGAAGTTGCTGGTCTCGAAAAATTCCCGTTTATCAAAATGATAGATGGAGTAGATTTGTTTTTTGTATTAAGTGGATATTTGATTGGAGGAATTTTAATAAAACAAGCAACCGCTTCTCAACAATTTAACTCCAAAGATCTTGTTCATTTTTGGAAAAGAAGATGGTATCGTACACTTCCCAATTATTATCTGGTATTAGGATTGAATTTCATAGTTGTTTATTTTGGAATTATTAAAGAACATATTGAGAACTTCAATTGGAAATTTTTATTCTTTCTTCAAAATTTTTCGTCGCCCTTCACCGGCTTCTTTTGGGAATCATGGAGTCTTTCGGTTGAAGAATGGTTTTATATTTTCATTCCGATTCTTTTTTTAATTCTCCTTAAAGTTTGCTCAGTTAAAAAGGCATTTTTCTTCAGTACACTCGTGCTCTTCGTTTTTTCAATATCCTATCGACTATATCACTTTGACCCTAACATTGACAATTTTTGGTATGATGTACGATTTCGAAAAATTGTTTTAGGTCGTTTCGATAGCTTATCGATGGGTCTTCTTGCGGTTTGGGTAATGCACTATTATCCTTTTGTTTGGAACAAGTACAAAATTCATTCATTCGTTTTAGGTGTATTATTAATTATTTTTCTTGTCAACTATTCAGCAGAAGCCAATACGTTTTACAAGCAAATAATCAATTTAACTTTAACTCCTATAGCAGCAGCTTGCCTCCTACCTTTTGCTGCAACAATCAACACAAAATCTCTGCGCATCCGTTCTGTATTTACAGAAATAAGTAAAATTTCTTATTCAATGTATTTGGTGAACTTGGCACTTGGTGCCGAAATTATCATGCATAATTTCCCTCCTAGAAATTCGGTTGAATCCATCTTGCTTTATCTCCTTTATTGGACATGGGTAATCCTTGTTTCCAAAGTGATTTATAAATATTACGAACTTCCAATCATGAAATTAAGAGATCGATAATTGATTATTGATGGCTATCAGTAAATAGCGATGTCGCAATAGAGGAATTTAGAGCCTCAGCCAATGAAGTAATTGATATTTTAAAAGAAATCGAAAAAGAAATTATATATGAAGTTGACAAAGTCAGAACATAGAATCTCTTTGACTAATTAAAAATACATAGATTACCCTTCAATAAAACCAAATTAATGAAAAATGTCAAATTCAAATTTGGCTCAACTTAATATAGTCTCGAGGTTGGGGGTGATCTCAATTTTAAACTTTACCACTTCACAAATTTCCCAGTGAGGACTTCCTTCTCTGTTCTTAGTCTCACAATGTAAACTCCATCTGCTTGAGAAGAAAAAGAACTACTTTTCGAAAAATAACTCCCATCAGTATCCAAAGAAATTCTTTCTATTAATTGTCCATTGATATTATAAAACTCCAATGTAGCTTTTCTTCCTTGCAACTCCTCAGCATTCACAAAAATAATTTGCAAGGTTTTATCATAGTAAAGTTTTAACTCCCTATTTTTAGGAAATAAGTCAATTAATCCAACGGCTGTAAGTGTGTCACATGGACTACCATGTAAAG
>JBJXGU010000075.1:0-6587 GCA_046160245.1 Bacteroidia bacterium
CAGATCATTAGCAAATAATAATTAAAATGTCTATTTTAAAACTGTTCGAAAACAGGCCTACTTACATCTGCAGGTTTACTCCCGCTTAATATATTTAATCTCCTAATCAAAGAAGTACTTCACAGGGGAGGGGTACGTTGAACTGGATGTAACAATAGAATATTTAATTAACGGCACGACTGTTATTCTCAATAAAAACAACATTATGGTTGCAGGAGTTTGAAAAGCTCAATGAAGCGGATAAACAAAATGACTTATCCACCATTGACGTGCTTATTAGGGATGCAAAAGCCCGTAAAACCCACAGTAAATAAAAAAACTACCAGGTTGTGAGGTGTGACGGTTTGGAATTTATAATCTTATTTGTCTTATCAATTCAACTTATCTCATTTAATAAATTTATCTCGTTTAGTTTTTTTATAAAAAAGAACAACCAAGAAGGATAAAAGAAGTATTATAAAACAATTCAGTATTAGATTTATTCTATTCCATCCATAATTATCATAGTTATTACCCCGTAAATGAAATTTGTAATAATACTCAAAAGGAAATCCTACTTTATAACCATCTTCCAATATAAATAAATGCGCAATTAATGAAACTATTGAAAGCAGTATGAAGATACATACACTTGTGAGCATTATAGTTATTAGGTCTTTTTTATTCATTAATAGCATTTTATTTTGAGCCTGAAACAGGTTTGCCCTTGTTATCGGTGGTTACATTACCAGAAACTTGAGCTTTTGTTTCTTTTTGTGGTATGACATTGCCATTAGCGTCTTGAAGAATAAGGGGAATTACTTGATCCCCTTCATTGTAGGTCGCCTGTTTACTGTCCTGAGAATACACGTTCATAGGAAGCACCTTGCCATCTGCCTTAGCAGCCTGATAAACGGAAGTTCCCAGAAAATTAAACCAAACATGACTAAAGTTGCCCGATGCATTATAGGAAGGTCCTGTTCCTCCTTGAGTACCAGCTGCGTTTTGTACATTTGAATATGATAAAAATTTCTGTGCGAATTCATCCGTATTGCAACCATAAAAACTAGCGACACTATTTGTAGGATCAAAATTAAAATCTATAGCTTTCCAGCCATCTGGTGATAATTGCTTAAAGTCACCATCTATCTTATCCCAATTACCTGTTAAATCAGCAAGATTATATTCTCCCGAAGTTTTATCACCACCTGAAGGTCCATCTACGCCCCCATGACCATAAAAACTTGCTTCTTCGGTTTTACCATAGGTGCCAGAATATTTTGCAACTGCATCTTCGATTTTCTTTTCTAATGTTCCTAAATCAGGCACATATAACGTTACTACTATATCTACTTTGGAATTAAATCCCTTTGAATGTTCAATTTCATTTTTTCGAGTTTCCGCATATTCAGACCTAACTCCACCAGTATTGATAACAAAAAAAACTTTTTCGCCGCTTGGGTCAATTGCGATAATAGGCATGTTGAGAACAAAATTATAAGGACTGTAAGACGCGTATTTTGAGTGAAGAGGATCCAAACTTAACCATTTACCAAGTCTTGAATCATATATCCTGCCACCAAAGTCTAAACTGTTTCCTCTTCCTTTTACTTCATTATCGTTTTCTTTACCGTTAAAACCGAAGCGGTAACCCGTTGTACAGGTTATCGGAAAATCCGTTTGCGGTATTTTTGAAAATCCATTCACAAGTTTAAAAATACAATTTTTTTAGTTAAGACATATTGGTCTCTTGATTTTATATATTGAATCAACAGTTTGGTATTAAAAATAGCCACAAATGGCTAAATCTCCCGTCTAGAAATGAATCTGATATTTCATTATTCTGGGTGAGGGTATATATAGACATTATTAAGTTGGCTGAAATCGTAAAAAGTACTAATATAATTCAACCTTGCAATTAGCTTTGTATAATAAATATACAAATTGTGTTACTCGAAATTGCTACTTATAAATTTCAAAGTTAAAATTGGAATTAAGTTAAAATTTTAACTAAATCGTCTCAGCTAAATTATTATAGCTTTTCAATATTTTTAGTTATATTCGGCTTATTGGAATGAAAGAGTAGTAATCCTTCTTGGTATAATTCCACTTTAATTAATTCATTTTGATCATATGAGAAGAAAAATCCATGTCTATTTCCATTTTTATAAAACCCTTCAAGAGTTTTATACTCACAATTGCATGACTTATAATATCCATCTAAAAGGCCATTTGTATAGTTAAAAACATGTACAAGTACATTTTTATACTTATTTTTTCTATTCTCAATTTTACATTGAGTAAAGTATTCGAATTTCCCTGTTCTCATTGAATCTTTATATTGACCTCTTATTGAGATAACATCATCCACTTTTAATTTAATACTATCATTTTTAGAAATTGAAAATACTAGATAATTTCCGTCAGGCAGTTTCTCATTTAAATCAAAATAAGGGTTTAAGTAATATTGTTGATTAAAATTATTCATAAAATAACCCATAAATTTTTCAATTAATGTTGAATCACCACGATATATTATCGTAGTCTGAGATTGAACATTCAATGGATTAAATAATAATAAACTTGCAATAATAATTATTTTTATCTTATTCACTTACTATAGCTTTTTTTAAAGTTTCTGCATTTTCTGAAGCGGATTTTTTCGAACCATCTATTAATATAGTTTTACGAACCTTTCTTTCTTGAGAAGAATTTTCCCCATGATAAATAGCATAATCGTCACCTATTTGATCTGGTTTATATTTTCCAGTCCCAGCACCTCCTTCTGGTCTTACTGCTTCATCAATAATTTCTTTGGTAGCCCCATCTGCCTTTGTAATATCATTTTTCATCTGATTAAGACCTTCGTTTTCATTGATTTCATCGCTAGATCCAACTACTTTGGTTCCTTCAACACCAGGAGTACGTACTGTTCCTGGTTCTGATCGTTCAACAATTTCAATTTGTATATCTTCTTCTGTATAAAGTGCTAAATAAACTTTGTATGCATTAGCACGTTCTTCTTTACTTAATTTAATCTTACTTTTGCTAATTCGCTTGTTAAAATCATTTTCACTCAATTCAAATGCATCATTTGTTGAAAAATAACCTCCCTCTCTCGATGCGCTAATATTAAATATATCACCTATTTGAGAACCTTTTCCAAATGATTGCAGTAATTGATGCACAGCCTCCCTTGCTTGCTTATTAATTGCATAGATTCTTTTTCCGTCAGGATCGATAAAATTTATGGGGTTATTTGCAACAAAATTATAAGGACTTAAAGAAGGATATTTCATTTGTAGGGGGTCTAAACTTAACCATCGTCCTAATCTGCTATCATAAATCCTAGCACCAAAGTCTAAACTGTTTCCACTTCCTTTTACCTCATTATCATTTTCCTTCCCGTTAAAACCGAAACGGTAACTCTTCCCATCTATTGCAATATTTGCTGGATCTTCATTCATGTTTACCAAGGCTAAGAAAACATCTGCCGGATTTGTTGAGAAGTTAAGCCCCTTTATCCAAACCCATCTTGTACTTCGTTCTCTTAACAAAGAACCAAAAGGATAGTAGTCTGAACTGTTTTCGAGCTGTGCTTCAAAATGATCAATAGAATTTCCTGTAACATCTGGGATGGCTTTTCTTTCACCATTCACTACTGCTAACACATTTCCCAAGTGATTGGACAATTGAAATTGCTTCAAGGCAGGATCGCCATTTTGTAATGGGATTCCGGCTGTTGTGACATACATATCTTCTTCATGTAAATCCATTCCAACAAGTGAACTTCCGTAAAGATATCCTTCCTTTAATTTATAATCATGAGCGCTTGAAACAAATTGACCATTATACACAGCCAAAACATTGCCTTGGGGGTCACGTACGTAATCTGTAGTTGTCCATAATGTAGGGGTGCTTAAACTTCCACTTGGCTTAACTATCTTTCTAATACGATTACCCTGTGCATCGTATGCAAATTCTAAATCGGGTTTGGTTGAACCATTGGTTCGAGTGATTTTATCAATTTTACCACTTACTGTCCAGGTAATGTTTTCAATCTTCCTGTTCATCGTGATTTAAAATACCAAGTTCATTGTACCAGTAACTATAGCGACTTTGCATTTCAATATCCTCTTCGAGTGAAAACGCATTATTTTTTCTTTTGGATTTTGTAACCGATTTCCTTTCGTGGTTTCGGATTTTCTTTTTTCTCCAGCAATTCGTCTAAATATTGAAAAACTAGTTCTATGTTTTTTGTGTTATTATCAGTTTTCTTTTTTAGCGCTTCAATAACCAACCGTAGTTCCGTGTTGTCTAATAAAATTTGCCGAAAGCGTATAAATGTTCGCATGATCTGTATATTGACCGATATAGCTCTTTTACTGTTCAATATACTTGAGAGCATGGCAACACCTTGTTCTGTAAAAGCATAAGGTAAATATTTTGAATGCTGTCCCCTTTTTAGTGTTCCTATTTGCGATTTCAATATTTCGTTTTCTGTTGGCGTTCATTCAAACATAAAATCATCGGGGAATCGGTCAATGTTTCGTTTTACAGATTGCTTTAAAACTTTTGTTTCTACTCCGTAAAGTTCCGCTAAATCAACATCTAACATTACCTTATGTTTTCTAACCAAGTATATTTTACTTACAATAATTTCTTCTACTATAACAGATGTTTCTTTGTTTGCCATAGGATATTTTTTCAAAGATAATTCTTTAAGGTCACAGATTGTGACCTTAAAGAATACTTAAAAGTCACGAAAATATTATTTAAGAATCTTCTTCAACTGCTCGTTTACTTTTCAATACATTTGATAGCATCATTACCCCATGTTCTGTAAAAGCATAAGGTAAATATTTTATATTTTGACCTCTTTTCAAGGTCGCATTTTGCGATCTTGAAGCTTCGGCTTCTTTCTGCGTTAATTCAGACATATTACGTTCAGGGAAGCGTTCTTTGTTTCGTTTAACTTGTTCTTTTAAGCGTCTTGTTTCTACACCGTAAAGCTCCGCTAAATCAGAATCTAACATTACTTTTTGATTTCTGATGAAATAAATTTTTTGCATTATTATTTCATCAGGCACTTCGAAAGATGTATCTTTTTTCGTCATACTGTGGTTGGTTTGAAAGGGGGTATCAAAATACGTTTAGCACAAATTGGCGCCTAAATTTAATATTCTTTTTAATTAAATTAGCATATACAAAGAGTAAATCTAAAAAATGTTCTTTCTCTTGTGAAATCCTTTGACTTTTCTTGATTGAATCAACAAGATTTTGCTCTCCTTCGCCCAGAAGTAGAAACTTCGTTACCCGGAAGTAGACACTTCGTCACACTTCCGAGCTTCGGAGGCCCAAGTCCAGCCCAGAAGTAGAAACTTCGTTACACTTCCGGGCTTCGAAGGCCCAGCCCAGAAGTGTAAAGCCAATGAGAATGTAAGTTTAAAAGAAATCCCAATCCGAAGAAAAAATAAAAAGCCAAGAACTAAGCGAGTTCTCAAAACAAAAAAGCCCTCCTTCGCTAAAGCTTCGGAGGGCCCAAGCCCAGAAGTGTGAGGCCTATACATATTTCCTTGTTACACAAATTCCCATTTTGGAAAAAGAGCATAAGGCCAAGATATTCTCTTGGCCTCTCTACTTCTGGGGTGGGCCCAGTAGGACTTGAACCTACGACCGACGGATTATGAGTCCGGCGCTCTAACCAACTGAGCTATAGGCCCGATTCAATAGCATTTGACCGATTGGTCAAATGTTTATAGAATTTTAAGAGGGACAAAAATAAAACTTAAGCCGATACAGACTTCAAAACACCCAATTCTTTTCCAACTTTTGTAAAGGCGGCTATTGCTTGGTCGATATGGTGGCGTTCGTGTCCGGCTGAGATCTGAACTCGAATGCGTGCATTCCCCTTAGCCACAACGGGATAGAAGAATCCAACAACGTATAATCCTTCTTCTAAGAGGCGGGATGCAAAATCTTGAGCTAGCTTAGCATCGTATAACATAATGGGAACGATAGGATGTGTTCCAGGTTTGATATCGAAGCCGGCAGCCAAAATTTGAGTGCGGAAATAGTCGGTATTCTCCCATAATTTATCACGCAAAGCGGTACTTGAACTCAACATATTCAACACTTCGATGCTGGCACCCACAATACTTGGCGCCAATGAATTTGAGAATAAATAAGGACGCGAACGTTGGCGTAACATCTCCACAATTTCCTTTCTGCCCGAGGTGAATCCGCCCATCGCACCGCCTAAAGCTTTTCCAAAAGTTCCGGTGATAATGTCGATACGCCCCATCACATTGCAATGCTCATGCGTTCCTCTGCCCGTTTTTCCCATGAATCCTGAGGCATGGCATTCGTCAATCATAACAAGGGCATTGTATTTATCGGCTAGGTCGCAAATTTTATCCAGCTGGGCGATGGTACCATCCATACTAAACACACCATCGGAAACAATCATGCGATGACGCAAATGCTGAGTTGCTTTTAATTGCTCCTCTAAATCTGACATATCATTATGCTTATAACGATAACGTTGCGCTTTGCACAAACGCACTCCATCAATGATAGAAGCGTGATTTAATTCATCACTAATGATG
>JBJXGU010000076.1:0-11574 GCA_046160245.1 Bacteroidia bacterium
GTTTACATGAGATAATCAGTCATCCTCAATTTTGAATCATCACTTTTGCTGTGGATGAAACTCCATTTTCTTGAATTATACTTACGAGATAAAATCCGTTAGATAGTGTAGAAGGAAGTTGATAAACTACTTTGCTTTTATCGGTTCCCTGATTCTTTACTTGAATTTGATCTATTGTTCTTCCAAAACTGTCCATTAACACCAATTGAATTGTAGAAGAAGAAGATTCATTCCACTCAATCGAAATTGAATTTCCGGATTGAGCTGGATTTGGATAAAGTGAAAGTGTAGTACTTTGTTTGATCTCTGAAATTCCAGTTGTAGTGTTATTCCAGTAACGCACCACAGCTAAATCATTCTGACTTCCGTTGTTGCCCTTACCAGCTAAGATAATTTTCCCGTCAGCTTGCAGCGTGATGGCATTGGCTTCATCAAAATCATTCATGATGGGTGTTAATACTAATCCGAAATTTCCGAAAATAGTATCTACTTGCCCGTTGGCATCGTAACGCATCAATAAGAAATCGCGATCATCAAAAAAGAATCCGCCTGAAGTTCCACCTACCAATATTTTTCCATCATTTTGAATGGCTACATCATACCCTACATCTTGAATGTCGTTGTCGAATTGTACGATACCCGCATTTCCAAATGTAGGAACTAGAGCACCCGTACTATCATACTTCACCATGATCATATCAAAGGTGAAATCAGGAATCGTAGTGAATCCACTCACTACAATTCCGCCATCAGCACTTTGCTTCATTCCCAGTGCATCTTCAATGTACTCTACAGAAATAGGAGTGAGTGTCATGCCTGCATTTCCGAAAGTCGTATCGATGGTACCATCAGTATTAAAGCGCGTCACTAAAACATCAAAGTCAAATTGTCCACTGAGGGTTAAGCCTTGATCGAAATGTCCACTCGCTACAATTTTTCCATCTGCCTGAATGAAAACACTGTTTAATCGATTATCAATTTCGGTAACAGATATGAATGCAATTCCCGCTGCACCGAACGTTGAATCTAAACTACCATCTTGATTCAATCGAACAAGAGAAGGCATATTGTGTCCGCCTGCATCTAAGGTTGATCCTGCTAAAATAATTTTTCCATCAGCTTGCAATGCCATGGCATAAGCAAATTCATCTGCAGTGAAAAAACGAGGCGTGGCAAATCCATTTATACCGAAAGTAGAATCCAAACTTCCATCACCATTTAATTGGATGCAAAGCATCGAAAATATAAAGTTTGGATCAGCAGCAGCTCCTGCAATCAATATTTTTCCATCGTCTTTGATGATGGCTTCATAAGCATACGACTCATTAAAATTAGGAATAATGACAATGCCACTATCATTAAATGTAGTATCGAAAGCTCCATTTGGAAGTAAACGGATCGCTAACAATTTTCCTGAAAAGGACGGATTTATGGCAGTTCCTACGGTCACTATTTTCTGATCGATAGGTTGCACTTTTACATCAGTTAGGTTCTCATGAAACCCAAAATCGTAAATTACTTTTCCATTCCCATTGAAAGAAGAATCCACCATTCCCGGAAATTGAGCCGAAACAGGGATTGTAAAAATGCAAATAAGCCCGAGAGCAAAGAAGTAAATTTTATTCATGTAGATTTTTTTTGCAAAAGTATGGAAGTTGCTATCATTTTTTTAGACGGAAACGTACACGAGTCGAATTCAACTTTATAATTTATTCTTGTTCTTATTTCTTACTGAAAAGCTTTACTTTAGTGAGGTTAATTTGGATAAAACTGAAATTTTTAATTTATCATGGATAATTCTATTGCATTAGCTTTATTTGAACTAAGAAAGCCTGCTTTTTTATCAAATCGAATTACTTAGACTTTGGTTTTAATAAAGATTACCTTCTCATCTTTTCATTTACTTGATATTCAATAGTTTGAGAATTAGGTATACTGTTGGTAAATCCATCAAGATTTACTCTAAAATAGGTCATCAATTTTTACTTTTGTACCAGAGAATTAAATCAGAAAAAATGAAAAAATTAGTATTGTTTGGATCGATCATCTTCGCCTTATCTTCTTGCGGAACAAAATCGAATGAAGAAAAAGTAAATCCAGAGATTGATTCGACTGTGATTGCTGCAAAATTTGGAGCAGAGATTGAAGAAGCCGGAGCTATCACCATGGATTCATTGGTGTCAATGATTAATGCAGGTGCCACCACTGTTGAGAATGTAAAAGTGGAAGGGAAAATTAATGCTGCTTGTCAAACGAAAGGATGTTGGATGACTGTCGATAAAAGCGATGGATCCACTATGCGTGTAAGTTTCAAGGATTATGGATTTTTTGTTCCAAAAGATTGTGCCGGAAAATCCGCTGTAATGATGGGTCGTGCCTTTGTGGATACAACCTCTGTGGATGATCTTCGTCACTACGCTAAAGATGATGGTAAATCAAAAGAAGAAATTGAAAAAATTACCGAACCCGAATACGCCTTGTCGTTTGAGGCTGATGGTGTAATTATCAAGTAATATACTATGAAATAATGGAGCCCGTCTCGAAGGAGATGGGTTCTCTATTGAATAATGGGAAACGAAAGAGTAGAATGGATTGAATGTCCACGCGATGCCATGCAAGGCCTCTCGTGGTTTATTCCTACTGCTCAAAAAATCGCTTATATCAATACACTTTTAGGAGTAGGATATGATGTAATCGATTTCGGAAGTTTCGTTTCGCCGAAAGCAATTCCACAGTTACGCGATACTGCCGAAGTATTAGGTCAATTGGAATTGAATGATCGTACTAGATTATTGGCCATCGTTGCCAATGTAAGAGGAGCAGAGGACGCCTGTGAGTTTGATGAGATTTCTTATCTCGGATTTCCATTTTCCATCTCCGAAACTTTCCAACAAAGAAATACCAACAGTAGTATTGATGAGTCACTTAAATCCGTAGAGATCATTCAAAATTTATGCTTGAGACATCATAAGGAATTGGTGGTGTACATGAGTATGGCATTTGGAAATCCGTACGGTGATGCCTGGAATGAAGAGATTGCAGTGAAATGGACGAAACAAATTGCATCTTTAGGAGTAAAAACGATAGCTATGTCGGATACAGTCGGACTCGCTCAAGCGGCTGATGTAAAAAAAATATTTGATGCCGTAATCCCATCTTTACCTCAAGTAAAAATAGGTGCTCATCTGCATGCAAGTCCCGATAATTGGAAGTTGAAGGTGACCGCTGCTTGGGAAAGTGGATGTCGACGTTTCGACTCTGCTTTAAAAGGCTATGGAGGATGTCCCATGGCAGAAGATGTATTGGTTGGAAATCTTGCTTCAGAGAACCTCTACCAGTTCCTGAATGAAAGGAGTGTGAAGAGTTCTATTGATCCGGCCCAGTTCGCACACGCACTCATGATGGCTTCCGTAATATTTCAAGAGCCAATAGCAACATAAATTGTATACTTTCGTTTAAACATGATGAATATTTCCAAGCTAAAACAGAATACATTGAATAAATATCTAAAGTATGTCCGCATATGGACAATTGCCCTTATAGCCGTGTTTTTTGTAAGTAATTCGTATGCTCAGCGCCCGGGCTATCTTGAATTGCTCGGAAATGTGCAGCAAGACGGAAAAGGATTAGAAGGTGCTGAAATTAAAGTGATGAAGGGCGCAGAAAATTCTGACAACTTGCTGACCTCAGCGGGAGGTAAATTTATTTTCAACTTGGATCTCGGACATGTGTATACGATCATTTTTTCAAAGAATGGAACCATTACAAAATCAGTTTTAGTAGATACTAAAGTGCCCGAGAATTATGCAAGTCAAATTTTCAGTTTTAAATTTAAGATTGATTTGTTCAAGGCTCCTGAAGGCGCAGAGCAGCCTAAAGAAGCAGCACCACCCGTTACGAAATTAGGTTATAGTGATGCGTATGAAGATTTCGATTACGATCCCGAATATTCGAAGTCGAGAAAAGTGGAGATGGATGTGGTGAAAGAGAAGATGGCTCAAGAAGTGTTGAAGCAAGAAGCTTTGCGTGCTAAAGCTGAAGAAAAAGCGCGTCAGGATTCTATTGCTCAAGCGAGAAAAGATGAACTCGCTGCTGATAAAGCACGTCGCGATTCTTTAGATAAAGTAAGAGAGCAACAAAAAATTGAAGCTGCGAAGTTAGCCGCCATCGAGCAGGAGAAAAACGATTCTATCGCAAAGGAAAAAGTAAAACAAGAGGCTGCTTCGGCTGCTCAATTAGCTAAAGAAAAGGCAAGCCAAGATAGTTTAGTAGCAGTGGAGAAAGCCCGTCTCCAGGCAGAAGCAGCTGAGAAAGCCCGCTTGCAAGCAGAGAAAGATTCATTAGCGCGCATCGAAGAAAAAGCCAAACAAGATTCCATCTTATTAGCAAAAGAAAAAGAAAAGCAGGAAGCACTAGCGCGAAGTAAAGCAGAACAAGATTCCATCAATAAAGCCCGTGAAGAAGCAAAAATTGCCGAAGCTGCACGTAAAGTGCGAGAGAAAGAAATTGCAGATTCACTGTCTGTAGAAAAGGAAAAAGCCAGAATAGCGGCGTTGGAACTTGCAGCAGCAGAAAAAGCGAAGCAAGATAGTTTAGCGAAAGTAGAAAAGGAGCGTGTAGCAGCTGAATTAGCAGAGAAAGCTCGTTTGAAAGCGGAACAAGATGCACTTGCTCAAGCTCAAGAAAAGCAAAAGCAAGAAGAGTTGAAGGCACAAAAAGAACGTGAACGATTAGAAGCAGAAGTTGCTGCAAAAGCAGAAAAAGATAGTTTAGCAAAAGCCGCAGAGCAAGCTCGACTAGCAGAAATAGAACGTAAAGCACAAGAAAAGGCAGCAGCTGATGCTTTGGCTAAAGAACAAGAAAAAGCACGTGCAGAAGAAGCAGCTCGACTAGCAAAGGAAAAGGCAGAAAAAGCTGCGGAAGCCGATTCACTGGCAAAAGCACAAGAAAAAGCACGTGCAGAAGAAGCAGCACGGGTAGCAAAAGAGAAAGCAGAAAAAGCTGCGGAAGCTGATTCATTAGCAAAAGCACAAGAAAAAGCGAAAGCGGAGGAAGCTGCGCGTGTAGCGAAAGAGAAAGCAGAAAAAGCAGCTGAAGTTGCCGCTGCAGAGGCCGCTCGTCAAAAAGCAATTACAGAAGCACAAGATAAAGCGCGTCAAGAAGAGTTGGCTAAAGTCGCTCGCGAACGTGCGGTGCAAGATTCTTTAGCTCAAGTAAGATCGAAGTTTAAGCAAGATTCTATTGCTGATGCAAAAGATAAAGCGTATCAATTAGAGTTAGCACGTCAAGAGAAACTTAAAATAGAGAAAGATTCTTTAGCGAAGGTGCAAAAAGAACAAGAAGAAGAATCACTTCGTTTGGCTGCTGAAATGAAAAAGAAACAAGAGGAAGATGCAGCAAGGAAGCGTAATGAGGATATCGAAGCACAGAAAAAAGCATTGGCAAACGCAGGAAAAGCCGATCCTAAAAAAGGTGTGAAAGACATTAACGACTATAAAATTGACTTTGACAAGGAATTTGTAGTGGAAGGAATTACACAAGATACCATTGTGGAAGCGAATCGAACCGTATACCGCACCATTGTGAAATCGAATGCAGAAAAAGCAACGTACATCAAAGTGTTGTACGGATATGGAGGTTCTTTCTATTTCAAGAACGGACAAAGTATGACGGAGAATACGTATTTTATGCAGATTGATGCGCATAAGAAAGCGATGAATAAGTAATTCAGAATTAAGAATTGGTATTATATTGATGAAATGAAATTCAAAATTCTGTAAATTACTTTTTCTGGATCTCGAAATATTATAATTCATTCAAATCAAAAATAAAATTACGATCCTTGAGTTACTTTCAAGTTTGAAAATAAGCAATAATTCTGAATTCTGAATTCTTAATTCTTAATTAAGTCTATTTGATGGTTGTAAATTAAATATTAGAATAAATATTATTAAAGGAAAAAACATGCTCCTCGTCGCAGATTCAGGTTCTACAAAAGCAGATTGGTTGCTTTTTGATGGTGAAAAAATTACTGGCCCTATTCATACCATGGGTTTTAATCCATTTTTTCACTCGAGTGAATTTGTGTTGGAAAGTTTGAAGAAGTCGGAGGAGATGTTAGCAGTTCGTGATCAAATTACGAATGTAAAATTTTTTGGTGCGGGTTGTTCAAGTGATGATCGAAATGAAATTATTGCTTCCGGACTCAGAAACTTTTTTGCGAATGCCGATGTATTGGTGGAGCACGATCTGTTGGCCTGTGCTGTTGCAACTTGCGGGAATACTAAAGGAATCGCTTGCATCATCGGCACCGGAAGTAACTCATGTTATTTTGATGGGGCAGCCGTACACGAAAGAAATTATGGCTTAGGTTATATTTTAGGTGACGAAGGAAGTGGATCGTATTTCGGAAAAAAATTATTGACCTACTATTTATACGAACGTCTGCCTTCCGATTTGCAAAAGGATTTTAAGGAGACCTACAACCTAAGTAAGAATGATATTATCGACAAAGTGTATAAGGAGCCTAATCCCAATGTTTGGTTGGCATCCTTCACGCGTTTTTTAACGAAGCATCATGAGCATCCTTACATTAAAGAAATGATTTTACAAGGCATGCGCGATTTTTGTAATTTGTATGTCTGCGATTTCCCTACTTACAAGACCGAAAAAGTACATTTCGTGGGATCCGTAGCCTTTATTTTTTCTGCTGAATTGCATCAAGTAGCTGCTGAATTAGGATTCACAATTGGTAAAATTATCAAGCAACCCATCGATGATTTGATGCAATATTTTGTTGCGCACGAAAAGCAGAAGTAAAATTATTTTAATCCCGACGCTTTGGTCGGGATTAACCCTGACATTGATTTTGAAGCAATTCTAACTTTCGTTTTAACTATATTATTTGAATTATTGCTTCAAAATCATTCGTCAGCCCGAAGGGCCAAAAAGGCTAATGACTTTTTGGGGTTAATTTAACGCCTTCACCCACAAACGGTGTTGCATTGCCACCATTGCGAATGATGTCTCGAATAATGGTCGACGATACCGGCGAGTATTGTGGCGAGGCTAACATGAATGTAGTTTCAATGCCGTTATCTAAGTAGTGATTCATCTGCGCAATGGCTCTTTCAAATTCGAAATCGGCAGAGGTGCGTAATCCTCTTAAAATAAATCGAGCTTGAATTTTCTTGCAAAAATCGATTGTCAAGCCGCTGTATGATAAAACTTCAACTTGGTCGTATTCGGTAAAACTATCTTTGATCCATTGCACTCGATCTTGCAAAGGAAACATGTATTTCTTAGAGGTGTTTTCGCCCACGCCAATTATAATTTTGTCAAATAAATTTAAGGAACGTGTGATTACATCAACATGTCCAATAGTGATGGGATCAAAACTGCCCGGGAAGAGTGCGATTTTTGACATAGTTTTTATTTTATTCGGTGGAGATGGATTCAACAGTGGTAGGAGATGTCAATGGCTGGAAGAATGAAAAGCTAACATTCCCGTATTTACGCGTGTCGACATACCCCTCAATGGCTACTAAACTATTTTTGCTGGCATGTTCAATGATGAGCACACCGCCTTTGTTTAAGAGATCTCCGTTGGATACGATGCTGCATAATTCCTCTGCAGGCGTTTCTTCAAAGGGAGCATCGGCTAGGATGATATCGAATTTGCCAGGTTGATTTCGTAACCACTTTAACGCGTCGGATTGTATGGCTTTAGCACTTCTGCTGGGATCGAGTTGCTCAAAACTTTGTTTGATGAATCGAATACAACCAGGATCTTTATCGATGGCCATAACGTTGGTGCAGCCCCGCGAAATGAATTCGTAGCTCAAACTTCCAGTGCCAGCGTATAAATCAACTACTGCCAATTTTTTTAGATTGAATCGATGCGAAAGAATATTGAACAATCCCGATTTAGCATAATCCGTCGTAGGACGCACCACCAAATCTTTAGGCACATTTAATTGTTTACCCCGATGGGTTCCACTTATGATACGCACAGTTCTTGGATAAATAAAGGATAATACTGTTGAGAAGAATATCTTTCGATGCCGTAGCTATAAGTAACTCCATTGGGCTTTTCTCCCATCGTAATATTTCGAATGTATTTACGAGCAAGCATCCAATGACTGGAGATCTTTTCAATCTCTCCATAGCAGCGAACCGCTACCTGATCGGGATTGAGTTGCAATTGCTCCATGGTGAAGAGGAGGTAGTACATGATGTCTTCACTCGAATGAAAACGATAGCTGTTGTATAACTTCAAATCACTGCCATGTGTAATCACCACATCGAAATATTGATTGCGAATTAAAACAGAAACCGTGGCTTCCGATTTCAATTTATTCAATCGAATTTGACTTTCAATGAAAGCACTTCCGGCATGAAAGAGCAATGCATTTTTAAAACGATTCCCCGTCTCCTCTAATAATGCTGCTGGAACTCCATAAATGATATGTGCATTCGCCGAGGAAATCGCATCAGCATACACATCTTGATCTTTTCCTACATTACAAGTGAGTCCAAGAATTTCTTTGAGATGGTTTTTGGAGAAAAGGGGATTAGGAACCAAGCTTTGTTGTTGCGAATAAACGGACAATACTATTTTTTCAGGATTCAATTCTTTCAAAATCTCATCTTCTTCCAAAATACGATTGAAGAAACCAGGTGTATAATCTTCTTCTGTATCTTGATCATTCACCATTTGATAATCTCTCATCACCACTGCCTTTTGTCGATCTTGATCAATCACTCCGTAAAAAAATCGACCTTTTTCCGCTACCATCAACAGCAATGCATTTTTCACCATGCCTTGAGAGTAGCTTTCATCGGTCACCTGATTTTTCAGATTGATGCCTATTTCACTTTGAACCATAGGGCAAAAATAACGAATCTTGCTCTTATGGGCTATGATTATTGAACCTTATAACTCTCGAAGTGGTATAACCAAATAATTTGACTTACTACCTTATAATCATTCACTTATAAATTCCATCAACCCTAAAGCCTAAATTTCCGATCTTCACCCAAAGAATCTTTCACGTGACTTTGCAAGAACGCAGCCTACAGGTTAAATCAAGAATTCATGAATATTTGAAGTTTCCACCCACACCTGGACAGGAAAATTTTATTCATCAATTCTCCCATTTTGCTTCTATGGAAGAGCCCGGACTTTTTCTTTTGAAGGGTTATGCTGGAACGGGAAAAACGACGATGATGGCGGCGCTAACATCGGCGTACAAGAATATTGTTTTATTAGCGCCAACAGGTCGAGCCGCGAAAGTACTTTCATTTTATACGGGCAAACCTGCGTTCACCATTCATAAACATTTGTATGTTCCTTCGCTCACCAGCGACGGCCGCATGATGCTACGTTTGATGGATAATACGTACAAAAAAACATTGTTCATTGTTGACGAGGCGTCCATGATTCCCGATGCAGCGATTGATGATAGTTCAAGTCCGTTTCCGGGTGTAAACTTATTGCACGATTTAATTCAATACGTGTACAGCAGTCCAAGTTGTCGATTGATGTTAGTAGGCGACGATGCACAGCTTCCTCCCGTACATTTTGATAAGAGTCCGGCATTAGATCCCGAACACCTTCGCTACAAATATAGAAAAAAAGTGTACACTGCCGAGTTAAAAGAAGTGGTGCGACAACAACAGCAAAGCGAAATCCTAACAAACGCTACGGATATACGAAATTTGATTACTGAAGAAGAGTCGGAGGGAAGTTTAAAAATTAAATTGAAAGGAGATGTGTCGCAAGTGAATCCTCGCGATTTACCAGAGCTTTTACATTCTTTGTTCAAAGACTACGGACAAGATCAAGTGATGGTAGTAACGCGTTCCAACAAAGCCGCTATTCAATACAATAAATTAATTCGTTTTCAAACCTTATGGATGGAAGACGAAATAGGAGGGGGCGATAGTTTGATGGTCGTAAAGAATAATTACACAAGTTTACCGGAAGATCATCCTGCAGGATTCATTGCCAATGGTGATGTGCTCGAAGTGTTAAAAGTATTTCGCTTCGAAGAACGCTATGGATTTCGTTTTGCGATGGCGAGTTTACGATTACCTGATTATCCTGACGAACCTGTATTTGAAGCCATGATTCTTCTCGATACCTTATCGAGCGAAGCGCCCGCATTATCTACCATCGATCAGAAAAAACTATTTGATGCGTTGCATGAATACTACGAAGGCGATGAGCCCGACAAGCGTAAACGCAATGCTTTAATAAAAATTGATCCGCACTACAATGCGCTCCAAGTAAAATTCTCATACGCCATCACCTGCCACAAAGCCCAAGGTGGACAATGGCCCGTTGTTTTTGTAGATCAAGGTTACCTCACTGATGAAATGTTGGGTGTTGAATACTATCGTTGGCTCTATACCGCCTTTACGCGCGCCTCTTCGAAATTGTATTTGCTAAATTTTAATGAGAAGTTTTTGGAGGAATAAATAATCTGTAGATACATCTAGATTTGATGGAACACTGATTTATTATGATGATCATGATTTTTTATGATAAACTTTAGTTATAATTAGGATAAAAAAAGGAACCTGACTGCAGCAGGCAGGCGCGGATGACACGGATAATTCGGATTTACACGGATTAAAAATTTCCATTCTATTACAAATCGATAAGAAATAAAATTAATTGTGCTCTCCGTGTAAATCTCTGTGACCTCCGTGGTAAAAAGGAGACTCTATTAATGCGATTCCTTATTTTTGAGAATCCCCGCGCCCCCAGCGCCTTCTTTGCGTTCCTTGCGGTTAAGTTTTGTTTTATCGAATTGAGTCACTCTTCTCCACCCGCTCACAACAAGCATCCGGATTTTCTTTCAACATCACCCCACGTTGTATTAAAAATAACGCCAAAACAATAGCAACAACCGGACTTGCTTTTTGCACCCAATTCCTTGCTTTAATACTGATAAAACTTCCCGACAAGGATAGCACCAACATCATCGGTATGGTTCCCAATCCAAATAAAGCCATATAACTCATACCTTCTAAAACACCATGACTGCTTGCAGCACCGGCCAAGGCTAAGTACACAAATCCGCAAGGCAAAAATCCATTCAGCACGCCAATAAAGTACAGGGACGCAAAGGACTTTTTTTGCATGATAGCACCTAATGATTTTTTCAAATACGTGGTGAATTTATAGAGGCGGTGGTTAATTTTAGTTTGTACCGCCTGGGTATTGAATAAAACAAAAAGAATGATGATGATTCCACTCAAAATACTAATATCACTTTGCCAACCATTGATACTTAGTGAATGTCCAAATAATCCTGCAAGAACACCGAAAATAGAGTAGGTAGTTACTCTTCCTACATTGTAAAGCAAGCGAGATACAAAGAGTGAAGTCATTTGTTGATCGCGGTTGGGCAAAGCCATGGCAATGGGTCCACACATCCCTGCGCAGTGAAAGCTCCCAAAAAAGCCAAGGGTTAATGCCGACCAAAGAAATAAATCCATTATTGAATGATGATTTTTTCTTCCTGATAGTAGGGTGTATCGTTGGTACTCCAACTCGATTTAACT
>JBJXGU010000077.1:0-3332 GCA_046160245.1 Bacteroidia bacterium
TGTTTTTACAACAATTGATAAGGCAATTTGAAATTGCCTTATCAATTGTTGTAAAAACACCCCCCTCAGTATTTCGCGGGTTTTGACCCGTTTTCATGTATCATTCAATTATAAAAAAAGCATAAAAAATGAAAAAAAGTAAATTTTTATCTGGATTACTAATTATTGCATTGTTTGTCTATACAAATACATCGCAAGCGCAAAAAGTAGCGGTTCCCATAAATTCTTATGGCGTTTGGGATCGTGGCGAAGGAATTGATGATTATTCCGATCCAAAAGCGGACTTTGTATTAGGGATAGAAGTGTCAGCCAGATGGGCAGAAGTTCAATCAAAAGGACCAGACAAGTTTGATTTTTCTATTTTTCAGAATACATTAGATAAGGCTGCGAGATACAATAAAATTATAAAAATTAGTATCAATGTAGGACCAGATTCTCCGCTTTGGCTATATGATAATGGTGTGCCATTGGTAAAGGTAATAAGTCATAAACCTGAAAAGCACGACCATAAATTTGGAAGCTATCCCTATTACGTTAGTGACGCTTACAAAAAATATTACTATGAACTAATCAAACAATTCTCACTTTTTTTGAGAAATCAGCCAAAAAACAAATTTGATTGTATTGGCTTTGTACAAGTAAAAACGGGATCAACAGGAGACGAAGCGCCTTATAAAGGAGAGCCGAGCGATGAAAAGTATGCCATTGGGAGAAAGACAGAATGGGAAAAATTTCGTTTAGAATCATTCGCTCAATTTAAAAAGTATTTCAATGATGTACCTGATCGTCAGATTGTATTGACTTTCAATGGCATAGATCCAGACAAACAACCTCTTGCCTACAATTGGGTTATGAAAACCATTGATCCTCAAATTGGTTTTGGGATAAAAGGTGGTGCATACAACAGAGGTCACCATTTAACAGGCGAACAATCATTCAAAGAGCAATGGATGCCATATTTAGTCAATCCCAAAGGAATGAAACTGTTCTCGGCAGCTGAAATGGATGGTTCGTGGCAAGCACCGATATTTAAAATCAACACGGAGGTGGGATTTTATTGGTCGGCACTTAGTGGACTTAATATTGGACTATCTTCTTATAATGCCAACAAACAAGCCATCCGCTATGCATATAAACACAAAGAAATCAGCGATATCTTTAGAATGTACAATAAGTATGCACAACAAGTTTATCCAGCAATGGCTACGACAGCCTATTCTGTTTTTCACGAAGGGCTAAATTCAGCGGACACAGCCAAATTCCCTGTGAATATATATGGTAAAGCAATCGAGAAAAATCTGGAACGCTATACAAAAATCTGTAATGCCTACGCATCAAGAGGTGCAAAAATGGATGATTTAAAAGCGGTTACGTATGGTCAAGTAAACCAAAGAGAGAAACAGACAGGCTATAATGATGCTGGTTGGGACATTGCCGAAGGAAATTACGAGCGTTTTTTGACCCAAATCAACCCAGACCAAACTTCTATTGGGTTATTCAGGGTTCGTGGCACAATTGATGAGAATTCATCAAAGTACGACCGTTTCGCTCGTTCTTTTGAAAATGCAACGGGTAAAAACACCATGTATTTCAAATTTGATGACGAGGTGTTTGCCAGTTCAAAACCTAAAAATTTAAAGTTTACTATTACTTGGCTGGATAAAAACGCTGGTTCAACATGGGCAATGAAATATAGTAAAGGAAAAGAAATGAAGACGGCTGTTGAGGTAAAAGGAAATGGGGATAATAAGTGGAAGTCTGTAACGGTTGATGTATCGGATATGTTATTAAACCATAGCGGAGAATTAAAATCTGATTTCATTTTAGTGAATACCGACAAAACAGATGACATTTTTAATGGGATAGAAGTTGACATTCAAAGAAAATAAATATCAATAAAAATGCTTAGATATACACATTTAATTATTGTCCTGTTATTTTGTATTACAAAATCTCACGCGCAATCCCTTCCGATTGCCAGTTATGGTACTTGGGATAGAGGAGGGAGAATCACTAATTTTTCGGATCCTAATGTTGATTTCGTTATGGGTATTGAAGCGTCCGAAAAATGGGAAGATATTGAACATAATAGAGGGATTTTTGATTTTTCTTCTTTTCAACAGGCATTAAACAAAGCCTATGCTAACAATAAATTAATTCGATTTAGTATAGATGTTGGACCAGATGCCCCCCTTTGGATGTTTGATAACGATACAAACCCCAATAATAATCCGTATCCACAAGTCCAAAAAGTCACGACCAGTGGTGGGAATTGGCCTTTCTATCCAGAATATTTAACCCCGACGTATAAAAATTATTTTTTTGGGCTTATTCAGCAATTTTCAAATTTTCTAAGAAGTCAACCTGCAGAAAAATTTAGATTAATCGCATTTGTTCAAGTTAAAACGGGTTGTACCGGAGACGAAATTCCTTATAAGGGTAATGTTGATAATCCAATTTATGAAATATCAGACAATACTTGGGAAGACTTTCGTATTGAAGCTTTCAATCAATTCAAAATTTCGTTCAATAATGTAATTGATAAGAAAATTGTTTTAACATTTAATAATATTGACCCAGCAGACCCCAATGAACTAAGAGCTTGGAATTGGATTAATACTAACATTGATCCAGTAATTGGTTTCGGGATAAAAGGCGGCGCATTCAATAGAGGACATCATTTAACAGGGGAGCAAGACTACAAGAACTCTCTTTATCAATATTTGGTAAACCCTGCAGGCTTGAAAATATTTTCTGCATCTGAAATGGACGGAACTTGGCAGGATCCCTTATTTAGCATAAGTACAGACTTAAGTTTTTATTGGGCAGCACTTGGGGGTATCAATGTGGGCTTGTCAACCACTAATTTGAATGGTACAGCTATGGATTATGTCACAACCCATGCAAGCACCAGAGAAACCTTTAGAATGTTCAACAGATACGCCCAACAAGTATATCCTGCAACAGCCACCACCGCCTTTTCAATATTTCACGAAGGATTAAATTCTGCTGATAGAGTAAAATTTCCTGAAAGTATATATGGTAATAGTAACATGGACAATCAAGCGCGCTATCTGGCGATATGTAATGACCCCAAATATAGCAATAGGGGTGCGCGAATGGACGATGTATTTGCAGCTACAAAAGGACAGGTATATCAACGAGCCAGTCAAACAGGTTTGAATGATGCAGGTTGGAATATTGCAGAGGGAAACATTGAGCGATTTTTTACTCAAATTAACCCCGATGCAACTTCCATCGGATTATTTAGAGTACGTGGCGCGATAACTTCAACTTCCTCAAAATATGATCGGTTTGCCCGTTCTTTTGAG
>JBJXGU010000078.1:0-43303 GCA_046160245.1 Bacteroidia bacterium
CCTCCAGCTTGATACTGTCCTCTAAAACTATTAGGGGAACTCACGGAGTAGTTGTTGTCAATGCTCCATCCTGGTACTCCAGCAGATGTTGCAGAAACGGTTGCTCCGTCGAAGTTTTCGCACCATAATTGCGTAGCTTGTGATTGAGCTGCGCAGTAGGATAATAGTGCAAAAATCGAAAGTAGTAATCTTTTCATAGGGTATTGGTTTTTATTGTTAACGCGTGTATGTTTTATAAGCAAGAATTCAAAAATAGATATTATTCCCGTTGTAATACGGCACATAAAGGTAAAAAAAACTAAATTACTAACACAATTTTTTTTTCATTTATAGTGAATGGCTTGAGTTGAGAGGGTAATTGTTGATATCAAAGTAGTTGCTTGAAGAATTTTGTTGAAAAAAATCAGCTTTTTTAGTCATCAATCCACGACTTATAGTAATCGTCGCTCATGATTTTTAATCCTTCTTCGGTGAGCCACAATGGTTTAAAGGTGTCAATCATGACTGCTAGTTCCAAGGTCTCCTTTTTTCCAATACTTTTTTCAACAGTCCCGGGATGTGGTCCATGTGGAATACCTGCCGGATGAAGTGTAATCATCCCTTTGGTCACACTTTTCCGACTCATAAAATCACCATCTACATAATATAAAACTTCGTCAGAATCGACATTGCTATGGTTATAGGGTGCCGGAATTGAATCTGGATGATAGTCGTAAAGTCTTGGAACAAAGGAACATATAACATAATTATGCGCCTCAAAAGTTTGATGGACTGGAGGTGGTTGATGCACTCTCCCGGTGATGGGTTCAAAGTCTTTTATATTTAATGCCCATGGGTAATGGTTTCCATCCCAGCCAATTGCATCAAAAGGATGGGTGGCGTAGATATAGGGATAAATGATTCCTTGCTTTTTTATCATAACCCTGAAATCACCTTGCTCATCATGCGTTTCTAAATCCTGTGGCTTACGAATATCTCGTTCACAAAAAGGAGAATGTTCTTCTAATTGCCCATAAGCATTACGATATTGACGTGGTGTTTCAATCGGAGAAAATGAATCAACAATCAACAGTCGATTATTGGAATCATCAAAATGAAGCTGGAAAATGGTTCCACGGGGAATCACTAAATAATCACCATACCCAAATTTAATATTGCCATAAATAGTTTTCAAAACACCCGAACCCTCATGTACAAAAATGAGTTCGTCTGCATCTGCATTTTTTAAGAAATATTCACTGATGGATTTACGAGGTGCCGCCAATGAAATTTGCAAGTCATTATTTACTAAAACTGCTTTTTTACTTTCGATGTAATCGTCTTCTGGACGTACTTGAAAGCCTTCAAAACTTTGATGACGCAGAAATCGCTGAAATGCAATTTTAGGTTCACGAGAAAAAGGCTCACCAACCGATTTTACAAGCGTTGGAGCATAAGCATGATAAATCAAAGAATAAACATTCGAAAAACCATGCGTCGACACTAATTCTTCTGAATATAAGGTTCCATCAGGCTTTCGAAATTGTGTATGTCGCTTATGTGGAAATTTTCCAAGTGAATGATATTGAGGCATGTTTAATGTTATTTCGTGCTGCAAGATACAACCTCACAACTGATTTTAAGGATTATTGCTTCCACAAAGTTAACCATTGGTTACTTTTGTAAAAAATTATAGAATTATGAAACTGGTTTCTTATCGCCAAGATGGCAAAAATTTGTTGGGATTATATATCAATCAGAAAATTTACAATGTTGCTGATGCTGGAAAGTTGTTAGGGAAGATGGGTTCTCAATCAATGAAAGAATTGTTGGATGGCGAAGAGAAAACCATGAACGAAACTCGTGAAATAGAAGCCAAAATTAAAGAGGGTAAAGTGGATATGCCTTCATTTCTTTGGTCGGAATTGAAAATTGTTTCTCCAGTTCCCGAGCCTACCTCTTGTCGCAATGGCTATGCTTTTCGTCAGCACGTTGCAGCCGCGCGTAGAAATCGTAAAGTGGATATGATCGAAGAGTTTGATGAGTATCCTATCTTTTATTTCACGAATCATAATGCGCTCCAAGGTCCGGGTGATGTTTGGTGTATGCCCGATCATTTTCGTCAATTGGATTTTGAATTGGAAGCCGCCGTTGTGATTGGTAAAAGAGGAAGAAATATTCGTGCATCGCAAGCCGATCAATACATCGCAGGATACACTATCATGAACGATATCAGTGCTCGACAATTGCAGATGGAAGAAATGAAGTTGAATTTGGGTCCGGCTAAAGGAAAAGATTTTTCTACAGCCATTGGCCCGTACTTAGTGACGCCCGATGAATTGCAATCTTTTTTAACAGCGCCTAAAGAAGACCATACCGGTAACAGATATGATCTCAAAATGAAATGTCATGTGAATGGTATTCAAGTAAGCGAAGGAAATATGGCGCAAATGGATTGGACTTTTGCCGAAATTATTGAAAGATGTGCTTATGGTGTGGATATCATTCCCGGAGATGTGATTGGTTCGGGAACCGTTGGGACAGGTTGTTTTCTAGAGCTAAATGGCACTGGAAAATTAAATGATGCAAATTATCCAGTACAATGGTTGCAAGAAGGGGATGTAGTAGAAATGACGATTGATGGATTAGGTTGTTTAACGAATACCATTCGAAAAGATGAAGATAGATTCTCTATATTAGATTTAAAGAAAAAAGTAAAACACGCTCATTAATTGGAACTAATGAAAAGTAAAAAAGCTCCTCATTTCGAGGAGCTTTTTTTGTAAGTATTTGGTTTGCTTTTAGCGAGCACTTCTCGTCTCGAATTTGCCAGGCAGGACAGCCTTACGGGGCTGTCCTTTACTGACAATCAACCTAAAAACACCAAAACCTTCTTTATGCCTTACAGGGCAAGTGTTTTTGGAACCTTACGGGGTTCCGTTTATAATATTTTTTATTTGATCAGGTCAGTCGCGGGTAACCTTACGGGGTTACCCGTTTTCTGACATCAACCTAAAACCAAATAAAAACTTTAATTTCTTTTAAGAACGATTGCAATTCTGAATTGCGGTTATGTGAATTTAAACGCCCACCCCTCCTTAAGGTTCGCATTTTTATATAAAATCTTACATCAAATCTTACATTTGATATATGTACTTGATTATTAGTATGGAGGATTGAGTAAATATGGATATTTTGTTCTTTATTTTTTTCGTTTTATGAAGTGTATTCATCTTTCGTTATAAAAATCATGGGTGTAGAATCCGTACCTTTGCGGGGTAAAAATTGAACTATGCGTGAAATAGTATTGAATAAGGTAGAAGATGCCATAGAGGCCATTCGAGCAGGAAAAATAATTATTGTTGTAGATGATGCAGATAGAGAGAATGAAGGTGATTTTTTAATGGCTTCAGAGTGCACAACTCCTGAACTTATCAATTTTATGGCTACACATGGTCGCGGACTGATTTGTGTTTCGCTCAGTGAAGAACGTTGTGAAGAATTGGACTTACCCATGATGGTGAATAAGAACACTGCATCTCACGAAACAGCTTTCACTATTTCTGTTGATTTGTTAGGTCATGGATGTACGACCGGAATTTCAGCATCTGATCGTTCTAAAACCATCAAGGCGCTCGTAAACCCATCTACAAAAGCAGAAGAGTTAGGCCGCCCTGGACATATTTTCCCTCTAAAAGCAAAGAAGGGAGGAGTAATTCGAAGAGCTGGACATACCGAGGCCGCTATGGACTTGGCGCGAATGGCAGGTTATTTCCCAAGTGGTGTGATTGTTGAAATTATGAATGAAGATGGTTCCATGGCTCGTTTGCCAGAGTTGATGGAACTAGCAGCTAAATTTAATATGATCATTATTTCTATTGAAGACTTAATTAAGTATCGTCTTGAAAAGGAGAGTTTGATAGAAAGAATGGTTTCGGTGAACATGCCCACCACATACGGTGAATTTAATTTGGTTGCTTACCGACACAAAGAAAGTCATGAAGAACATCTGGCATTAATAAAAGGAACGTGGAAGGAAGATGAGCCGGTGATGGTGCGTGTGCATTCCTCTTGTATGACAGGAGATATTTTCGGTTCGTGCCGATGTGATTGCGGTCCTCAACTACATAGTGCTATGGAGATGATTCAGAAAGAAGGCAAAGGCGTCATTCTTTATATGAATCAAGAAGGCAGAGGCATTGGGCTGATGAATAAGTTACATGCCTATAAATTACAAGAACAAGGATTAGATACAGTAGAAGCGAATTTGCAGCTGGGCTTTAAGATGGATGAACGTGATTATGGAGTAGGCGCACAAA
The DNA here is from genome assembly GCA_046160245.1 of Bacteroidia bacterium. Taxonomy (GTDB): domain Bacteria; phylum Bacteroidota; class Bacteroidia; order AKYH767-A; family OLB10; genus JAJTFW01. Next base: position 4,299 of record JBJXGU010000078.1, read on the forward strand.
TTCTTCGTGACTTGGGCGTGAGTAAAATGCGCTTAATGACCAATAATCCAACCAAGCGCGCAGGACTCATTGGTTATGGGTTGGAAATCGTAGAGAGTATTCCCATCGAAATTTCTCCTAATCCACACAATCAGCAATATTTGGAAACCAAACGGGATAAAATGGGGCATGCGATCAAAGCATGAGTCTATTGATTTCTCCATTCTGTTGCAATTTAATCGTTGTTAAACCGTAAACCTGTTCATTTTTAGATGAAAAATGAGTTTAATTATCGCTAGCTAAACTTTATCTTTGTATTCGTATTTTTTCCGGATCTACAATCGAAATAATTATATGACCTTAATAAAATCAATTTCAGGAATTCGTGGAACCATTGGCGGTAAGGCTGGCGATGGTCTTTCTCCTTTTGACGTTCTTAAATTTACTTCTGCATATGGCGCTTGGATACAAAAAGCACATCCCGGTGTAAAATGTAAAGTGGTGATTGGTAGAGATGCTCGCATCTCAGGCCAAATGGTGAGTGGCTTAGTTTCATCTACTTTGATGAGTTTAGGAATAGATGTTATTGATACGGGATTATCGACAACGCCTACAGTAGAAATGGCGGTACCTTTTCATCAAGCTCAAGGTGGAATTATACTAACGGCAAGTCATAACCCTAAACAGTGGAATGCTTTAAAATTATTAAATCATAAGGGAGAATTTGTTTCCGCAGAAGATGGCACCGAAATATTGAATATAGCTGAAGATGGAAATGTTGAATTTGCAGAGGTGAGTTCACTTGGAAAATTAACGACGGATCAATTATCCATTGCTCGACATATTGAATCAATTTTAGCATTGCCGATGGTTAATCGAAAAGCCATCAAGGCTGCTAAATTTATTGTTGCTATTGATTGTGTTAATTCTACCGGTGGTATTGCCTTACCGCCATTGTTAAAAGCATTGGGTGTTGAACAGGTGATTGAATTATATTGTACGCCTGATGGAAATTTTCCACATAATCCAGAACCACTTCCTGAGCATCTTACCGAAATCTCTAAAGTAGTAGTTAAAAATAAAGCACATCTCGGATTGGTTGTTGATCCCGATGTGGATCGTTTAGCAATCGTTTCTGAGGATGGAGAAATGTTTGGCGAAGAATATACATTAGTAGCGGTTGCTGATTATGTATTGCAACATAAAAAAGGAAATACGGTTTCTAATCTTTCTTCCACAAGAGCTTTGCGCGACGTTACCGAAAAACACGGTGGAGCCTATGCAGCCAGTGCAGTGGGTGAGGTAAATGTCGTAGAGAAAATGAAAGCGACAAATGCTGTCATTGGCGGCGAAGGAAATGGAGGAGTAATTCTTCCTGAATTACATTACGGTCGCGATGCATTAGCGGGAATTGCATTGTTTCTTTCGCATTTGGCAAAATCAGGAAAGTCATGTTCCATGTTGCGTTCAAGTTATCCCGGTTATTTCATCTCCAAAAATAAAATTGAATTGACACCCGATGTAAATGTGGATTTGATTTTAGAGAACATCATCGAAAAATATAAAAATCATCCTGTAAATACTATTGACGGAGTAAAAATTGAATTCGATAAGGAGTGGGTTCATTTGCGTCGTTCTAATACTGAACCGATCATTCGAATTTATTCCGAAAGTCAATCGATGACCACCGCCAACAATTTGGCAGGAAAAATAATTGCCGATATCAAAGACATTCTTAACGGAGTGTTGTCAAAAGTTTAAACAATGAATACTATGAAAGTCTATTTAGATAATGCAGCTACAACACCTATTCATCCCTTAGTGGTGGAGGCGATGCTTCCTATTTTATCTAATCAGTTTGGTAATCCTTCTTCTATACACTCGTATGGAAGAGAAGTAAGGACTATCATTGAAGGTTCAAGAAAAAAAGTGGCTCAACTTTTAAATACATCACCTTCTGAAATATTTTTTACTTCTGGCGGAACAGAAGCAGACAACATGGCAATTCGATGTTGTGTACACGATTTGGGTGTTACACATATTGTAACATCTTCTATTGAGCATCATGCAGTTTTACATACTGCAGAAGACATGGAGCAAAGAGGGTTAGTGAAATTGAGTTTAGTAAATGTAGATAGTTCCGGCCAGGTCGATTTAAATCACTTGGAAAGTTTGTTGAAAGAAGAGGGGAAAACATTAGTCTCACTCATGCATGCGAATAACGAAATTGGAACCATGATTTCGATTGAGCAAGTGGGGACACTTTGCAGAAAATACAATGCGTTTTTTCATTCGGATACAGTACAAACATTAGGACATTATGTTCATGACTTAGCTGCATTACCCGTTGATTTTATTACGGGGGCCGCACATAAATTCCACGGACCAAAAGGCGTTGGATTTTTGTACATCAATCATCGAGTAAAAATTAAACCATATATAACAGGTGGTGCACAAGAACGTAATATGCGTGGAGGTACAGAAAACGTGTATGGTATTGTTGGACTCGCAAAAGCGTTGGAAATAGCGTACGAACATATCGAGAGTGATATCAAGGAAATTTCTGGATTGAAAAAGTATATGATGGAGGAATTGAAAGCGTCTATTCCGGGTGTTGAATTTCACGGCGACCAACGCCCTGACCATAGTTTATATACGGTACTCAATGTATGCTTTCCTCCTTGTGATAATGCCGAGATGCTATTGTTTAGTTTAGATATCGCCGGAATTGCTTGTTCAGCAGGAAGTGCTTGTTCGTCGGGAAGTAATGTAGGCTCTCATGTATTAAGAGGTATTGGTGCTGATCCGAGCCGACCAACGATTCGGTTTTCGTTCAGTAGATTTAATACAAAAGAGGAAATCGATTATTGTGTTGAAAAGGTGCGTGAGCTCTTCTTAGTGAAAGCTTGAGCGGATCTTTAGTGGTGAAAGAGTTGAGCTAAAAACTCTTAACGATTTAGATTTTGATGTTGCTTAAAATTTTCGTACCTTGTTCAATGAAAATTCATAGTATGCGAAAAATTATACTCACCCTCTTGCTGATTACTGTTTTTTGTATCTCAGGATCTGCACAAACAAATTTTAACGTTCAATTTCGTTCGCAACTCCCATACTCTGGTGTAGTGTTATCAAATATTTGGGGTTATGTGGATTCTTTAGGGAATGAATACGCCTTAGTTGGTGCACAAAATGGATTGTCCATTGTAGATGTTACTAATCCTGCTAGTCCTATTGTTAAATTTACGGTTGCTGGAACCAGTTCTAGTTGGAGAGAGGTGCAAGTGCATGGTAAGTATGCATACGTTACCACAGAAGGATGTTGCAATGGTTTGCAAATTGTGAATCTATCCAATCTACCTGCTACTGTTAGTTCCAAGTATTGGACTGGCTCAGGTGCGATCGCAGGAACCTTAGGTAGGATTCACTCTTTACACATCCGTGATTCGTATTTATATTTGAATGGATCGCAATTGTTTGGTGGTGCTGCATTGATTGTTTCATTAACTGATCCATGGAATCCCGTGTATTTATCCAATACCTCAGCCGGGTTTTCGGGAAACACGCGCTATATTCACGATTGTTTTGTGAGGAATGATACATTATGGGGAGCGAATATTTATGCTGGATATTTCTCTATATTTAATGTAAGTAATAAATCAAATCCCGTTTTTATTAATGGAGAATATACGCCCAATAATTTTACGCATAATACATGGATGGCCGATAATGGTAGTTCGGTATTGTTTACAACCGATGAAGTGAGCAATTCTTTTTTAGCGGCCTACGATGTTTCTAATACTGCCAATATAGTTTTTCTGGATAAGTTACAAGGTAATCCGGGAAGTGGATCCATCATTCACAATACCTATATTCGAAATAATTTTGCTATTAGTTCTTATTATAAAGATGGTGTTACAATTACAGATGTGAGCCGACCTAAAAACATGATTACCGTCGGTAAATATGATACCTATACCCAAGGATCCGGAAACGGATTTAATGGAGCGTGGGGCGTTCATCCCTTCTTGCCGTCTGGAAATTTAGTCGTTTCTGATATTAATAACGGTCTCTTTGTATTAACACCAACTTATGTTCGAGCATGCCACCTGGAAGGTTCGGTGACTGATTCTTGTTCTGGATTGCCTTTGTCAAATGTTTCAGTGATTATAACGGGTGGGACTCATCATACTGAATTTTCGTTAATAAACGGAGAATACCGAACAGGTACAGCCAACAGTGGATCGTATACTGTTACATTCAGCAAGTCTGGTTACACCTCCAAGGTGTTTACAAATGTTGTTTTGCAGAATGGTGTATTAAATGCAATTAACGTTCAGTTGCGTCCAACTAACGCGATAAGTATTGCATCATCAAGTAGTGTGAATCCATTGTGCAATACTGCTGCAACAGGTTCCATAAACATTACTACTGCTAATGGAGCTTTGCCATTGTCTTTCCAATGGTCGAATGGTGCGACTACGGAAGATTTAGTAAATATTATGGCGGGCACATATACAGTTACTGCAACCGATGGTATTGGATGTGCTGCATCTCGAGTAATTACACTTATTGCCCCGCCAGCGATTACATCTGTTCAAACTATTGTACCTGTAACTTGTAATCAAGCGCAAGATGGTGTAATTGGAGTGAATGTGAATGGAGGAGTGGGACCTTATACTTATCTATGGACCTATCAACCTTTTCCGCCTATCGCTAATAGTGGAAATTCAAAAGCGAAGCTGTCGAATGTAAAAAATAATACAACTATAAATTCGTTGAGTATCCTGCCCGACAGTACTGGAATAGATAGCCTAATCGCTGGTGTTTATCAGCTTCAAATTACCGATAATAATGGTTGTGTAAAAACAGCAAGCTATAATTTGTTAGATCCATTGAATCCATGCAGTGTAACGATTTCTTTGCGTCTTTTTGTAGAAGGATTTTACACCGGATCCAATACAATGACACCTGTTGTAAATTCAACACTGCAATTAACCGACACAATTCATTTTGAGTTGAGATCGCCAACGACACCATACGCCGTTCAACATACTGCAACGGGTGTAGTGAATTCAAGTGGTTATGTGAATTTTGTTTTTCCGCCTTCTTTATGGCAACAGACCTATTATTTAGTGGTTAAGCATAGAAATAGCATTGAGACTTGGAGTAAAAATCCATTTTATATTCCACAAGGTATTCAGAGTTTTAGTTTAACAGAGGCATTAATTCCGATTACGAATCCAGATAGTTTTAGTACGGAGTAAGTAATTTGAATGGTATTTCTTTAAGAGCATGACTACATTCGAATCCATAAAAATTCGTTCTCTTGCTGCTTTGTATGATTTATTACCATTGCACGAACGAATGATGGTTGATGTCTTGCGTCAAATTATAACCGATGAATTACCTAGACGATGTAAAGAGAAAATTTCTTACAATGTGCCTTATTTTTATGGACACAAAGGAATTTGTATTGTTTGGCCAGCGACAATTCCGAGAGGAGGAATTAAATCAGGAGTGCTGTTAGGATTTTGGTATGGTTGCAAATTAAAGGACGTAGATCATTATTTAATTCACGGAACCAACAAGCAAATATTTTATAAGATTTTCCAATCTGTAGAGGAAATCGATGAAAAAGCAATTAGAAAGTTGTTGAAGGAAGCGATTATATTAGATGAAGCTTAATCGACTTTGTTAAAGTAAGTGATTTAATATGCTTATAGAGAGATCCGTTTTAATCCTATTAATCCGTTTTACAATATGAAGCTTTAGCGAAAGATGGTGTAATCCGTGCCTGCCTGCATCGCTTTCGCTAAAGCTTCAGCGGGGCAATGCCGGCAGGCAGGTTCAAAATGAATAGTTTTTAAGTATCTATTATTTTTTTAATTTAAATTTATATTCATAGCAGATGATATACTTGTAAAAATCAACTATGCTTCTTAATCACTTTAGCTGGCACACCACCCACCATTGTGTTTTCTTCTACACTTGAATTTACTACTGCTCCCGCAGCTAAAACGGCACGTGATCCAATATTCACATTGGGCAATATAATCACACCGGCGCCAATCCAGGCATCATTTGCAATGTAAATTTTTCCGCGAATAGGAGGGAAGATGTCATTGAGTGTTGAATTATTTGCATCCGAAGAAAGAATTAAACTTACTCTGGGTCCTATGGATACACGATCGCCGATTTCTAATTCACAAGAGTCATCTGAATTCATCATCGATAAAACCATGTTCGGGCCAATATATACTTTATTGCCCACCTTAAACCCGCATTGACGCAATGCCCAAACTCTAATTTTATTAGCCGGAAAATAACCCACTAGAAAGCGCATGAATTTGACCCATGTTTGTTGCAGGATATTTCGTTTTCTAATTCCCATCTGCTAAAATCATTTTATAAATTTAAGCAATTTTAATCCAAGTATTCCAATTTTCATTAAGATAGGTTGGTGGATCTTTTCGTATCGACCATACTGAATCAATTCACCACCAAATTTTGCTTTAAAATCTCTTACACCATAATCTGCATCCGGTTTTCCAGCACCTAAGAAATCGAAATGCTTCAAGCCCATTTTTTGACCTTCAGCAATCGCTGCCCATGTGGAAAGAATACTTGGGTATTGATCTTTGTATTCTTTGTCCATCCCCGCAATATACCACTCGTAGATAGCTTTTCCAGGAAAGATGGGACAGACAATTCCGCCAATAATTTTTTCCTCATGTCGTATCAATAAGAATTTACCGAGACCTTTAGGTACCAGATGTTCTCTAAAGAAATCAAAAAATTCTTTTGGGGCCAAAGGTTTATTTACTTTTTCTTTATAAAGGTTTTGTAGTAGTTGATAGAAATCATTAACATCTTCTTCGCGGTTGGTATCAATAACTTCAGCACTACCTAATCCTTTCTTGATTTGTCGGGATTTGCTCTTGCTCATGGCAGAAAGTAATTTGTCGGGACTTTCTGCTTCGGTATGTACTAAGAAATTTAAATGTTCAAGATATTGAAAGTTCATTTTTTGAAATGAAGATTTCAATTGAGTCGTGTCGAATGTATTTCTGAATTGAGTGTAAATGGCTTTCTTTCCAAGCGTGTTTTGATATTGTTTTAATAAAAGTTCACAAACTTCAGCATTGTCCACTAACGGACCTCCCCAAATAATGCTTCGGCTAGTGAGCTTAGCATAAAATTTCGGTTCTTGTTGCAACACACTAACTAATATTCCGGCAATTTTTCCGCTGTTATCTATAGCTGCAAAGACGAATGGAGTGTATCCGGGAACGTGTTGGAATAGTTCATATGCTTCGGGCAACTGGAAAAAATTTCCATCCGCATGTTTTAATACATACTCTTTCCATCCTGCGTTGAGGATGAAAGAAGATTCTGTATGGATGTCATATTTACTCGACATGTTATTCCGTCATAGGATTTGCTACGTAGAAATATTTTTTTATGGTGTTCTTGATATTTTGGAAGATAAGTTCTTTAAGCCAAGGCCCTAGATCATTGTGCCAACGTTGAGGATGAGTAGTGATCATGATTTTTGTAGGAAGCTGTTGTTTATCTACAGCCTTAATTATGTCATTACTTCTTTTAAAGTTAAATCCTTGCTGAAAAGGTGCTTTCACTTTGTCGCGAACACTGACTTTATTTCCATTCCATTTTCGCCCCGTATCGGTAAGGTAAAGCGTTTCATTGAAGTTGATATCAAAATAAGGTTCTGCAAGTATTTCGTAATTTTTATAGGAGTAGTCTCTCCATATAAGTCGATTATCCCATATGGAAGCCGGACTTCCGTGCATGCAAATTGTTTTTACAGGATAATATCCTCTGAAGTAATTTAAATTTTTTTCAAAAAGTTTAATCGCTTTTTTTAAATTTCCATTGGTGAGTGATAAATCTTCATAGTGATAACCTATTTCATGTCCAAGTGCTGCAATCTTTTTAATGATATCAGGGTGATTGCTTTCTTCCACGACTCTAAAATAGTAGGTGCTGCGGACGCCCATAGTTTTTTCAATTTCTGCTTTTGCTAAACTTTGAGCCGGTAAATCATCTACATCATGTCGCATGATCACATATTTAGCAGGGATAGAATTTAAAAATAAATCTTCATATGCAATCATAGCATAGCCATTACGTTGAAAAGCTTCAAGTAGTTGCTTGTATTTTAGGAGTGTGAAATCACGCTGCATGGTCTCTGAATCGTTCTTGTGCTGATGGGTTTTTATTTAATTCTAAGGCACTGCTTGGATAGTTTTCAAAGAACCAAACGAAAAACTTAGTCGGATCAATGGTGTCTTTCAAGAAATGTTCTCTTTTCTTTTGCCAAGTAGCTGTTAGGTTTTCCGTGTTTACAATTTCTTTTATTTTCTGAAGTAATTGTTCGGGTTGATCGGTGGGAATTCCGAAGGTAAGTCCATAGGGATTTTCTAACTCTTCTAAATAACCAAGCTTTCCAACAAAGTCGTTGAATCGAATACTGGGTGTGCCTAAAACGGCCGCTTCAGCAGTCATGGTTTGACTATCTCCTAAATATAAGTCAGCGAAATATAATACATCCAAAATGTCGGATGCTTTTACTTTAACCCGGAAAGCCTCAAGTGCCGGAGAAAGTTCTCTTTCAGATGAGATATGAACCTTGCCAAATGGCTTTAAGATTTCAATGATTTTTTGCGCCAACTGATCGGTAATTCCTTTTTTGTTTTCGTCATGCCATGCCGTTAGTTTGGCAAACCGAATGAAGAAGTTTAATTTTTCCTTTTCAAATATTCCTTCAACTTTCTTGTAGTCCGGAGTAAAATAGTTGGGTCTTAAGTAAGCTAGCTCATGATTTCCTTTGTACTTAATAGTTTTGGGGTGATGGTTCCATTGCGCAGCACTACACGACTCCGGACAGAGTTGATGAGCCAGAAAGGGGACAAATACTTTACTGTAGATTGGAAATATTTCTAAGTCGTCTTCAAACACGCCAATCGTTTTGATGCCAAGTAATTTTGCAAACGGTGCAAATTCTGCAGACGTCGATATGAATAAATCAGGTTGGAAGGAACGCGCAATTTTCCAATGTGAAAATGTTCGTTTCATGAATGAGGTTAAAATTCCGAATCGTGAATCTTTTCTTTCTTCTTCTGCTATGTTGATAAATTCAATGTTGCTTTCTTCTAATAATTTCGTCAAAACATCCTTCGTTTTACTAGTCACCAATACCGAATGACCATTCTCCTTCAAAATACTCATGGTATTTTTGAAGAGATGAAAGTGGGCCGGGTGCGCCAAGTAAAATAAATATTTCATTTTTCTATTTGGTAATGTTTAATGTGGTCAAGCCGGCGAACATCCAGGCGTTCGACCATCTCATGAAATTAGAAGTATTTGTATAATAGGGATACTTTCTAAAATAGAAATATCCTTTTTTGTGTTGCATATTTTCAATATTCCATAACGCAACTTTTTTAGCCAGGTCTCGATATCCAAATCGACTAAGACTTAGTAATGTTTGTCCAGCCGCGGTACAATCTGCTGGCCAGGGATTTTTATCGTAGAATTTGGGTTGACCATTTTCTAAAATGAAAGTACTGGAGTAAAATTGTATTCCTTTGCTGAGGTTTAAACTCCAGGTGGAATCATTGGTGCAGTTTTGATATTCATCTAAACAATCCAGAATATAACCGGTATGGTAATTATCAATCCATGCTCCTGTTTCACGTTGGGAGTAGATCCACGCACCATCTTCACGCTGAAACTTCATAACATAAGCCACAGCGTTTTTTGCCATGTAATTCCATTCTTGATTTCCAGTGATCTCAAAACCCTGCGCCATTAATCGCGCACCTTTCATGCTTGCATTAAAAACTTTTTCTTTATCGAAAGGTGAATAGGAAAAACAAAAACTTCCATCCACTTCTGTTGAACGATGAATATGTTTTTCTGTAAAAGCACAACATTGTACTATTAATTCTTTAGCTTCTACAATACCCAATTTTTTCCAGGCTAAGTAGAGCGCATTGCTGATAATTCCAGTTGCCACAAGTGTAGGCTGATAGGCCGGAATGGAGGCATAGCGAGCCTCCCAAGGAAAATCATACCCCCAACACGCACCCGTATAACCGGAAGGAATTAATTTTTGAAGTTCTTGAATTAACTCAACAATCTTTTTCTGATTTAATTTGGAGTTGGAAGGAGTGGTCATTTGAACATAGCCTTGAATAGCAAGTCCTACCGTTACGGGATTAAGCCGTTTTTGTATACCTAAAATGGGGCGAATGTTTAAAGGAAAGCGTTTTACAAATTGCTGAGATAAAAAGCGAAGTTTATGATTTGATTTTAAGATGGGTAGACGAAACAAGGGAGAAGTAAGTCCATCGTATGGATCGTATCCTTTGTAATGTTCGTTTTCGATAAATGTCCTCAATAGCGTTATCGACTGAATGATTTTCTCATTGGGAGTCATAACGAGTTTAGTGAAATATTTTTACCGTTTTGAGAGATGGATTCAACAACTGCAAATGCCGCTAAGGTTGAATTGTAAAGTGATTCAAACGAAATAGGCGAAGCGTTTCCTGTTTTGATGGCTTGTACAAAAGCTTCTAATTCTAATTTATGCCCCTTATCTTGATTTCCGTTTGATTTCTTACTGCCCTTTGAATCGGAGATGGTTAATTCTTTGAAGTCATCAATTTTAGCAATCAATCCTCCATTATAGACCTCGATATATTCTTTACTAACTTCTTTGTTTCCGTTGGAGAAATAAGCAATGGTAGCGATGCTGCCATTTTCCATTTTTAATGTGATACTCAACGTATCTTCTAATCCACTTGAATCACTCATGGCTGTAGCGGAAACTTCTGCAATAGTACTGTCTGCTAAAAAAGCTGCATAATCAATGAAATGACAAACTTCTCCTTTAATTCTTCCGCCGCCAACTTTAGGATCATGAATCCAATGATCTTTTGCGACTACTCCTGCATTAATTCGCATCAAAATGGCAAGAGGAGCGTTGGTGTTTAATTTTTGTTTTAATTGAACACTCATCGGAGCAAATCTCCGATTAAATCCAACCATCAATCTGCAATCGCTTGATGAAAATACTTTTCTTATTTCTTCTAATTCTTCACGATGAATGCAAAGTGGTTTTTCTGTAAACACATTTTTGTTTTTAGCTAATCCTTCTATCACATATTTACCGTGACTGTCATGACGAGTTGCAATAAACAAAGTATTGATGGCAGTATCGTTTACAATTTCAGATGCATCACCCGTGCAATAGCTAAATCCAAATTTATCACCTACATTTCTCGCTGAATTGGGTCGAGCTGTTGCGATACCTTGTAATGAAACTTTTTCCTTTATCACTGGAAGTATAAAATTTTGCCCAAAACTTCCTGCACCTATCATCCCAACACAAACTTGTTCAACGGTTTGGTATTCCTCTTTTCGTATGGATATCGAATTTTTTAATGCCTTCTCTAAATTATATTTCAACAAAATGCCTGTAAACGGCTCTGATTTTTCAAGGATTAGATCGTAAGCATTTTTAGCCTCAGCAAAAGTGAAAACATGACTAAGTAGCGAATCGATATTTATTTGTTTGGTGTAGATGAGTTCAGCAAATGTTTCCATGTTGCGGTTCTCGGTCCATCGCACATAAGCATAAGGATAATCCATTCCTTGCTCTTCATACTCGCTGTCATAACGGCCAGGGCCATACGAACACGACATTTTCAATTCAAGTTCCTTGATGTAAAAATTTTTGCGGGTAAAGCCTGTTGGAACAGCTCCCACAACAATTACCTTTCCTTTTTTTCGACATAAGGTTCCGGCTAAGTCAATCGGGTCCAATGAGGAAGCAGACGCTGTGATGATGATCGCATCAGCACCGTGTCCTGCAGTTAAATGCAAAACTGCCGACTCAAGCTGGGTTTCATTTCTTACAAAAGAATTAGTAAATCCATTTCGTTTTGCTAAATCAACTTGTGAAGGATCGATATCAATTCCAATTGCATTTACTCCGGAAGCACGCAAAAGTTGTAGCGTAATTTGTCCGATTAATCCTAATCCAATAACAAGGCAGTTTTCTCCTAGTCTTAAATCGGCTTGACGAATTCCTTGAAGAGCTATAGCGCCCAAGGTGGTAAAAGCAGCATGTTGTAAAGATGCATCGGCATGTAAGCGTACACATAAATTGATGGGTATTGCTACTACCTCTGCGTGCACTGCACTGCTTCCTCCACAGGCAACTAAATCGCCTATTTTAAAATCTCTTACGTCATCGGCAATAGCAATGATTTCGCCGGCACAACTATATCCTAATGCACTGGGTGCATCCAGTTTATTCATGACTAAACGATAGGTTTCTTTGAGCCCAATCGTTTTAGCAGTTTGTATTACTTTTTTTACTTCTTCTTTTCGAGCACGTGCTTTTCCGATGTATCCTAACCGTGCATCTTTCACCGTCTTGCCTTCAGTGCCCGCGCTGATCAACGAAAAATGATTACGCACCAAAACTTGTCCTGCCCCTAAGGCAGGAAACGGAACCTCCAGCAATTGCATATGTCCGTCTTTTAAGTTTTGAGTGAGTTGTTCCATCTTAATTTTTCATTGTTTTGTGGAAAATCTGAGTCAAATTTTCCACCATGGCAGCCTCTGTAAAATTAGTCAAATAGTGTTTACGAGAATTTTGCCCCATTCGTTGCCTTTTTTCGGGGAAATTAATAAGTTCCTGAATATGGTTTGCAATTGCTTGAGGATCACTCAAAGGTACAATGAATCCGTTCATTTCATGGTGTACGGATTCAATAATCGCCCCTCTATCCGTACTAATAATGGGTAGCCCTGCTGCCATCGCTTCAACAATTACCCAAGGATGACCCTCCGGCGCACGGGGTGGAAAAACAAAGATGTCAGAATTACTCATCATCTGTAGTTTTTGTTCACTCTTGTCGGGCGAATGAATAGTAATAGGGAGATGGTTTACATTGATTGTTTCTAAACAACTTTGTTTGGTTTGTTCATTTCTCCAACCGCCTAATACGTTTACTGATATTTTACATTTTATTTCTGACGGAAGAAGTCGAATCGCTTCAATGACATCTTCTATGCCCTTTGACGACTGTAAATTCCCCAGATAGAGAATTTGCGTTGTCGAAGAATCTGTAAGTGTTCGATCCGGTATGATATAATCGCCTCCGTTAGGAGCAACAAATATCTTTTCTTCAGGAAAAAATCCTTTAAATAAATAGCGCAAATTGTTCCCTAAAACAATAACACCAGAGCATAAGTTAAATATTAACTTCACATAAAATCGTGTTAAAAAAGAAGAGCGATCCATCCAAATTTTGAATTCGCTTCCTCGAAGGTGCAACACAATATTCTTGCAAAAAAGTCGACTAAGTAAAACATAAATGGAATCTTTTAAGAACCCAATGGTGCTTTGACTAATTGGAATTAGAACTAAATCAGGCTTTGAATTTTTTCCGGTCTTGACAATTTTAGAATAGATACTTATATTTTTAAAAAGTTTTTTTAAACTCCAGCTGCCCATGCTTTTTAGGTCCTCATTAATTTTTGTATCAATGTGAACTAAATTGAAATTTTTATTGAGACCTGATTTCAATAAAATTTGTGTTGCTATGGCAGGACCCATAAAGGGGGGAGGGAGCTTTCCAAAAATGCAAACGGTAGGCTTGTTGTTCATCAGACCTGTTGATTTTTTGGGAGTAAAACGTATGCAACCACAGGATAAACTATATACAGGAGTGGGGCATATAAGGTAGGTACTGTTGTAATCGACCAAAGTATCATCATGGAAGATGTGGCAGCTATCAAGTATTTTTCAGGCATCGCTAAACGCACCCATCTTGATAAAACTGAAAAAAGAAATATAACATAAAAAAATAGTCCGATGAATCCAGTCATGAATAATTGTCGGACATAATCACTGTGCATTCCCCCTCCAATCATCACTACGGTTTCTTTAAAATTGGCGGTTGTAATGCCAATGAAGTGATTAATTGGCGGCATCTGTTCCCAAGTTTCAAAATATTTTTCCCACCTTGTCATCCGGCCATTGAATGCTTGATCGGAATCAGATTCTCCTTCAACTACTAAGATTTCTTTACCAATCAGAGGTTCAATATGGTCAATGTATAAATCTTGTGCAAAAAAGGCGCCAATGATAAATACAAAAACGAATACAAATAACAAACCTCGAGTATTTCTAAGGTTGTGAATTAGAAGTATGATGATCAAAGAAAGAAAAACTCCCCATGAAGAAACGTGATTAATTCGAGTTAGCCCATAGGCAACAAAGAAAATGGTAAGTACCATGTGCCATGTTTTGATCTGAATATAGTTTCCTACAGTATAAAGCTTTTGTACAAAATAATAGGACATGATTAGTAAAAACAATATGAAGAAGATGGCATAGTTCATTACATCGGCATAAGCTCCTCGAATACGTGATCCGCCACCGCGTCCTTGAGAAATGTACTCGATGGCAATTGGATTTACAAATGACTCATATAAAAAAACCGTAAATGGAAATATACATGAAATTAGAAATGCGGTCAGTATTCCATGAAGATCGGTTTTGGATTGTACAATTCTTCGAGTATAAAAGAACAATAATACGGGCGTTGTATATTTAATTAAATCACCAAAGGCAACAACACTTAAGTTAATAAACCAGAAGGTGGCTGCATTAAATACAACCAGTGCGCCCCAAATTCTAAATGGAATGGCTTCTAATGCTTGCGGTGCTTTTGGAAATCCAACTGCAATGGTACTCAGTAAAATTAAAATAGGAGTTAATATTCCTACAATGTAAAGCGGTGAAGCTAATGCGGAGGTTTCTTTTAACTCATAAAAATTATCGATCAACGGACGCAATAGAATAAGTAGGATGAACCACTTTTTGTAAAGCGGAGAACCTTTATACCATGCCCACCATTGTTTGAAATTCATCTTTCTATTTTTTTAGCGCTTGGATAAATCCAATTGCGGAGATGGATAAATTAGCATTTTCAGAAATATAGTTAGCTGCATTTTTGCCGATTTCAACTACTACTTTTGGGTGATCAATCATCCACTTCATTTTATCTACAACCTTTTTTTGATCTTTATAATCGACAATAAATCCAGTCTTCCCTTCTTTTATTAGGTCAAAAGTAGCACCTGCATGATTAGTAGCCAAACAGCACAATCCGGCTGCCATCGCTTCATTTAAAACGAGGCCCCAAATATCAAAATCACTTTGGAAGAGTAAAGCGTTAGTCTTTGCAAGATAGACTGGTAGTTCCGCTCTTTGCTTGTATCCTGTAAATTCTAAATGTTCGTTGAGACCTAATTTAATTGATAAAGCTTCTAACTGACTTTTACTTTCTCCATCCCCAATGATCTGTATCCGGAAGTCGCTTCTTTCTTTTAGAAGAAGTGCCGCAGCTTCAAAAACAAGACTAACATTCTTGCGAGGAACTAAATATCCCAGATAGGTAAATGTAAACTTGCTTTCATTCGTTAGACTATCTCTGTTCGTTGCAGATTCTTTTGCGAAGAAACTCGTATCAACGGTATTAATTCCAATAGTCACTTTCTGCTCTGGCGCTCCCATTTTAATGAGATATTTGGCGGCCAAACTACCGTATGCAATAAAGGAATGGGCTCGCTTTATCAGTTGCTTACGAAGCAGAATTCGAAGCCAGGAGCTATTTCTGGCTTCAGTTTCAATGCTACCACTCCAAATTGAAAATGATTTCTTATTGCGACTACACCAACTGGCTGTGATGATGCTGGCAGCTGAAAATCCTGCCACAATAATTTTTTTAGGTTGTAATTTATCGAGTGTATTCCAAAGTCCTTTGTAAAAAAAGTATGTTTTCTCTACATTTTTGTTGGACGTTACAGTTCCACCATTTAAGATGGTAAACGGAAATTGAATTTGAGTATAATCAATTTCAAATTTTCTTCGTTTGTAACCTGATTCCGAAAAAATCACATGCAACTCCATCCCTTCTTGAAGCATTTGTTTATTCAATTCATTGAATAAAGGAATGCGATAAGGAGTAGGTATGTTGGTGATGAGTACAACTTTTTGCATTAGGCCGACATCCATTTTTTAAACCAGGCCATTAAAAAATAAATGGTCCATAGTTGATTTGTGTATGCTTTGTTTCCTTTGCGGATGGCTTGAATTTGTGCATTCAATCCGGCTTCGGAGAATAGTTCGATGTTTCGAGTAAAGGATTTAAGATTTTGTTCGGTGTAGTCCAGCATAATTTCTCCTGCCCATTCCTGTAAGGGTACACAGAATCCCATTTTCTTACGATAAAGAATTTCTGGAGTGAGAATGCGTTCTAGACTTTTCTTGAGAATATATTTTGGTTCTTTGTTTTTTGTTTTATAATTCGAGTGGATGGAAAAAGCGGTATTAATCACATTGTAATCCAAAAAGGGATTTCTGATTTCTATACTGTTCGCCATTCCTAGTTTATCCATTCGGTATAAATATTTCGAGGGAATTTGAAACTTCAATCCTAAGTAACACATCCAATCCGTATCGGTTAGCCAGGGATATTTCGCTTGAAGTTGAATGAAGTCGCGCTTGTATTTCTGTATGATAGAGTATGAGTTTATATCTCCAATATTTGCTAAGTAGGGTGCAGTCAAAAAACTTCGCTTGGTACTTTCTTTAAATGCCTTTGCACCACCCCAAAATAGTTCTTGTCCATACGCTGCTCTTGAAAAAATTTCACGCATGGCAGAAGCTTCGTCGTTGGTTTCATTGACAATACTTGCCATTCCCTTTTTAACTACTGCTGGAAATTTATTGTAAATGTGATACCAAGGATAAATTTTTTGATATTTCATCCATGCCCTGTATCCTGAAAACAATTCATCCGCTCCATCACCAGTTTGAACAACGATGGTACCTTTTTCACGAGCTAGTTGGGAAATAAAGTATATAGGAATACAGGTTGCATCCGCCATAGGTTCATCAAAACTGTCGATGATTAGTGGCAAACTATTCGCAATGTCTTCAGGCTTTATATTTTTTTCATGATGTTCCGTGTTGAACATTTTTGAAACGTTGTCAGCATAAATTCTTTCGTCGTAATTCGATTGTCCATCGAATCCTACTGCAAATGTTTTAATTGTCGCTGAGCTTTGTGCTCTCATTAATGCTACGACAGCGCTTGAGTCAACACCTCCGCTCAGAAATGCTCCTACCGGTACATCCGCAACCATTCTGTAGCTTACTGATTTTTCTAATTGCTGATAGAGGATATCACTGATATCTTTTTCTGATTTTGTCTCGAAATTTTGTGGCTCAATGTTCCAGTAGGACTCAATTTTGATGTGTCCTTTGTGTAATGTCATACACTCTCCGGCATCCAACTTGTGAATGCCTTCAAACATGGTGAGTGGAGCCGGAAGTTGATTGTAGGTGAGAAAATGATATAATGCTTCTTGATCAGGAATGGCCTTAATCCAAGGAAGAGTAAGTAATGCTTTTATCTCGGATGAAAAGGCAAATTTCCCATCGTGTAAAGTGTAGTACAAGGGTTTTTTTCCTGCACGATCACGCCCAAGAAAAAGTGTTTCATTGTGTTGATTCCAAAAAGCAAAGGCAAACATTCCATTGAGTTGCTTTAATGAAGCATGTCCATGTTGTTTGTATAGTTCTAAGATTACTTCGGTATCACTCCCTGTTTTGAAATGGATTTCTCGACTGAGTGCATCTTTTATCTCTTTGTAATTGTAAATTTCGCCATTGAAAACGATTGCATTTCCTATTTCGTCTATCATGGGCTGGTGTCCCGTTGCAGAGAGGTCAATGATACTCAATCTGCGATGACCTAGAAAAAGCCGATCATCCATAGACGACCAAATGCCTTCGTCATCAGGGCCACGATGTGCGATTGATGAATTCATCACACGAACTAACTCCTTGCTATTTGCAAGTGAATTGCCATTCATGTAGAAAATTCCGTTGATGCCGCACATAGCTTAGATGGATAAATATAGATTTTTTATTTTTGATGACATCGTCTGCATAGAGAATTGTGCTGCATGGTTTTTTCTCGCACTTATTTTCAATTCGTCGTGCTGGATGGGTGCATGTATCAAGCTTGAAACAAGTTCACCTAATTCACTTTCAGTTTTAATGACTGAATTCGGCTCCAGTTGTTTTACGATTTCAGTAACACCACCACCGTCTTCAAATACGAGAACTTGTTTTCCGGCTTGATAAGCTTCGATTGCAACCAATCCAAATGCTTCTCCTTGACTTGGAATCACGCAAAGATTGGATTCATGTATCAACTGAAGTGAATTGCCCTGTCCCGCAAAACTCACTTTGTCAGCGATGTTCAATTCGATTGTTTGTTTTTTTAAGGAATGCTCTTCAGGACCAGTTCCCATGATTATTAATCTGAAATTCGAATTTTCAATTTTTGATAGCGCGTTTAGTAATCGATCAAATCGTTTTACTTGAGCAAGTCGACCAATAGCAACGATAAGATATTCGCCATCTGATTTTCGAAATAGATGGGTTGGAGTAGTGGAATTTGAATTGGATGGAACACCGTTGTAGATGATTTCTTTAAGGAGGCGAGTTAATCCAAAACGATGTACGGATTCGGACTTGGTAAATGCAGAGTTGAATGTGATGGCATCAATTCGTTTATTTAAAAACTGTTTTTGCATCCAACTTATCATTACATCTTTCAATTTCTTTTTTCTTCCTAGGCCAAAATTTCCATGCTCTGTATAAACTATTTTTTTACCACTCTGCTTTGCTGCTTTAGCTAAGAGCGGATTGTAAGAATGAAAATGAATGAGATCAAATTTTGTCATTAATAATTTGATTTCATGGTAAGCGGAATATGAAATTTGTAGCGCACCTTTAAATGATCCTGCGATAATGGGAATTCCTTTTTTTTCGAAGGCTTCAAATAATGCCGATTTACCTTTAGCACAAAATACACTTACTTGCAACTCTTTGTCTTTTTGCTGTTCCTCGCAAAGATGTAAAACAACTTTACTAATTCCACCCATTTCGGTCGACCAAATTATATGGAGTATTTTGAGAGGAAGCATTCGCGTTTTTACGTAGATTTTTGGGCAATAGATACATATCCGATCGGTCCGTATCGAAATCTTTTAAAGACAGTTTTTACGAGTGGAACATTGGATAGAAATAAGTAGAAAAGCTGTGGTAATACTACTAAAATAAACAAAAAGGGATTATAAACAGAGTATATGGCCTTTATGCGTAACATTTTAGAGAGGGTATTGAAGAGTTTTAAGATGGGTTTAATGCTTAAGGTAACGACTGTAGCAAATAAATCACCTACTTCCTTTATCGAATAAACTTCAAGTCCTGATTTTTGAATTCGATAGATCAATCCCTGCTTAGTGTAGCGATAATGGTCGAAGGAGCCATCAACGATGGGAACTACAAATGGACTTGTCATTACTAATACTCCGCCTTTTTTTAATAATCGTTTTACCTCTGAAAAAAACAAATCAGGTTCAGGAAGATCATGCAATACTTCCGTACATAAAATTACATCTACACTTTCATCTGGTAATGGAACTGCTGTGGCACTACAGTAAATATCAATTTCTTTTTTCGGAAAAGGTGAATCGGCTAGGTCGGCACCAATCGTTTTTGAGAAATAAGGCTGGTAAATGGAAAAATAGGGGCGTGGACCACATCCTAAATCCAATAAACATTCTTTTTGACCATGGTTTTCAAAGAATGCTTTTAATTGATTGGCGCGAATAGTATTCTCAATGATGGCACCCGGATTTGTCCACCTCATGTTAGATAAGTTTGGCTGTAATGCTAGTGGTTATCGTCATAAAATTAGGCAAATATTGTCGGTTATACTCTTTCATTCGAACTAAAAATTCAAATCGCTCTTTCACAATGGGTGCGGCTTGGTGTGTGAGTGGACAAGAAACCGTGAAACGATTAAATCGATGTTGAAGTTTAACATACGAGCGACCTGCAAAACTGAGAAAAGTAGGAAGTAAAATTCCCTTTCTATTGAAGTCAACGCTGGAATCATTTTTCAAAATCATATTTTTTGAAATTGGCAAAACATCTCTGGATGGTAAGTACATAGGATGTTTTAGCAATACCTGATGCACATATTGATCGTAGAGCTTTTCAAAGGAGAAAAACCAATCTATTAATTTTTTTTCAGAGGGAATTGCTTCAAACCAATTGCGAATGATATCTTTTAGTTCTAATAAATGAGGATGTAGTATACTATGAGAATCGTCAAGGTAATCGAGGTCATACAAAATACCCTTCATGTGTTGAAGTAGTGCCCGAAGTTTTACAATTTGATATTCTTTTTGAACCTTAATATCAATGAAATTGGCAATCAGAAATTCTATCGCAGTTTGGATTTTTAATAAGGTTTCATCTTCATCACTGCGTATTCTTTCTTCTTTAGATGGATTTTCGCCCCAAACTAAATGATGATCACTCCAAAGTGTAAAGTATTCGTTGTCAGAATATTGATGATCGGAAAGAGCCATGATGCCATGCGTAAATAAGCTTTTATGTGCTGCTGGTAAATTTTCTAGTCCAGTTGCAAGGCAGGCTTGTTCGCTTCTAAAAACGAATAAGAGGTCAATATCAGAAATTCCAGGAGTGGTAATGTTTCCGAATTGAACAATTGATTTTAAGCCAGGTAGATGCTTGTTGCGATCAACAATTCCCTGTATTGCAGCGTCGTATAAACTACGTGCAGTAGGCTGAGGATGATCGATAAATCGCATATTAAGCATTCTGTTTTTTACGGAATTTTTGGAAAAAGTTTCGAAAGCTAAAAATTTCTCTTTTCCCATCTACTAAAGTACGATTTCCCAGAGACGAAATTGTATGGCATCCTTTACTGTATTTTCCTTGCAGATGGGCGGGTGAAATGCGATTTACCTCTGTCTCTGAAAAATCATTCTCAGAGAGTAAATCAATGCGATTTATCACTATTTCTCCACCGTATGTCTTACTACTATCTTGTGATGGTCGATACAAAAATCTATTATGCACAAAAATTTTTCCTCCGCAACGAGCAGATGCAATGTCGGTTTTGACTGGGTTTTTTTGATGTGGAAGATAAGGTCCAGTCAGAGAATCTGCAATAAAAATATGTAATCGAACATCTGCACCTTTGTCGCTGGCATCCGTACAGAATAAATACCATTTATCATCTAATAGAATCAAGCTTGGATCCACAGCTTTGAAGTCAGTAAGAATTTCTATCGGATCTTCTAATCGGTGGGTGGTTGGATGAATTTGAAAAAGTTCTAATTTATTGGATGTGCTCTTCTCAGGCAAACAATACCATCTCCCCTCATGAAATAGGGTATAAGGATAACTTAAATGAACGGGCAAATCCAGTTGCAATTTAATTTCATCGTTGTTTATTTTTGAACTGATATTTCCTTTTTCGTCTACGTAATTTTCAAAAAAAACGAGCTGATTCCCGTCAATTTCGCAGCCAAAAGGATCAGCATTAAATTGAGATTCGTTGGCTTCTTCAAACCATTTTACCTCCCAGTTTTTACCTTTTTGTAAGGCTACTTCTTCAATAGGAGCATCAATAATTCCAATGTTCCATTTGTCATTATAAAAGAGTTGACGAATACGATGTTTGAATTTGTTCTGATTTAATCTGCGTTTTAGTAAATGTAGTTTTGCTGAATCAATAGTCTCTGTACTAGATGTTTTTTCGATTAAGCTTCCTTTAGAATTCTTGAAGTACCGCTTTAACCCATCTGCTAATAAATGAACATTCCCAAGAAAAATAAGTGCTAGCGCTTTTTTATAATCATAATTCAGCAATTTAAATGAGCCTTTTGTTAATTGGTAAAGATCATTTTTTTCGTCTCTTAATGTCACTTCAAAATTGCATTGATTATGCTGCCGAATAATTCCGTGAATAATAGCTGGACAATATTGCATGTACAGTTGACTGAAAAAGTCGGATTTTATTTCTGGAATATTTCTCAATTGTTCATCTAAAATATCCTGTCCGCTCAAATTTAATAACAGCGTAATGTTGAACTCATCAATAGAAATCCCAGAATTTAGAACGTGTATTTTCCCTGCATACGGACTTGGAAATTGGCGAAAAGGAAATGGAATACCCATTTCAATTTCAGGAGAAGAGGGTGTGAAATAGAGTAGAAGGGAATGATTGGAAAAGGAAGTGATGAGTGGTTCTAGCTCATCGAGGAAGTCAGTCCGACTTCGTTCATTCAATAGAATTAGGATTTGATCGCTCATTTAGTCTAAAGCAAAAGTAACTTTTAATGTAATATCGAGTAGAACATTGATTAGACTAATGTAAATTTGTGGCTATGAATGGGTTTTCAACAAAACTGAAGCTATGGGCTAAATTAAAGTCTAAGTCGATGGGTCATTTGTTGACACCTGAACCCCAACCAGAGAAGTGGGTTTTTATTGTAGGATGCTATAATTCCGGTACCACTTTACTCCATAATTTGCTTGCTACACATCCACAGATTGGCAGCATGCCTAATGAAGGGCAATTTTATAGTAGCCAACTTCCACGTGGGGCCGACTTCGACCTCCCGCGTTTGTGGGCATTAAAGCCCAAACTTTTTTATCTTGATGAGAATACGGTAACCTCTATTGATGCGAAAAAACTCAGAAAGGAATGGGGGTATTTTTATAATCATCCGACCCGTAAAATTTTAATTGAAAAAACGATTCTCAATGCCGCTAGAACACGATGGTTGCAAGCGAATTTTCCAAATGCTTATTTTATTTCATTGTTTCGAAATGGATATGCGGTTTGTGAAGGAATCCATCGAAAGGAAAAGCATAGTATAGAGAATGCAGCGTCGCAATGGAGTGTCTCTAATGAAATTTTACTGAATGATATTCCTTTCTTGAAAAATCAACTACAGTTAAAATATGAAGATTTGGTTTTGAATCCGATGGAGGCGATGAGAACGGTAACTAGATTTTTAAACATAACTGATTTAGATGAGTCTATTTTTAGTAAAAGTTTTCAAATTCATAAGGTGAGTGCGGCAATTAAGGATATGAACCAGGAATCTATCGCTCGCTTAACGAAAACACAAATTGAAAATTTTAATCTTATCGCTGGAAAAGTAATGGAAAGAGTAAACTATCCTTTGCTTTGATTTGAATCCATCAGGAGTGAATTGCAAAGTGTAATGACTTTATTTTTCCAGCTTTCATCCAATTGCACTCTGATATTTTCGGGAGTGTTTGGGGCCAAGAAAGAAATTGGAAATCCTGCCCTTTTGAATTGGTGAAAAAGTTGTGTTTTGTAATTGATCGGATCTTGCACCCAATTTTTTCGAATATCACTCGCCCAATCCAGAATTGTTGAATCCATGGCTGGAAAATCACTTTTTAATATAGAATAGCTTTCTTTTTTGGAAATAGTTTTTGAATACTGAGCTTGTAAAAAAGCAGCAGGCAATAGCATAATTTCACTCAATAAATTTTTGAAAATGTATTGGTTTTTTAAAGTAGATAAATGGGAAGTTTTATGCGCGATTGAAGTACACAAGTTTTGCAGAACAATTTGATATTGATCACGCTCACTGGATACTCGAACTTCTAACGATAGACCTTTAGCTGCATAAAAAGTTTTGCCGTTTTGGATGAGGTCAATCGGAAATAAATGATCTTTAAAATCTAGAAAATCGTTCATGAGAAATATTGCCCAGCCATGGTGTTGTAATGCGTCTTGCTTAAAAAATAATTCTTCAGTTTTTTTTATGAGTTGATGTAGTTCGAACAAATGCTTTGCACTTCGTATTTCTTTTGGATCTATTATTAAAATTCCATCGAGATCACTGTAGCTAATTTCGTTTCCATCGCCAATACTTCCATGTACGATGGCTGCTTTTATAGAAGATAATGATGATTCTTGAAGTCGTTGTTGAATGAGTTTGATAACCGAATTCCTGCCTGTGTAAGCTGCTGGTGTTAAAGGAGAAGTTGTTCCCGATGATGCTTTAGTTTCATTGTTGATTTTAGAAAAAACTCGTTTAGCTATCTGAAAAGAATAGAAAAGAAGAAAAAGTAAAAGTTTTCGGTCTTGCTTGGTGACATATCCTTTTTCTAAATAAAGCTTAAGATTTCTTTCCGCATTCATTTTGGGAATTGCTTTAATAGTCGAGCTGCGACTTTCTTGAAAGTAATTTCTCGAACATCCTTTGCGGCTTGTAGTGCTTTCTGCTGAGCTGGTAAAGGATTTTCAATGATCTCTTTTATGCTTTTTGCTAAAGCTTGGCTGTTTTCGGGTGTTGTAAAAGTACAGTTATTATCGGTTAAAAGGTCTCGTGTGGCTGGATAATTTGGACTTACCATGGGATTTCCGGTCAACATATATTCACAAATTTTATTCGGAAAATTATAGCGCACATCATGTCCTTGCTTTGTATAGTATGAAATTAGAACATCAGCACTGTATTGATAGTATTTGATCTTTCTATAGTCCGACAAGTATCCGGTAAAAAGAATATTGTTTAATCCTAAGCCTGAACAATAGTCTTCCCAGAAAGCTACTGTTTTTGGTTTTCCTCCGGTAAAAAGAAAAGTGTAATGAGGTAATTGTTGAGCTGCTTCTAAAATATATTTTAATTCCTGGTCGTAGTTGATTCCAATTTTTCCTGTGTAGACTACTAATGGTGTTTTGATTTCAACAAGTTTTACTTCTTTTCGTGCTTCTTCTTTTGTGATATTTTCAACAGCTTGTGCCTCCGTGATTGGGTTCAAGGTAAAACTTCCTTCTTTATTGTTTCTTTTTGACCTTTTTAAGATAGAATTTAAAATCGAGCTATTAGTTGCAAGAAGATAATCGGCTAATTGATAGATGCGGGTGTGACTTGAACTGATATTGTAATCATGTGCCCAATGAATGAGCACTACATTTTTAAAACGAGAAGGAAATATTTTTCTCAATATAAAATAAGGTCGTAGTAAGTGCGAACTTCGACTGATAATATAGGTTTGATTTTTATTCTTGCGTTTTTTTAGAATAGTGAACGTCTTTCTTATTCCATGCCATGCTACTTGAGCTAATTGCCAACCGCCTTTTACATCTTCGGTAAATCGAGTGGGACAATAATGGATATTTATATGGCTTTTTAAACCGTAAGTGTCTTCAACTTCGCTTTTCGAAATATTATCGGTACGAACAACATAAGGAACGATAAGATGAGTGTGGCAATGGTTTTGTGCAAAGCCTTCTGTAAATCGAACATCACTCAATTGATTGGTTCGAGGCCGTAGAATATCATAGGGCGATAAATAAATAATATAGGGATTCGACATTATTTATTGTGCAATGGCACATCCTCCTTTGTTAAATTGCAAAGCTTTATAATTAGTAGTTTCTACGTATTCAGCAAATGCATTGTTTTTATGTACGTCATCACTCAGCATTAAACCTCCTTTGCGAATGAATGGAGAGGATGTTTCAAATTCAAACTTCATATGTTCATAGCTGTGATCGCTGTCGTGAAAGAAAATATCAATTTTGTGGAGTTTATTCAATAACATCGGAAGTAGTTCTTGAGCATAGCCTAGATGTAATTCCCACTGCGATTTTAAGATGTCGGGCACCATCCATCCTGTTTCAGGTTGCGTGTTTTGGAAGTTGTAATCTTTGTTGGTGTCATGATTGGGTAAATCGATCGAATACAATTTCCCTTTCCCATTTTTGTGCATGGCATTTAAAATTATCCAGGAAGAGGATCCATGTGCAACACCGGTTTCGATCATAGCATCGGGTTGCAAAACGCGTACACAACACCAAATCCATTTTCCAAAAGTCGTATTCAAGTTGTTCCCAACGACTACATCATATGTATTTTTGTTTGGTGGGATGAGTGCTTGGGAAGTAATTTCAGACAATGCATTCTTCCATAATCGAAGATCTGTGTTGGATCCAAAAATATACTTTGCAGCATCTAGAATGATCGCTTCATGTAATGCATTTTTGTTTCCCATATAAAAGGAAAGTGCTGCTATTGGATGTTTAAATGCAACTGATTTTCTGCTGGCTTCTAGAATGCTCATTTCGAAGGATAATTATTGGTATACGTATTGAGTACTATTTTGTTGTTGAAATAGAATGCAGATTGAGTTCTTTATATCCCGCTTGTAAGAATCTAAATGTGATAAATAAGTTCGCCACAAGGAGACCAATGGCTGCACCCGATTCATTCCAACTTGGTATCAGTAGAATGCTCGTGATACCTCCGATAATGATGGCGGAAAGATAAACAAGAAATCTCTTTTTGATTAGTCCCATGCTTTGAATTAAAGGTAGAGCCCAAAAGAATATTGCTCCTTGAAGAGCACAAATTAGTAAAATGATAAAGGGGTCTGCAGCCGCAATAAATTCTTTTCCCAATAGAAAATCAATGATCATGGTTTTAAGAAAGTAGCATAGAATTAACACGATTATCGATGGTATGAGCATGATTCCCGTTATCTTTTTAATCATCACCTTAATTTTAAGGTGATCCTTTGAAGCTATCAAATGTGAGAGTTGTGGGAAGATGGAGCTTGATAATGGATCTGTTAAGGTTAATACAGCATAGGCCAATTTTTTGGCAGTTGCGTAAATTCCAACGGAGGTGGTACTCCCCATATTTCCCAATAATAATACATCCCCTTGATTCATGAATACTTTTAATGAGCTGCTTAGAGAATTTCCAAATATATAGGTGAAGAACTCTTTTTTGTGGTATTGTATTAATTGAACTTGACTGGATAAAAAAGGTTTGAGTTCTAGACTTAATTCCCGATAAGCAGCGATATTACATGTTATGCTGTTTAGAATTCGTGCAGAGATGACGGCTGTGAAAAAAGCTTCTAAGTTTGCTCCGTAAAAGTATAGTGTACTTATTACGATGGTTGTTTCCAAGGTATCCATTATCATTTGGATAATGGAATTGGTTTTGAATTTGTAAAATAATTTTAAGCTGGCTTTCGATATGGCATCAATAAAATTCAAACTATTTGCAATTGAAAAAGCGATGATGTATAAAGTTAAGTCAGGAGCTTTGATGAAAGTGGAGTAGGAGAATAGTGTAAAGAAACCAAGCACTACGATAGATAATATGGCTGAAATAGTACTAAGACCTAAACTGAATTTAATGAGCGCAACAATTTTGTCTTTTCGATCTTCACTGGCATAGATCGCTCCATAACGAATAAGTCCCATCGAAATGTTTAAGCGTAGAAATTCTTGAGTTGTAATGATAAAAGCAATAGCCAAAGCGTAGGTTCCAAATAATTCGGCTCCTAAAATTCGCGTAATGGCAATGGTTTTTATAAATGCGAAGAGCGCTCCCAGTGTATTGGCGACGGTAACCCAGCTACTATTTTTTAATAGATTCTTGGATTCAGGATCGAATCTTTTAAATAACTTTTTGAATAAATCGCTCAGGGTAGCCATTAACGGCGTTGTCGTTTAAGTGCTAGTGCCTTTTTTTCTTTTTTTACCGAAGATGGATTTAAAAGTTGCCTTGATGCCTCCTTCTTTGTTATCTTCTTCGTAGTATCCATAACCATATCCATACCCGTAACCATATCCGTAGGAATATTCATATCCATATCCATAACTGCGGTTGTTAGCTTTCATGGCGTTGAGAATGATACACAAATTTTTTAACTTTCCTTCGTTATAGAGTTTATTTACAAAACTCAAATGATGTCGACGAGTTACACCTTGACGTACTACATAAATATTAATATCCGTGTACTTAGATAATACTGTTGCATCCGTAATTAATCCAACAGGTGGAGTATCTAAAATGATGTTATCATAATTCGCTCTTAAATAAACGAACAATTCATCCATTCGAGGAGAAATAATTAATTCGGATGGATTTGGTGGCTTTGGACCCGATAGAATAATATCAAGATTAGGAATGGATCCGGAATTCTGAATAACTTCTTTTTCGGTGTTGAGTCCAATGAGATAATTACTCAGCCCTATTTCACTTACGAAATCAAAACCTACCGTAATTTTAGGTTTGCGAAGGTCACATCCAACAAGAATGGTTTTTCTGCCCGACATCGCTAACATTACTGCTAAATTCAACGAACAGAAACTTTTTCCTTCCGAACTGATGGAAGAAGTCACCATGATGATGTTCTTATCTTTGTTTTGATTGAAGTATTGTAAGTTTGTTCGGATGGATCTGAATGCTTCCGAAATATGCGAGTTTGGTTTTTCAGTAACTACTAAATTTGCCTTCGAGGCACTGAGGCCAATCATGCCTAACATCGGAATATTAGTTTGTCGCTCTAAGTCGTAACGATCAATAATTTTGTCGTTAAGTAAATCACGAGTGTAAATTAATATGCCAGGAATGAGTAAGCCTAAAACAATAGCAATAGAATAACTTAAACTTTTTACCGGTTTCAAAGGTTTGAAAAAAGTGCGTGAAGTATCTACTACGCGATTATCGGCAGTGGTAGAAGCAAGGATGATAGCGGTTTCAGCACGTTTTTGTAATAAATAAGAGTATAGAGTTTCTTTGATATTAGAACCACGCATTAAGGTTTGTAATTCACGTTGCGCTCCCGGTAATAATCTAAGCTTGCCTTGTACTTGTCCTTTTTGTGACAGGGCTTCATTCAGCGATGATTTCAATCCGTTACTTAAACTCTTGATGTTTTCGAGCAAAGCAGCTTTTGTATTCTGGATTTCAATATTTAATCCCACTAACAATGGATTTGCTTGCTTCGCCAATGATAATTGCGACTTCCTCTTATTTTCCAACTCGTTCATCTTTAGAATAAGATTGGTGAGCAACGGGTCGTTTACTAAGATACTTCCCGGCGAAATGTTTCCCGATAATTCCTTTCCTTTAGCTACGTAATTCTGTAAATAATCGAGAAAAGATAATTGTACTTGAAGTTCAGAAATTTTTCCGTCAAAGTTTTTTACACTCTCTAAGTAGGAGGATGCTTCCACGCTTAAATCTGTAATTCCCTTTTTTACACGAAATTGTTCAACGTTGGCTTCATTTACGTCAATCTGCTGTGTTAATAATTCCACTTGTTCATCTATGAACTGAAGCGTGTTGACCGCATATTCGTTTTTAAACTCAATTCCTTTGGCAATGTAAAATTCAAATAGCTTATTAAGAAAATCTTCATTTTTTGCAGGAACCGGTCCTTGAATGGAAGCTTGTAAAATGGTGGAAAGCTTACTTACTTTTTCAACTTTTAATGCTGTTTGATAGATTACAGTTAGGTTTTCAATGGAGTTAAAACGAATAATGATTTTTCTTTTCGTATAATCAGGTCGGGAATATGCTTCGTCTTTAAATTTATCTGTTTTTTCTATTTTAAACAGTCCTATCTTGGTGTTTACTTTTTTTCCGAAAAGATAATATCCAATTTGAGGACCACTTGGATGATTGTAGCTAATTTTGTATTTTTTAGCATCCAATATTTCTACATTTATGGAAGTAGAAGCTGCCATCGAATACATAGTATCTTCCACTAAACGAATGGGAGAATCTTTGTAGATTTCTGAAGTCTTTATTTCTCCTTTTAAAAAATAGCTTTTGTTGTATCCTAATTCTTCTAGCGTTTTGTAAATCATCTGACGTGATCGGATAATACCAATCTCCGTTTCAATGCCGCCTTCCGTATTGAAATTATTTAACTGAGAAAATAAATCATTGCCATTGTATTTTTGCTTGTCATCTTTTACTAAAACGGTACAACTGGAAAAATAAATTGGGGTAGAGTACCAATTATAGAAATAGGCAGTAATAATTCCTAACGTTAAAGTGTATACGTAAAGATACCAATGACGAAGAAAGAATTTATTAAAAAGGAACTTTAAATTAACTTGAGATTGCGGCTCACTCGCACCAATAGCTTGTTGTTGGTTAGGATAAGAAAATGGTTGTGGCTGCTGTTTATGGTCACTCATAGTAAAGATGCTTCTAGGTAGATTAGTTAATGATTCGCGATATGATTACAGCGATCAAGGTTAAGCTGCTCATTACAATTGGAAGTACACGATAAAAATTATCACTTTGGGCTACTCTGCCTTTCACAGGGGAAATGTAGAGGATGTCGCCTGAACGTAAATAATAATACGGTGCCTCGAATAATTCACGAGAGGTAACGTCTATTTCTGTGTATTTTTTTTCTCCGTTTTCATCACGGATAATGGTAATGTTCTTTCGGTCTGCAAATATGTTTAAATCTCCAGCTAATCCTAGTGCCTCTGGAATGGTGATTTTTTCGTTCGTAACACTGTAAACACCTGGACGATTAACCTCGCCAAGAATCGTCACTCTGAAATTTTCAATGTAAATTCGAACAGAGGGATACTGCAGGTATTTCTCCAATCGGGCAGTTAATGTATCTCTGGCAATAGAGGTACTTAATCCTGTCACCTTAATTTTTCCGATCAAAGGTAATTCAATCATTCCTTGCGCATCTACTAAATATCCAATATCGGTTCGAGTAGAAAATGAACTATTGGTAGTTTGTTCATTTCGCTCTAAGGGTGCTATTGAATTAAAGAAACTACTGGCTTCTGGACTTAAACTGGAAACATAAATACTCAGAATATCACTTACTTGAATAATATTTTCATAATTCGGAATTTCCTTTTTTTGATCTGTATTGAAGTTAGGATAAACCACTTTTTTTTCTTGATTTACTTTTTGCTCCTTTTGAAAGTAGGCCACGTCGTTAACGCTTCGACAAGAAAACAAACTCAAGACAGTAAGTGAAAGAAATATTAGTTTTAATGTTCTCATGGCTGCAAATATAAGTATATCACGTTGTTTAAGGTGATTGTCTGGAGGTTTAGCTTCTTGTTTACGATTAGGTCCCTATCTTGTTTCACTGTACCCCTCAAATTTAATGTCTTGATAGAACTTTTATTGAGTTCATTTTGTTGTTTGCTTGTGTGGGCGCTGATGAATCTCATTTGCCAGCCTACTCAGATTATCATAATTTCACACCATAAAACTAGGAAGACGCATGAATACCCCGCAAATTCAGGAAGATGAACAGACCCATATAGATGCCTTTAATGCACGAATTGCTTCTGGTAAGACCATCGAACCCAAAGATTGGATGCCCGAAAAATACCGGAAGCAGTTGTTGAGAATGATGTCACAACATGCACATTCTGAAGTAGTTGGAATGTTGCCGGAAGGAAATTGGTTGACGCGTGCCCCTAGCTTAATGCGTAAAGCAGTGTTGTTGGCAAAGGTTCAAGATGAAGCTGGACACGGACTTTATATCTATTCTGGGGCCGAAACTTTAGGTACCGATCGGGCCGAAATGATCGATCAACTTTTGTCCGGAAAAGCTAAATATGCTAGTATTTTCAATTATCCAACTTTAAATTGGGCCGATATGGGAGCTGTGGGTTGGTTGGTGGATGGAGCTGCGATCGTGAATCAAACAGCTTTGGCAAAATGTTCTTATGGTCCGTATGCACGTGCCATGATTCGTATTTGTAAGGAAGAAAATTTTCATAGCAAGCAAGGATATCAGATCATGGCGCATATGATGCGTGGCACTAAAGAGCAACAAGAAATGGCGCAAGATGCGGTGAACCGTTTTTGGTGGCCCGTGTTGATGATGTTTGGTCCTTCCGATGCCGATTCTCCTAATTCGGATGATTTGATGAAGTGGAAAGTAAAACTGTATTCAAATGATGATTTGCGCCAACGTTTTATCGATCGTACCGTTCCGCAAGCTGAAGCCATCGGAGTGAAAATTCCAGACGATAAATTGAAATGGAATCCTACTACACGTCACTATGAATTTGGTGAAATTAATTTTGATGAATTGAAATCGGTTATTACCGGAAATGGCCCCTGTAATAAGTTACGCATGAAACAAAGAAATGATGCCCATAAAAATGGTGCATGGGTGCGAGAAGCCGCTGTTGCTTATGCTGAAAAGAAAGCAAAAGCATAATTTGATGTTATTAAATTAAAGAATAAAATACTCAAGATTAAAAGATATGTCAACAAAGGATAATTGGCCCACTTGGGAAGTTTTTACTCAGCAAAAAAATGGTGCAGCGCATGAGCACGCTGGAAACGTGCACGCTCCCGACGCAGAAATGGCATTGCTTAATGCACGTGATGTATATGGGCGCCGACAAGAAGCCATCAATATTTGGGTGGTACCAAGTGTCGCTATAACGGCATCCACCCCCGAAGATATGGGTCCATTCTTCGATCCAGGAAATGATAAAATGTATCGTTGGCCTAATTATTATAAAACGCCGGAAGGCATCAAACAAATTTAATGGAGACGAATATCGCCTTGTATAAATATTGTGTGCGTATAGCAGATACCAGTTTAATTCTGGCGCAACGTATGTGTGAATGGTGCGGACACGGACCCGTATTGGAAGAAGATATAGCAATGAGTAATATGGGCCTCGATTTAATTGGTCAATCAAGAGGATTTTATTCTTATGCCGCTAAATTAGAGGGAAAAGGCCGCACCGAAGATGATATCGCTTACTTCCGAAATGAACGTGAATTTTTAAATCGTTGCTTAGTTGAACAACCGAATACCGATTTTGCTTATACGATGATGCGTTCTTTTTTACATGGATGCTTGTCGTATTTGCAATTCCGTACGCTCGTGAAAAGTAAGGATGATACCATCGCAGGACTTTCTGAAAAAGCATTGAAGGAAATGACGTATCACGTTCGTCATGCTAGCGAATGGATTGTTCGTTTAGGTGATGGTACCGAAGTAAGTCACGAGAAAGTGAGAGATGCTTTGGAAAATCTTTGGCAGTTTACCGATGAGTTATTCGAGATGGATGAAGTAGATAAAACTTTAATTAAAAATGGAATCGCATGTGATCTTTCTTTGTTGCGTACCGAATGGGATCAAATGGTGAATGAAGTATTCGCAAAAGCAAAATTAGAACGTCCTGTTGGAGGTTATCAATCTAAAGGTGGATTCAATGGCGCACATACCGAACATCTCGGACATTTATTATCCGAAATGCAATATTTACCGCGCGCTTATCCCGATGCCATTTGGTAAGATGGGCGCATCTACTCCCATAACTACTGATGCCATTTGGAATTTACTAAAACAAATTCCCGATCCCGAAGTACCTGCTATCAACATTGTTGAATTAGGTGTGGTGAGAGATGTGATTTTTTCGGAAGATGGAAGTGGAGTAGTAGTAGTGATTACACCAACGTATAGTGGTTGTCCTGCCATGAAGGTGATGGAGGATGAGGTGAAAGAAAAGCTAAGTACTGAGGGCTTAGAAGTAAAAATAAAAATCATCTACAAACCCGCCTGGACCACCGACTGGATGAGCGAAGAAACCAAGTCCAAATTAAAAGCGTATGGAATTTCTCCGCCGCCCAAACTCACCTTCGAACATTTGCATCCATTATCCTCAGTAAAAAATGCAGAAGTAATGTGTCCTTTTTGCGATTCCAAAAACACAACCCTCACCAGTCAATTCGGCTCCACCGCCTGCAAAGCCTTACATTTTTGCGATAATTGCCATCAACCTTTTGAGTTGTTTAAGTGTCATTGATTTTTATTAAGTAATGGTGATCGAGCATTGTTTTTCATTGATGTAATACACTTGAATTTTGGGCTTAAAATATTAAATACCGAGCAAATTGTTCATAACTTTTGCGGGGGGGGGTTAATACTTGTCTTTTTTAGTCATACATTTCCAAAATAATTTGAACAAACAGATTTGAGTGGTGTTTGATTTGTGGATAGAAAGAATCTTGTTGTTCTTTAACTTGAAATCACAATGAGAAAAATTTTATCTACAAGCGCTGTTTTAACAGCAGCATTATTATTCTTAACATCACTATCGCTAAATGCCCAACAATTAAATGCAGAGCTAAGCAATTATCGAGGAGTAAATGTAAGTTGTTTTGGCAGCACGGATGGTGCAATCAATTTAGTCCTTCCAGTTAATCCAGGCTTATGTACTTATCTCTGGAGTAATGGAGCAGTTACGGAAGATATTAATAATTTGTCAGCTGGAACTTATAGCGTAACTGTAAACATTTCAGGAAGCCCAACATTAAATGGTTCATGGACAATCGCTGGCCCGGAGGTTATAGGTGTTGATGCAAATTTAAGTGAATATGGAAATTTTAATGTTAGTTCTTTTGGTGCAGATGATGGGGAAATAGTTTTGTCTCCATATGGTGGCGTTGCACCTTATACTATTTTATGGAGTAATGGAGGTTCGGGTAGTGTAATTAGTCGATTAACAAGTGGAAACTATACAGCAACTATAACCGATGCTAATGGCTGCACTTTAGTTGAAAATTTTACATTGACGGAACCGTCATTATTAGAAATAACAAATGTTTCCTTTTCTAATTATAATGGCTTTCATGTTTCTTGCCCCGGTACACGCGATGGATGGATTGAAGTGAATGTAAATGGAGGTGTTCCTCCGTATTCATTTAATTGGAGCAATGGAAATTCCACAAATTTATTGGACTCAGTGGGAGAGGGTATTTATACGTTGGAAATTTATGATGCCAATGAAAATAGAGTTGAAACTGTATTTACATTGTCAAGTCCAGAGAGAATTTCATCAGACTATTCAACTTCAACATTTCCAAGTGGAAATTCAGTTAGTTGTTATAATTGTTTTAATGGATATATAAAACTGAATCCAAGCGGTGGGGTAGGAGGGTTTCAATACGCATGGTCAAATAATGCTACTTCCGATTCAATTTATAATCTGGGTGCAGGCGTTTATTCATTTACAATAACCGACCAAAATCAATGTGAGGTTTCGGAGTCTATTGAATTGATTCAACCAGAGAGGGACGATTGGCGAGTAAACGGAAATACAAACGTGAATTCGACCGCCCAATTTATGGGAACACTAGACACTTCATCGCTAGTTATGAAAACAAATAATGTTGAGCGACTTCGCATTGGAGGCAACGGTGAAGTAAGTTTAAAAAATTTCATTGGAAATGGAAACGGTTGGATTTATGCCGATAGCACAGGAGTTCTTAAGAAAAACATTGGGCCAAATCCACCCAGTTTAATTTGGCAAACTAATGGTAATACAGTTTCCTCAGGTGAATTTATTGGAACGTTGAATGATGAAGACTTGGTTTTTAAAACGAACGACTTTGTCCGAGGTAAATTTTTAAAAGATGGTACTTTTGATTTAGATGGCAGGGTGAATTTTAGTAATGATCCCATGGGATTGAATGATTATTTTCAAGTTAAACCAGATCCAATCGTTTTCTCAGGTACAAAGAAATTGATGGTGATAGACCCTGGTACCTTACCAGTTGTTGATTATGGCTTAGTATTAAAAACTTCTATAACAAATAGTATTGACTACATTCCATTCAGTGTTTTTAAGCCAGATGCAGCAGGTTGCGGTACCGGTGTAGGGCAAACCGTTTTTAGAATAAATAATGACGGATTTGTTGAAGCATTAGATATAAAAGTTTTTCCAATTGGTTGGTGCGATTATGTTTTTAAATCAGACTATCCGATTTTATCTTTGGATAAAAGAAGAACATGGATAAAGGAAAATGGACATCTCCCAGGTATGCACAGTGAGCAAGAGGTTGCTCAAAAAGGAATTAGTGTTCAAGAAATGTTTCAACTTCAATTGAAACAAATTGAAGAGTTGAATTTGTACATCTTCCAACTGGAAGACCGCTTACAATCGTTAGAGAAATTAATTAAAAAGGGTAATTAAAAACTGTTTTTTATGAAAAGACTACTATACTTCGTCTCATTTTTACTTAGTTTACCCGTTTGTTTATTAGGACAAGTTTCCTACCCATTGTTTACTTCAGGTATATATGAAGTTACTGAGTCTTGTTCACCTGATGTTCAAAAAACCATTATTTCGAACGGAACTCTAGCAACCGGTACTGCGTCAAATAATGTAGTTGAAGTAGATTATAAATGTCAAATGACGTATCGAGCAAAGGATATGATCCATCTTCGTCCAGGTTTTCACGCAGGGGAATTTGATGATAATGGTTATTTTAAAACTGAGTTTTTCAATCATGATGTTAAATTGGTTACACCCGATGCCAGTTCAATGGTAAATGGTATAGTGAATGTTCCAAAGTGGGAAAAGTTGGAGATTGCATTTCGTCTTCCCCCTATATTCGAATCTGCTATCGCAAATTTTTTCGCACATTATTATGATGGAGCAACAGGTAATCAGGTAAACCCTAACACGGATCTTAATCCATATGCAAGTGATTCATTAAAAGTAAGAGTTGTTTTTACATCACCAACAGGAAGAAAATTATATAAAAGTGGATTTTTCATGAGAGAAGCGAAATGGGGATCTGGTCCAATAGGAGGTATGGGTGTTCCAGTGCCTGGAGCAGCCGATTTGGAGGAGGATCTTAATCATCCTTTGGCAAATTATAACTGGAGAGTCCGTTTTGCTCCTGATGAAGTTGATCTTACAGTTCCCTGGATAATGAAAATAGAAGTAGAAGCTCCTCCTAGAACTTTTTTCCCGCAGAGCTATGATATGGGTAATTTCGCATTCTTATGTATAGATCCTTTGCCCGATAACCATGGCTATCTTCATGTAAATGCAAATAATAATCGCTACCTTCGTTTTGATGATGGTACAGACTATTTTGGAATCGGTATGAATTTATCAGATCAACGTAAAGGAAATCGTTACCCGCCTGAACCAGCGTATCAATGGTACAAAACGCAGCGAGAAGATTATGAATTAATATTGACCACCATAGAGGAATTATCTCAAAACGGAGGTAATGAAATTCGTGTTGCATTTCATAGAGGATTGTTTGTTCCCGAGTGGGAAAATTTAGGAGTATATGATGCATTTAATACCGCCGATATTTGTGCTGGCGGCGGTGGGTGGTTGACAAATCTAGCAGGGAATAGACAAATGGATTGTTGGATGATAGATAAACTATTTGAAAAATGTAGGGACGAAAATGTATATGTGCAATTATGCCTTATATTAATGAATTTGGGGCATTCATTTGAACAATATGGTTGGGGTGATAATGCTTATTACCGAAATTATGTTTATGGCAATCCGGCACCTGGAGGTATAGGTGGCTACGACACAAAAAAATATTACATTAGTGGAGATATTAATGTCCCTGTTTTATGGAAGAACACTGGTAGTATGTATTATTGGAAGCGGTATTTGAGGTATTTTTTTGCTCGATGGGGGTATAGTACCAATATATCTTGGATAGAAACCATTAATGAGATTGACCTCACACAACATTTCAATCATAAAGATCCAATTGATAATCCTAATCAATGTAGTGACAATAATAATATTGAATTTTTAGAAGAGCAAGCTTCTAGAGATTATATTGAAAAATGGCATGAAGAATTAATTTCCTATTCAAAAACGATACTGGATAATAGAGGATCAAATCTGTCAACAGATTTTAACCATCTCTGGTCAGTCAGTTATGCTAATTGGTATCAACTTTTTGGATCGGATAATGATATTACTAATTATTTCAAGCTATTTAGTTTACCTGAGATTGATGTGATGGACGTTCATGCCTACGATTATTGGTATTATCCCTTCGATTGGGATCCAGTAGACCCTAATAATCCGTTGGATTACTCTGCAGCAAACAAAAACATAAATCATCAACGATTTTTAAATGGAAGTAAATTATATAGGTTATTTAATAAACCATTTTGTATTGGAGAAGGAAGTTCGTTTGGGAGACCGATAATTGTGCAATCACCAAACGCTGGCGGTAGCGTTAATTTTAGTGAAATCACCTCCATATACCAAAACTATAAAATACCATTTCATAATATGATTTGGTCATCAGCTCTCAGTGGGGCATGTTCGGTAGC
The DNA here is from genome assembly GCA_046160245.1 of Bacteroidia bacterium. Taxonomy (GTDB): domain Bacteria; phylum Bacteroidota; class Bacteroidia; order AKYH767-A; family OLB10; genus JAJTFW01. The sequence goes on from JBJXGU010000078.1 coordinate 42,208, forward strand.
CAAAACCTGGCAATGGCAAGTAGTTGCTTGGTGGGAAAATGGGATGCCGAAGCCGATTGCGGACGGATTACTTGGAAATAGAACTAATTTAAAAGGGCAAGGAAATTCTATACATCCTGCTGGGTCGCAGCAACCATTTTCATTAATAAATTCTCCATTGCTCGATCAATTTCAACCTTTAAGAGCATTCGTCGATATTGCAAACTTACCTTCATTAGTTGACTTTCATTATTTATACGACGAGTCGAATCGTTTTGAATGTGCAATAGGTTTTCGTCAAAGTGTCGGCACAACAAAAATGGAAGGGGTAGGTTGGGCACACCATGTAGAAAAATGGATTGATAATTCTTATTATATTTTAAAAGTTGCTCAACCTCCAGTAAATGTCACTATTGGTACTGAGACAAAACTTCTTAAACTAGATGAGAATTACATGAACTGCCAATCGCAAAGTTCACTAGTAAATTCTGGTCGACATATTCCATTAGTAGCATACGGATCTCCTCCAGGAATGGACGAATACCATACTTGGCCTGGTACCCCGCCTTTACTACCTGAAGTAAGCATTAACTATAATCAAGGCTTACATGCGTCTTTTATAAATTTTAGTTCACCCTATCTCGCTTGTGATTATGAACATGAGTCAATCGCCTTTATGGCAAACGGTGCATCTAATAGATTTGCACAAGATGATAAAACAAATAATACGGATACGAATACAACCCCAGTGTTAAAAGTATTTCCAAATCCATTGAAAGATGTTCAAATGAGCTATGAAGTTATATCAACTAATGAAGTTGATATAAATGGAGAATTATTGATAATTGATTTATTCGGAAGAATTATTAAAAGCATAAAGTGGAATGGCGATTTAAAAGGAAGTATGGATCTACCACTATTAAGTGAAGGAATGTATTCTATAGTTTTAAAAACGGCAACATGGACAATTTCAAAAAGATTTGTAAAATTACAGTAGCAATTTTAGTTACAATAAATTCGTGTTTCGCTCAAAATTACAAGGGTAGGTTATGGGATTTTGAAATATATAATTCTTTTAAACCCAAAGAACACTTTAATGGTGACATTTCATTGCCTA
>JBJXGU010000079.1:0-10009 GCA_046160245.1 Bacteroidia bacterium
CTGGGGTGAATTGGCGAGTTGGCAAATTGGCAAATTGGTGTCGCGAGGCTTCGCCCAGAAGTCTGTACGAAGTACTGTACTTCTGGGGTGAATTGGCGAGTTGGCAAATTGGTGTCGCGAGGCTTCGCCCAGAAGTCTGTACGAAGTACTGTACTTCTGGGGTGAATTGGTGTCGCGAGGTTGATGTTCTCGCTCTACGCTCTCCCCCTCTCTGCTCTCCGAACTCCCATCTCCCATCTCAACAAAAAAGCCTTCTAGTCATACTGACAAGAAGGCTTTTTATTGAAATTAATCGAGTTAATGATTTATAACTTCACCATTTTCACGGTGCGGCTTCCTTTTTCTGATGTTAAGCGAAGGAGATAAATACCTTGTGGTGCTTGGCGTAAATCGATGATTCCACGATAATTGGTACCGGCATTGATTCTTTGATTCATCATTACACGACCTTCTAAATCAGTCAGCATATAAGACACTTGCTTCGCATCTACACCCTTTAACTCTAGATTAAACAATCCTTCAGAAGGATTTGGATAAACATTGACTACACCTAATTGATCAGGTTGCTCAATTCCTACCGTAGCATCGATATTAATATTATCGAGATACAGGTTGTTTCCATAGCCATTGATATTCACAAATTTCACAAGAATATTGGATCCTATCCAACTGCTAAGGTTAATGGTATCATTTCTCCAGTCGGCAGCTAATGTAGGCACCCAACTGTTTGTATTATCCGGAACAGTCGCAAGGTTGGTTCCGTCCTTTTGATATCCTGAAGGGACCCATGTTGTTCCGCAATCAGTAGAGATATCCACTCTTAATGTATCAGTAAAAGTTGCGCTATAACGAGCATACGAAACATCAAACCTTAAAAACGCGGATGTAGCGCTTATTAATAATGCTTCGAATGTTTCCAATCCGTCTTGAGCGCCTACATTATTATAAACGAAGTTTTCTACGAAGGAACAGGTTGTTGGTAATCCGGCGGCTCCCGTAATACCTACCACTTCTTCCCAGGTGTTTGATCCACCAGCATCATCAATATTCCATCCTGCAGGAGGGAATACTCCGCTTTGGAAATCTTCGATGATAGGCGGTGCGTAAGCCGCTAATATAGTAATGAAGGAAGTTTGTGTAACAACACCTCCACCAAAACTGTTGGTAGCGGTAAGTTGAACATCATAAGTACCTACCGCATTAAATACTACATCAGGATTTGCTGAACTTGCCGAAGTACCATTCACATAAGTTACGGTAGAAGGAGTGAAAACCCACGCCCAACCTGTTGGTGAGTTCAAACTTTGATCGGTAAAGGAGAATACTTTTCCAGTACATCCTGTAGAAGCGCTTACATTAAATGCAGGAATTGGTGGAGCCGAGGCATCCAGTACATTAATATCATCTAAGGCTATATCAGAAGTAAAAGCAGCGCCGGTATTTCCTCTGAAACGAATATTAATAATTTCACCCGTCCATGGTGCCAAATTTACTACTCCTTGTAACCATTGATTTCCTTGATTCCCGACGATTGCAGGAATTGCATCGTTGATCCATCCGCCTTGAGAGTAAATATCTACATGCAATTCTCCCATAGCCGGACCCCACATATGATACCAGAAAGTAAGTTGTGGCGACGGTGCTGCTGTTAAATCAATGCAAGGGGAGATAAGATTGGATGCTTTATTAAAACAATTTGATGCTTCGAGATAAATATATTTTCCAGCGGCTGTGCCCAATGTATGATCAGAGGTTGGACCCGTTCCGGTAGAGCCTGTAGCTCCTGACCAAACACGGAAGTCAATATCATCTTGATCCAAATTGGTTTCATTAAGCCATCCGTTCGACAATCCACAAATAGTGGTTTCGCAATTAGTAGCATTGGAGCACAAAATGTCTGCTTCAAAGTCATTTACAAACGGCAATGTAGCGGAAGTTCCACCTACCACATTAATTAATGCTTGTGCTGAGTCGTTAAAAACATATTGATCACCGGGTAACGTCAACCAAACATCCAATACATAATTACCGGCAATAGATACATCAATGGTGGTAGCGAATGAAAACAATTGCGATGCACCTTGATTGATGGTTCCGGTAAAAGTTTCTGTTACGGTTGTTGATCCGTCTAATGAATAGTTCACTGGAATATTGGTCAAAGGACTCATCCCATCATTTGAAATTAACACCGCTACAACAACGGCTGAATTGTCGTGACAATCTTGCAGTGAACCTGTAGCAGGGCTTACCAGCGAACTAAGGTTGGCATCGATCGCTAATGTGCAATTTAATACACCGGCAGCTTTGAAAATAGCATTTGCTCTACGACCTTTATTTCCTTGAGTTGTATTGGCGCTAACGCTAAACCAATTATCGACTGACGGATTCACTCCATACAAAACCATGGTATTGGTCGTACTACTTCCAGCAACATCCATGTATTTATTTCCAAGTATATATCCTGTGTATCCGGCTGCACCCGTCACTGCATTAAAACTGAGTTGCATGGAATCCGGACAAGCCCAATCTACTGTAATACCTGTTGGTAAACCAATAATGGCTAATGAAGAATCTGACTCATCACTAAATCCATTACGAGAGATCCGTACTTTAACTTCTCCAGAAACAGAATTAGGAATATTCCATGTAAATTGTTGTAATGTTTGCGGAACAGCAGCAGAAATAGTATTCCAGCTAACTCCGTTATCCGCAGTATATTCCAATAAATAATTTCCTGTGTTTTTACGTCCATCCCAACGTATTACTTCACTCTCTCCTGGTACCAAACCTTCGCCACCATTGGGATACGTAAGCGTAACGTCGTTCGTTCTAAATTCCCATACCAAATAGTAACGTTGACCTGTTGACGGTAAGGCGTAACCGTTAATAGTTACGTTATATACTCCAGCGGTTGGTGTTGCAAGCGTTACTTGCTCCATATTGTTCAGGCTATCTATTCCGCGAACGGCGGGAGTGGTTAGATTAGCTACAATTGGCGTTGGATCTAATATCCAGGGGTTCCAAACTGCCAATGAGGGATCAGAAACTGTCATATTAATATCATTCACTAATGAAGGTGCGGAAGCCGGCGACCCGCCTACATCTGACCAATAAACCATCACTCTTACTTCTTCCACTCCAGCAGGAACAGTGATGGAATGGAGATTACTATTTCCTTGAGATACTGAATCTGTTAAATAACGATTCTGCTCTAATGTTTGCAATGCACGTAATGCATTTACGCGGCCCCATCCATAAGTAAAATCTGGACCGGGATTTCCAATATCTTCAGCTGTATTTAACAAACATGCTTTTACTAAAGCTGCATTGGGTAAAGAAGAGGTGGTTAATTCTTTATAAGCTTGAAACATCTGACCAAAAATTCCTGCAACTCCTGGGCAAGCTGCGGAAGTTCCGCCTCCAACTTGATAGGTGTTGTTCTCATTCGTACTCATTTGGTCTCTTCCATTTGAGCAAATATCTGGTTTCACACGACCATCAGAAGCGGGGCCACGGCTACTCGATGGATCTAGTACCTCTAACGCATCGAGATTACCGCAGGCAACTACATTCTTTCCTGTTTTATAACCTCCTGTAATATTTCCCCAGCCTGCTCCTGCTCCATAATTACAGTTTCCTGCTTGATTGTTTCCTGCAGAAAATACAAATTGTAATTGAGGGTAATCAAACAACAACTGATCTCCAAATTGAGTGTCGGTAGTATATTCATTACACCCTTGAGAATAGGAAGTGGACGCTATGACAATTCCGTTATTATTAAAATTCGCTACGGCATCTACTACTTGTGGATATGCCCCAATATTGAAAGCGTACAAATCGGCTCCGCTCGCCATCCCGCGAATAGTTGGATTCAAATTACCTGCACCGCCTGCAATACCTGTTGTCATATCACCATGTGTTGATCCTATACCGGTGGCAAAATTGGTTAAGCGTCCTGCAAAATCAATATGCGGTCCAACAAACCCATCATCAGCAACAGCAATACTTACACCCTTTCCATCATAATGACGACCGGTAGCATAATCACTATTAACTACATTGGTGCGGTGCAAGCTTCTTCCTTTAGTATCTTCCTTTTCTCCAGGAGCGGCAATCGTATTAATGTAAAACACCCAAGGCTGGGCTGCTAAATTCATCAAGGAGAAATCACTTACTCGAATACTAATAGTTCTATTTTTAGGTTCTTGTGAAAGAAGTTTCCCTTGCTCTAACGCTGATGTTAATGCAGCAGAATGAGAAATGTTTCCTTGATATTGTACATTCAAATCCACGGTTCCACGTTCATTAATTGCCCAATCCTGGAAGCCTCCAATAATGTTGCGACTAATTTTCTGTGTTGCGCTTTGTTGCAAAACGGCACGAACATTAAATCCATTCAATAACGTTTTATTAAATCCGAGCGGAATCGCAACCATAAAAGTATTTTTAGGAACGTAATCCATGATTACTAATCCATGCTGACGCATTGCATTTTGTTCCGCCATTCCGGGTAAGGAATTAAACTGAAGGAGGCGATAATAATAGCCATTGAAAACATCCGATGGAGATGCTTCAGCAATAAATTCTGCAAGGTTAGCGCTTGGTTGCACCGTCCCACTTTGTAAATAGATACTGTTGTTTTGTTGTGCGATTGTGGCTACAGAAACTAACATTCCGAAAGCTAACAACCAGGTGTAAATACGATTCATAATTATTTTGTGTTTTTGGGTTTTCAAATTAAAATGATGGCTAATTAAAAATAAAAAACAACTGAATGATCTTTGTTTTAAATTGAACTTTATTCCAATCAAACCATCCATTGAACTTTATCTCGATGAATAACCGAGAATTCAGCCTGTTTTTATTAGTAATATACGTTAACGAAATTAACTAAAAAAGTTGATCTCCTATCAAAAAAGAATAATTTTCACATTGAATCCAATAAAAACACAGATTAATGCCGTTACCACTGACGGTATAGTCTAAAAGAAGATGCTATCCGCTTAGTTCACATACTGTATTGCAAACAGTTAATGTATGCTGGCCCTTAAAAATATTTGTTTAATCCCCTCTCGTCGTACGTTTTAGGTATTGGTTAAATCTCCTGCTTTTTGTAGGGGATAGGCCGTTAAAGAAGAATGCCATCGGAAAATGAAGTTCACGATGGCATTCTTTAAATCGAATTTTAAGGGTGCATGGATCCTACAAAACCCGCAATATTATTATCCAAGAATATTTGATCCACAATATCAATTGATCCATCGCCATTTAGATCGCTGGTCAGGTATCCTGATGCAAAATTGAAGATGTGATTATCGAGAGTGGTCTGATCCAGAATATCACAAGCTTCATCTTTGGGTTGAAGATCCCCACTGTAAAAACCGAATATTCCAGGAGCTAATAATTTCATATTTGAACCGTATGCTTGTGTTGCAGCGGTTGTGAAATTGTAGTTGGTGGATGCGCTAAATGTTACCGGGAGCGCGCTCCATGTAGCTACTGCATTTCGATGACTTACTTCAACATAATAACTGTTTCCAATAACGCTGCTCGGGAAAGTCACCACAGCTATTCCATTCGTAGAAACAATGGTATTCGCAGAAGCTACAATGGTCGTCGGACTGAGTGCGTCGTGCAAATTAATCTTTAGTGTGTCGGTTATAGTGGTAGAAAGCGAAACACCGGCATTAAACAAAGCGGGAGCCATGGTTCCACCCCCATTATGAAATCCTTCTATGAGGCATGTTAGGTTCAAGGTGGAAGTGGTGTTCACAGCAAAGTTTATATTATCAACATACAAGTTATTTCCATAGCCATTGATGTTGACAAAACGAACCATGACATTCTGCCCTGTCCACGCGCTTAGGTCGACAGAATCCCTTCGCCACTGGCTGGCTAATGTAGGAGTGAATGCGCCGGTTAAAGTGCCGGCGGTAGCCAACACTAAATCACTTTTTAAATATCCTGATGGTGTCCAGCTGCCTCCGCAATCGGTAGAAACCTCTACACGCAACCCGTCAAACAAGGTAGTACTGTAACGAGCGTAAGAAACATCGAAAGTGAGTAGTGGACTTCCTCCACTGGTATAGGAAACAACGTAAGTAGACAACATGTCTTGAGCACCCGGTGCATTATAAGCATAGTTGTTTATGTAAGTAGCCGCTGTTGTTGCTCCTGTTGCTCCTACTATTCCGGTTCTTCTCTCCCAAGTATAAGAGCCATTGGTATTGTCAATAGCCCATCCGGAAGGTGGAAATGTAGCCAGTTCAAAATTCTGTGTGATAGGAGGAGTGCTGTTTGCAAAAACCGTAGTCGTAACCAAGGCAGAATCGTTGTATAAATTCATTTCACCGGGATAGGCGACCCATGTTCGAAGTGTATACGTTCCCGAGGCTGACATATTCAAAGTTCCCGGGAAAGTAAAGACAATGGTATTGGTTGGATTCAATGTTCCGGGAATGGTTTGCATAACAGCCGGACCATTATTAAAAGAATAATAAACAGGAATATTTGTCAATGGATTTTGTCCGAAATTTTCTACGGTTACCGTTACAGGAACGGCGGCGTTATTCTGACAACCGAAAACATTTCCACTTTGTGGACTTGTTACCGAAGCTAATCTTGCGTCAATGGCTAATGGACAATTTGTAATTCCGGGCGCTTTATTAATTCCATACGCTCTTCTTCCTTTATTTCCATCCACGGTATTAGCGCAAACACTAAACCAATAACTCGTTAAAGAATTTATGCCTTGCACTGTAAAACCATTGGTGGTAGATGTGCCTATCGGTTCCATGTATTTATTTCCTAACTTATAGATGGTATATCCTGCAGCACTGGTTACAGTATTCCAAGTAAGGCGCAAACTATCGGGACAAGCCCATGCTACGGCTAAACTGGAAGGAACACCAATGATGGCAAAGGAAGAATCACTCATATCACTGAATCCTCCTCGAGTAATTCGAATTTTTGCTCTGCCGGTAACGGTAGATGGTACCAACCATGAAAACTGTTGAACATTTTGTGCCACCGCAGCCGAAATGGTTGTCCAGCTCGATCCGTTATTAGTTGTATACTCCAACAAATACGTTCCTAAATTACGCTGACCATCCCAACGAATCACTTCCGTTTCTCCGGGAACAAAACCTTCTCCACCATTGGGATAGGTAACCGCCACTTCATCCGATCTAAATTCCCAAACTAAATAATATCGTTGTCCAATTGACGGTACAGCGAAACCGTTAACCGTCACTGCATAAACTCCGGCAACGGGATTGTCCAACGTAACCTGCTCCATATTATTTACGCTATCTACTCCACGCGTGGCCGGGGTGTTTAAATTCGCAGCGATGGGTGTATGATCTAATCTCCATGGATTCCATACTGCAGAAGCAGGATCCGTCACGGTCATATTTAAATTATTTACCAGCGCAGGAGATGCGGCAGGCGATCCACCAACATCCGACCAATATACCATCACACGAACTTGTCTTGTTCCTGCAGGTATTGTAATGTTATGGATTTTATTTTGACCTTGTAGGATGCTATCTGTTAAAAAGCGATTCTCTTCAAATGTGCGAAGTGCGCGCAATGCATTTATTCTTCCCCAGCCATAAATAAAATCGGGTCCGGCATTTCCAATATCTTCTGCGGTATTTAACAGCGACGCTTTGATCAAAGCAGCCGGTGGATTTGAAACCGAGAACAAACTTTTATAAGCATGATATAATTGTGCTATCACACCGGCAACACCCGGAGAGGCTGCAGAAGTACCACCACCAGTTTGATAAGTATTATTTTCATTCGTGCTTAATTGATTTCTTCCGTTGGCGCAAATATCCGGTTTGATACGTCCATCGGCAGAAGGCCCTCTGCTACTCGAAGGATCCAATACTTCCAGCTCATCTAAATTTCCACATGCAATAACATTTTTTCCTTGCTTATACCCACCTGTAATATTTCCCCAAGCCGTACCAGCACCATAATTACAGTTTGTGCTTCCGCTATTGCCTCCCGAAAAAACAAATTGTAGTTGCGGATTATTGTACAATAAATTATCGCCAAACTGTGTATCCGACGTATATTCATTACAACCTTGTGAATACGAAGTAGAGGCAATTACAATTCCGTAATTTGCGAAATTGGAAACTGCATTTACCACTTGAGGATAAGCGCTAATGTTAAAAGTGTAGAGATACGCACCGGTTGCCATACCACGAATTACAGGATTTAAATTTCCGGCACCTACACAAATTCCGCTGGTCATGTCACCGTGTGATTGACCGGTTCCAGTCGCGAAATTGGTCATGCGGCCCGTAAAATCAATATGTGGACCTACAAATCCATCATCGGCAATAGCGACAGTTACCCCTGTGCCGTCATAGCGTCGACCGGTTGTAAAATCACTGTTGATGGTATTAGAACGATGCAATGATCTTCCCTTGGTATCATCAGGTAGAGACGGTGCTGCTATAGTGTTAATGTAAAACACCCAAGGCTCAGCAGCCAACGATTTAAGTGCAAATTCACTCACACGTATTGAAATTATTCTATTCTCAGGATTCGATACCAAAATTTGTCCGTGCTTTTCCGCTTCAAAAAGAGCCATCGCTAATGTAACATTGGCTTGGTACTGAATATTTAAATCTACTTTGCCGGGAGCATTCATCGCCCAATCCTGAAATCCGCCAATAATATTCTTACTAATTTTTTGCACTTCTTCCTGCTTGAATACAGCATGCACTTTTAGTGCTTTTAAAAGACTACGATTGAAATTAACCGGAATAGCCGTCATGAAAGTATTGTGTGGAATATAATCCATCAGTATAAGTCCACTTGCCCTTAATTCATTTCGAAGAGCCATCGTGGGCACTTCTTTAAATTGGATAAAACGATAATAATATCCATTCATTTCATTCTTTGGAGAAGGCGAATTAATAAATTCAGTTACATTTTCCTTCACCTCCCTCGTTCCACTTTGGAAGAAGATCTTTTGGGTGTTTTGAGCCGATAATGGCGCAATGGAACATTGAATTAAAACGAAAATAGCCACAACATGTTGGAGAGATAATTTCATACGATTTTTATTTAGAAGGAAGAATTTAAAAAATAGAATTCAATGAAGGGGAGCATTGATCTTAAGGAAACGAATTTACCACATACAATTCAGGTTTACAAGCCTTTTATTCGATTTATTGAAAATCTAAAAATTGGTCCTAATCTTTAGACATTAATCTTCTTTTGAAGGAAAATAATAGCATTTCTCCATAAAAAGGAATTTATTTTGGGTAATAACTAGGTTGTTTAAAGCAGAACTCTAAACAAAATGGCCATAGAAAATGATCTTCTATAATACTAAATTTTAAAAACGATTGAGGATTTAGCATGTATTATTCCGATTAATCTAGCACCTTTGCAATCTGTAAAATATGCTTACTCTCGTCCCTACTCCTGTTGGAAACTTGCAAGATATTTCCTTGCGAGCCTTAGAGGTATTAAAAAATGCTGACATCATTTTAGCGGAGGACACGCGAACCAGCAAAGTCCTCCTTAACCATTTTGGAATTGATAAACGTGTTTTATCACATCACCAACATAACGAGCATGCCGCACTTTCGGAGTTAATTCGACTGATGAAGGAAGGTCAAAAAATTGCGATGGTCAGTGATGCGGGAACACCGGGAATTAGTGATCCTGGATTTTTATTGGTGCGCGAATGCATCAAAGAAGAAATTCCGGTATTATGCTTGCCGGGTGCCACGGCTTTTGTTCCGGCGTTAGTCATGAGTGGTTTGCCTTGTGATCGATTTGTTTTTGAAGGATTTCTTCCGCAGAAAAAAGGCCGACAAACGCGATTGCTCGCATTAAAAGAGGAGAATAGAACCATGATTTTTTACGAGAGTCCTTTTCGATTAATCAAACTCCTCGACGAATGCATTCTCCATTTTGGGGAAGAGCGCATGGCATCGGTTTCCCGCGAAATTTCGAAGATGTTTGAAGAAACAAAACG
>JBJXGU010000080.1:0-4764 GCA_046160245.1 Bacteroidia bacterium
TAGCTGAACTCGTTCCACAACTACTTTGTGCTTGAACAGTAATATTACCGCTGGTGAATCCTGCTAAATAACTTATCGTAATATTCGTAGTGCCTTGACCGTTAGTAATGGTAGCATTTGCGGGTGCTGTCCAAATATAATTGGTTGCGCCACTTACAGCAGGGCAACTATATGCTTTAGAAAGTCCTGGACATACACTATACTTACTTCCGGTAATTGTACCAGGTGTTGCAGGCGCACTTCCTCCATTTGTACCCACACTGGTTGATGAAGAAAAAGTACATCCATTTGCGTCCGTTACTGTAACGGAATAATTTCCGGGGGCAAGACCAGAAATATTGGTGGTAGTACTTCCATTACTCCATAAAATGGTATACGGTGCTGTGCCTCCGTTAATAGATAGATATGCAGACCCGTCATTCAATCCACAATTCGCATTTTGCGCAGATGTAAATCCTTCTAATAAAGCAGGAGAATTCACAGTAACCGATTTTACTGCTGTACATCCCGATCCATCTGTAACTGTACAGGTATAAGTTCCGGCAGCTAAATTATTGATAGTACCAGAAGTTGCGCCATTCGACCAATTATAAATTGGAGTTCCTGTTGCACCATTTACTTGTAAAGTTGCCGTTCCATCATTACTACCAGAACAAGTTACGTTAGTTGAATTAATAGTAGTAGACAAAGTGCCAATCGAAACTAAAGCAGAACCTGTAGCAGTACAACCGTTATTAGTAGAAACCGTAACAGTATAATTTGTTGTGATGACAGGAGATGCTAATGGATTTGTAATACTCGCATTATTTAATCCGGTAGATGGATTCCATGAATAAGAAGAGATCACATTTCCAGGTAATTCAATCGACCATTTCCACAACGTTCCAACATCTTGTCCAGCCAAATCAGAAACGCGTAATCTCCAGGTACCATTTGCAGATCCTGTTAAACCACTAAATGCTTGTTGAGGGATGTAATTACCTGTGAAAGGCGCAACACCAGATCCAATTGCAGTTCCGGTATTCATGAAACGTGTACGAATGAAATTATCTCCTGATCCTCCAACACCGGCAGCCAATGTTATCACCGAACCATTGGGTGCCAACAATTCAATTTTCAAATCTGCATCCCAGGTATGCGTTAACGAGTCAACAGTAACTGCAATTAACGCATTGGCACTTGTACTTCCTCCAATAGAAATTAAAGATTGAATTCCGGTTGCATTATTATCTGGAATAGCAAATGATGTAGCGTTTGTTCCCGTATTATTTCCAGCACCAGATAAGGATGCATTTGCATTTAACTGCAAACTTCCTCCGCTACAAATGCTTCCTGCACCCGTAACATTCAATGTTGGCCCAGGCAATACAGAAACGCTTACCGTTGGATTTCCTACACATCCATTCGCATCTGTTACGATGCAAGTATACACTCCATTATTCGCAGCGCTACTATTTGAAATAATTGGATTCGCGATGGTAGAATTAAATCCACCAGGTCCTGACCATGAAAAAGTTACTCCGCCAGTAGCTAATAAATTTATAGCGCTTCCTTCGCATGCACTACCACTTATTGCAGCGGTTGCAGCCGTATTAATTGTTAAACCATAAACACCCACAGCATCCCAAGCATTCTTTACAGACACTGCTTCTGGTGAACAGTTACCATATAAATCATTCGCTGATTGCAATGAATAAAATGCGGCATCCGCATACTGTGAACCAGAAGTAAGATAAAAAGTATTATTACGATAGGCAATCATTCTCGCCTTATTCATGGTTATACCAGCAACATTATATACCAATCCCAAATCATTAGTACCTGTTCCGCCTTGACATAATAAATAATACCAAAAATTCTGAACGCCACTGTTAATATGCACTCCGCCATTGTCGCCAGCGCCGGTGTACCAGTTGGGTCCTAAATACGTATCAGGGTCTCCTGCAATACTGGGGTTATTCATATATCGCAAAGCATCACCTGGAGTTCCGGGCGTATATGTTTTATCACCGATTAAGAAATTAGCTGCTGCACCATTGGCATAAAAATCAATAGTGACACCGAAAATATCGGAGAACGATTCGTTCAATGCTCCCGATTGATAAGAATAAACCAAATTAGATGAATTGCTTGTCACACCATGTGTTAATTCATGTCCAATAATATCTAATTCTGTTAGAGGAGAAAATGTAGAGCCGTCACCATCTCCATAAGTCATTACCGATCCATTCCAAAAAGCGTTATTATAGGCTGTACTATAATGAATATACGATCTCAATACTGCACCTGCATTATTATAACTGTTGCGATTATGAGTTCCAAAATAATAGTCGTATGTTTTTTGTGTACCCCAATGTGCGTCGTAAGCAGCATTATCCATATTGGTAGTGGTATTCCAAATATTATCCGTGTCTGTAAAATCAACAGCACCCGCATAACTCGTACCGTTATTTAAATCGTAAGTCTCCACACCTCCACCTCGAGAATTATCTCTAAGACGAAAACTGTTTGCGCTTAAACTATCCACTTGCATTATTTGTGTGCCACTATAACGAGTAGCTGCAGTACCATTGACGGTAATCGTACAAATTTTATTTTCCTTAAAAATAACAGCTCCTGTGTTTGCATCTACAAACACCGACCAACGCTCATGAGGCTCTACAGCATACACATCAAACTTCCAGCAAAGACTCGTTCCACTTGATTTTCCGAATCCTTGAGCTGGAAGAATCACTAACTCTCCATGCGGATAGGCATCACCGTGAGAGTGTCCGGAAAGAATTTCCTGCTCCATTGCTGACGACTGCCACAAATATTTAGTAGCTCCAATATTATTCAATGCAAACTGAAGCGCTTGCGATTCATCCAAAACCGGAGAGGTGCTCATATTAATATTGTCAAAAAACATTCCGTTTGCTGAAATTAATCTTCCCTGCTCCTCATGTAAAATATATTCACCTGTCATCACTTTAATATTATTAAAATATTGTTGGTAACGACTGTGCATCATTCCTAAGTCATCACGATCGGCTTGGATCAATGTCCAACGATCACTTTGCTTAGCTTTAAAGGTAGTACGAAGTACATCCATCCCTGCACTGGTCGAAATAAAGGATGATTTTTCGAACTTAATAAATAGTGGCGCTGCAGAACGGCTATCGAAGCGAACTTCAGAAGCGAGTGGATGCACAGCTTGAGCATTAGCTCCGACAAGCACTTGTGCCCATGTGGGATTCATTCCTAATACTAGGATGCATCCTAAAATCAATTTTCTCATATAAGTTGGTTTGGTTTAGGTGTACAATGAATTACGAGATAATTCACTGTATTTACTAATTGTTTTGGTGTTGTAAATGTAAGAAGTGCAGAAATACAATCCTAATAGAAAAGCAAAAAACTATTCATAAAGAAAATCAATAATTTCTCCATTTAACCGCATGACTATTTCCGCCATATGAATTGAAAATCAAGACATAAATACCTGCATCCAAACGATCCTTGAAAACAGGCACGCTATTTTTCCTAAGGTCAATTGCACCCATCTTCCTTCCTGCAACATCATATATTAACATGGTTTCCCATTTTCCACAACTAATTTCTATTTCCGATTGACTATTAATTCTAATGCAATTTTCACCGGTATTAACTTCTGAAAGAGCACTAGCAACCACCGACACAAATTGTTGTATCGTATCTGAATTACAATTATCCATAGCAATCAAATTTACTGAATAAGTGCCTGATTGTAGATAAGTATGTTGTGGTTGAGGCAACAATGAAGTTGATCCATCTCCAAAATCCCAAAAGAGACTTGTTGCATTTACGCTTTGATCTGTAAATTGAACTTGCAATCCATTCGCAACAAAAGAAAAGTCGGAATTAACATCATAGGATCCAATTTTCCAGGTAGCCAGACTATCCACGACTATTTGATGCGCGACTTGCTGAAGAAATAATGCTTTCAGGCTCGCCAATGTAGAAATAAAGGGAGCATTGAGACATGACTTTCTTAAAATCGTTTCATAAAAAACACATGCTGCTAAATACGATCCTTCTATCGATGGATGACTATTATCGGATGACCATAAATTAATGGAGGAATCTTGTGTCCAACTACTTTGCCATGCTCTACCAACAGGAGCAACTAGCGCATTGTTATCATTGGCCATTTGCACATACGACTTTCTCAGCTCCTCTTGCATCCCTAAAAAAGTACAGACAGGAGGCCAAAAAACGCAATTGCCTTGATCACCATACTTACGACCCCAAGTCATATAAAAAACAGTTTCAGTACAGGGGTTATTTAATAAGATGAGACTATCGAGTTGTCGTGCATACGGGTAAACATCTACAGCTACTTGAGCAGGAGGGAACGAAGGTCGTTGACTTTGCTCTTGCAACACTACAAAATCCCAAGATCTACTATTAATTTTCGCTATGGTATTTGCATCTACAGCATGCATTTGAAAAGTATACCCGCCCGGATTATAAGTATCTACGAAAACAGAATCACCCAAACTCAATGAAAGATCGCTAAAAAGTTGCGGAAGGTTATTAACCCCTGTATAGCTATTTCCAATAAAAAGTACTTGTGTGACCTGTGAATTGGCTTGCATTGAAGTGATTCCGAGAAGCATCGTAATAATGAACTTTTTCATGGAAATAAAGATATAAAATATTTAGCTTTACCATGAAAATAAAACACTAAATTTATCTAAACGTTGAAATGAAAATACTAAAATGCATTCTTCTGTTCATCACCTG
>JBJXGU010000081.1:0-7074 GCA_046160245.1 Bacteroidia bacterium
CGGTCGTAGTTAACGGCTTCGTAGTTTTTTAATTTCTTTATGCGGATGGGGTAAAGGTGGCAGGAGATGGGTTTTCGAAAGGAGATTTTCCCTTCAGAATGTGCTTTTTCAAATGTACAAGTAGCCACTCCTTTTTCAAAAATTACATAGGCGCATTCTTTATTACCATTCACCAATGGTGTTACCCAATCGCCGTCTTGATCCTTTGTGTAGAGTCCGTAGTTCTCGATGCTCTTTTTGCCATCTTCAGATAACATGTTTCTGATGGTAGGAAAGGCATCTTCTATTTCAAATAATTCACTTTCTTCAAGTGGTGCCCCAGCATCTCCCGAAATACAACACTCCCCTTTGCATTTCGCTAAATCACAAACGAATTGTTCGTCTATGACATCTAAAGAAATGAGCTTGTCGTCAATTTGAATCATACTACAAAGGTGAGGGAAATTGCCCAATTTTATATCATTCTTTCTATATTTTACGGAATAGATGGTTTATTCAAGAATTTGAATTAAATTTCGATGCATAAATAATGATGTTTCGGAAGATGGGTTTACGAAGACTTTTGGTGTTGGCTTTCATGTCGATGTCACTATCATTAGCTGCTCAATTGCCGCAGCCAGTGTTGCGACAGTTTACGACGCTTGATGGATTGCCGTCTTCGCAAATTTATCAAGTGATCGAAGATCGGAAAGGCTATTTGTGGTTTGCAACGGATCATGGCGTGGCTCGATATAATGGATATGAGTTTAAAGTTTTTTCTTCCGCAGAGGGATTGAGCGATAATACGGTTTTCAAATTGTTTATTGATAGCAAGGAACGGATGTGGATGCAAACATTTTCCGGACAATTGTTTTTTATTGAAAATGAAGTAGTGAAGCCTTTTGCCTTTAATGCCCTTGCAAAGAAAATTGTAGGAAATTCAATTCCCTTAGGTTTTTTTGTGGATAGTTTAGAAAATGTTTATTTCTCCTGCAATTATAATGGAGAGTATTTTATTGATAAGAAAGGAAAGGAGCATTTAGAATTGAAGTTTATAAAGTCACATCCCTTTAATCAAATTTTTGTGGATGAAATTGAAGTAGGTCGATTATTGACTTCCGGAAATAAATTATTCATTCCCTCTCTTCCGACTTATTTGTACGTTCGAAAGTATAAGGGAAATTATGATTCTTTGTTTGTAGACGTGAATTATAGCGGACAACTTTTTGCAAAGTACTTGCGCGATGGACGCATGATTATTTCACTTTCAAAATATTTGTTTGAGTATAAAGATGGACAACTTCATCTCTTGAATGAATTTCCAGGACCTATCACTTATTTGTATGAGGGAAAAAATGATGAACTGTGGGTTTCTTCTTATAATGGACTTTTAAAAGTTTCAACACAAGATTGGAAAATTATAAATGTGTATTTAGAAAAAGAATTTATTTCAAGTATCGTGTTGGACTTTGAAAGTGGTCTATGGGTTACTACAGTAAATTCTGGTGTTTTTTATTTTAATGACGCCGGTGTTAATGAGTATATTTTAAATCCAGATTCCTTTCAAGAAGCTTTATGTTTGGCGAAGGGTAAGAATATTATTTACGCAGGTTTTTGGAATGGTGTTGTTGCCGAGTTTAATCCGTTAGGTTTTAAAGCTACAACCTTGTCGAATAAGGAGAAGTATGTAAACGCTATGTTTTACGACGAGGAAGAGAACCGTTTATTAATTTCGATGGAACCTCCTGGATATTTGTCAAATGGAAAGTATCATCATTTTGCATCGGATGGTACGAATTCTTTAAAAGGTGACTTTATTCGTTTGCGCAATGGAGACATGCTGAATGCATCCATTAATGGTTTGTATAAATTGAAAGACGATTCAGTTTTTTTATGGGCGAGCTTAAAGCAGCGTGCAAATTGTGTGACGGAAAGACCGGATGGAAAATTTATTTTGGGAACGAACAGTGGTGTTTATTTACTCAATGACCAAGGAGCTATTCTAAATTTATTCCATCCAATTTTTAAAGATACTCGTGTAGATGATATTGAAAAAAGGGACGACCAGTATTTTTTTGCAACACGAGGGAAAGGGCTGGTGATCGTAGTGGGCGATTCAGCATACAAAGTGGATGAGTCGGATGGTTTGTGCAATAATATCATTCATCGAATTACGCAAGGTGAAAATTCGATTTGGTGTGCTTCATACAATGGAGCTTCTAAAGTGACCATTGAAAGTTTTTCGCCATTTCGTTTTACAGTGAGTAGTATTGGTTATAATGAGGGTTTATCCGATAATGAAATCAATGATATTGCTGTATTAAATGATACCGTATGGGTGGCTACTAAAAAGTCGATTTTGTTTTTTGATGGACGTTCGAGTTTTGTGAATTCGACACCTCCTGTTTTTCATTTTACAAGTTTTAAAGTGAATAACGTGGATGTTAGTTTAGATAAGATTGGTTCACTTGATCATGGAGCCAATAATATAAGTATTGGTTTCGAAGCCTTGTCTTACAAAAGTTATGGTAATATCAAGTATCGTTATTGGCTAGTTAATGAAGCCGATACTTTTGAGTCGGTAACTTCAAGTCGGCATGTTGAGTTTCTTTCGTTAAAGCCAGGAAATTATATTTTTAGTGTATTGGTAAAAAACAGTTCAGGGACATGGACGGTTGCAAAAGAGAGTTTGAAATTTACCATCTTGACTCCTTTTTGGCAGCAGTGGTGGTTCCGATTAGTAGTATTGTTCTCAATTATTCTATTAGCCTTTTATTTCATGCGATTGCGAATTGCTCGTGTGAGAGAACAGGAAAGGTTACGTACTGATTTTAACAAACAACTCGTGATGCTTGAGATAAAGGCGTTGCGCGCTCAAATGAATCCACATTTTATTTTTAATGTGATCAATTCTATTCAAGATTATATTTTGAAAAATGATGCCCGTTCCGCTCAACGGTATCTTACGAAGTTTGCAAAGCTGGTACGATCTATTTTAGATAATTCCGTTGAAGGGGAAGTGATGTTAGAAGGGGAGTTAGAAGCTAATAAATTATATGTTGAATTGGAACAACAACGATTTGATGATAAATTTGAGTTTGCATTAAATATTTCAAGTGATGTAGATGCTAATTCGTTATTGATTCCATCGATGATCTTCCAACCGTTTTTGGAAAATGCAATTAAACATGGGATTCGATATCTCTCTGGAAATGGAAAATTATCACTGACGGTAAAAAGAGATGACCATACTGTTTACATATATATAGAAGATAACGGCATCGGAAGAGCAGCAGCCGCTGAATTGAATAAAATTAATGCAAGTGAACATATTTCACACGGTTCGCTCATTACTACGCGAAGAGTGGAAGCTTACAATAAAGCACATAATACTTCTATTCAATTAACGATTTTGGATTTGTTTGACGAACAAGGAAAGGCATCCGGAACGCGCGTCGAATTGTTGATTCCAGTAAAATATAGAATTAAAGGAAAGGCAGTTAATTGATTTTTAAAAAATATTTTTTGAAGTTTATTTAGTTTTGCATGATTTGTTTTGGTAATATTGTTTTACAAAAGCTTATGTTTCGTAATAAATTTTATTCAAAATGATGAAAGCCTGTATTGTTGATGATGAGAAAAAAGGCCGTGATACACTGCTGAAATTACTCGAAGAATATTGTAAGGATGTGGAAGTAGTTGGTCAAGCCGACTCCGTTGAAACAGCCTTTCAGTTTATTTCTAGTCATCAGCCTGAACTGGTTTTTTTGGATGTGGAGATGCCAAGAGGAAGCGGATTTGAGTTGCTGAAGCGATTTGACAATGTAAACTTCAAAACTATTTTTGTTACAGCGCATAATCATTATGCAATTAAAGCGATCAAGTTTGCAGCTGTAGATTATATTTTAAAACCCGTTGATGTCGACGAATTGGTAAGTGCCGTTTCGAGAGTGAGATCTTCACCACCTGTGCAGCAAAATAATTATTCTGGATTGTTGGATAATTTGGAAAATAATCGAACTGGAAAATTGGCAGTTCCCGTGAAAGATGGAGTTGCATTTATTCATACAAATGATATTATTAGAATGCAAGCCGATGGAAGCTATACACATATCTATACATCAACTCAAAAATATACCGCTTCTAAGAATATAAAAGAGTATGAAGATTTGTTGCAAGACATGAGTTTTTTTAGAGCGCATCATTCTCACCTTATCAACTTAATTCACGTTAAACATTTTAGTAGAGTGGATGGATATTTTGCCATCATGAGTGATGGATCTTCTGTTGAAGTTTCGCGAAGGAAAAAGGACCATTTTTTACAACTGATGAATTTGTAATTTGACTAAATACTGGTCAAAGGGTAGTTGCGAGGTTCCCCAAATTAATGTTTGTTAAACTATTGTATATCAAGTTATTGGTATTTAGTCAATTTGTAATCGATTGGAAGTGGCCAAAGTTTGGTCTAGGTTTAGTTTACCACTTATTAAGTTTTTCATACCAATTGTGGGGCTTATTAACCACTTATAAATATAGCTTGACTTACTCATAAATTTTGCATTCTTTTGATAAGTGGAGGAGTGTAGTGGCTGTGGTTGGAATTTCTAGAAATGAATTCCTAATTCAGTTTTTTTTTTGCTCGCAAGTATATTGAAGTAACTTTTAAAATTGGAAAAGATAAAATCTAAAATGATGAAGTTGTGTTATACTTTTTGCGAGAATAAATGGAAGTGGCTTTTGTGGCTGCTCAATTTTGTTTTTGATGTTCATTTTTGTTTTAAAAGTATACGCAGTTTTTTCATTTTAATTCCCAATCGTCAAAACCACCAGGAAAGAATAAATTCTACAATGTTGAATTGTGAATTTATTTTTCCAAAATACTCAGCTTATGAATACATCTACCAGCCCATCAACAGGAGAAAAATTAACTCTTGCTCAAAAAATTAGAAAGTACATTGTACTTTTTGGTTTATTATTCGTAACCCAATTTGGATACACACAAAGTTTAACTGTAGCTGCTGATCCCGCTTGTGCAACGGCTTGTTGTAAACAAACAAATCCTTGTTCTTGCACAGTAGGTGTGATCGCTTCAGGTGGAATACCTCCTTACACCTACACCGTTTTTGGGCCAGGAACGTACATGGCATTTCAAGCCTGTTTGAATGGTGTCTGTCCGGGTACATATATTTTTGAAGTTCGCGATGCAGCAAATAATCAAGTTGTTTTTCCAATTACGATTGGCGGGCCCTGTTGTAGACTAACTTGTAGTGATACTACTATTTGTTTTGATCTTCCAGACTCTTCATTGGTTTTGAAGAAGCCAACTTATACAACGGCGGATACTTCACTCGCAGGTGGTGGTACTGGACCCGTTCAAGGAAATATTGCTTGCTCTTATGATTCTTTATGGAATAATTCTCCAGGCGTTTTTCCAGTAGGAACTACGGTGGTAACTTGGTATGTGTTGAAGAATGGTGTGTTGGATTCTTGTACGCAAAATGTAATTCGTAATCCGCCTTCAGCCTATAATATTATTTTTTCTACTTCGCCTCCAATCGTTGCTGGCGTTATCAATATTTGTAATGGTCAATCCATCACCTTCGTCGATAATTCAACAGGAACAACAGGTCGACTGTGGAATTTTGGAAATGGTTTTTATTCCATCAATCAAACAAACACACAACCTGGAGTAAATTATCCTCCCGGAACGTATTACGATACACTCACCGTTTATGATGCATGTGGAACACCACACGATACTGCATTTATCGTTGTTGTAGATTCTGCTTCGGGACCCGATATTTTTTGCATCTCCGTAGTTTGCCCCGGTGATACAGTCACCTATCACACGAATGCAATTTGTACAACCTATACTTGGGCAGTATCGGGAGGGGCATTTTTACCTCCTGGTCCAACGAGCACAAGCGATTCGGCAACTGTTGTTTGGGGTCTTGGTTCTACTGGAACCATTTCTTTAGGTGTGAGTGGATGTACTCCACCATTAAATTGTCCATTCCCCACCATTAAAACAGTTCATATTGTTCCTGCAACATTACCAATTGCAGGTGATACCATTGTTTGTGCAGGATCAGAATCATGTTACGAAGTAGAATGTATTCCAGGAAATAATTATTCATGGGAAATATTACCAGCCAATGCAGGTGTGGTAACTGGAAATAATACTTGTCAAATTTGTATTCAATGGGCTCCTGGATTTTTTGGTCCAGTAACGATTCAATTGAATTATCAAAATGTACTTACAGGTGCAGGTTGTAATTTACCAGACCAATGTACTGATGATCCCGGTTGTGGTGGAACAGCTACTATTACAGTAGATGTTCGTCCTATTTTTGGTATTTCAGGACCTACTAAAGTTTGTCCAAATACAGTAAGTGCTCCGTTCAACGGAATGAATCTTACCAATAATACTATTGCATCGGGTGTGACATGGAAAATGACAACACCCATTCCAAGCGTGATTAATTTCGCAAGTACTGCAGCGTTGAATGCATACACTTGGAATGCCGGTTCTGGAACATATTGCTTAACAGCCTACGCTCCACCCAATGTGTATTGCAACGATTCTGCAAAAGTATGTTTGGAAGTAGTGAATATGCTCCAACCAAATCCTGTTGTTGGTCCCGATACAGTTTGTGCGAATGTGAGTACAAACTATGCCGTGATTTCTAATATGACCGGAGTTACGTATGTATGGACCGTTAGTAACGGTGTTATCGTAGGTCCATCAACGGGAAGTAGTGTAAATATTCAATGGAATCCAGGTGGCGGAACCGTTTCTGTAATTCAAATGTTGAGTGCAAGTCCATTCTGTGTATCGATTGCATCTGCAGTAAAAACAGTAGTGACATGGCCTAATTTCCCGTTACCAATTGTTACAGCAAGCAGTCCGACTGTTTGTATGAATAGTACGATTACTTATTCTATTCCTACACCTTTACTTAGTAATGCAACGTATACATGGTCGGTGGTTCCATCTACAGCCGGAAATATTGTAACTGCAAATGGTACCAATACGATTAGTATAAAATGGATCAGTGCAGCAATCACTCCCATCTTTGTTAAACTAAAAATTTC
>JBJXGU010000082.1:0-8981 GCA_046160245.1 Bacteroidia bacterium
GCTTTGTCTGTCAACATCGGGACAAATCGAAATTTATCCATTTCAATAATCTCCGTTTCGCCATTCGGTTTCTTTAACACGATGGTCATGGTTTGAACGGCTAACGGACCAACCGGAATAATCATCATCCCACCAGGTTTCAACTGCTCCACTAAATTCATCGGAATATGCTCCGCGCCACAGGTGACGATGATTTTATCAAATGGTGCAAAGGCTGGTAATCCTTTAAACCCATCTCCATAAAAGGTTTTTACGGAATTGTAATTGAGAGAATCCAGCAACTTTCGAGTGTTCTCATGTAGCGGTTTATGACGCTCAATCGAGAAAACCTTGGCGCCGGTCTCGGCCAAAACTGCCGTTTGGTAACCACTCCCCGTACCAATTTCCAGCACTTTCTCGCCTTTTTTGGGATCTAAAAGCTGAGTTTGATAGGCAACTGTGTACGGTTGTGAAATAGTTTGTCCACAGGCAATGGGAAAAGCCTTGTCTTGATAAGCGAACTCTAAAAAGGCATTATCCATGAATAAATGCCTCGGAATTTTTCCAATGCTTTCTATAACTAACTCATTGTTAATTCCTTTCTCCTTCAACTGTAAAACCAATTGCCTTCTCAAGCCTTGGTGTCTAAACGTATCTTGTCCCATCTGCAGCAAAAATAATAAGGTTAAGCAGCATTTATTTTACAAGAACAATAAATTCCTCTCTGTTTTTCAACAGTTCACTCAATAAAAAGGAATAATTTTGCAGAAAATTTCCAGCATGTTGAAGATAGGTGTTTTAGGTGCAGGGCATCTAGGAAAGATCCACATTAAGCAAATTCAAAGTTTACCTCAGGTATATCAACTGGTGGGTTTTTATGATCAAAATCCAGAAACGGCTGCCAAAGTGGAAGCTGAATTGGGCGCGAAATCGTATGCCTCCATGGACGAATTGATCCATGCGGTAGATGTGGTGGATGTCGTTACGCCTACCCTCTACCATTTCGAATGTGCGAGTAAAGCCTTGCGTGCCTCTAAGCATGTGTTTATCGAAAAGCCCTTGGCGAATACGATGCAGGAAGCAAAGGATCTTATCCAGCTGGCAAAAGAAGCATCGATGAAGGTACAAGTGGGACACGTTGAACGATTTAATCCCGCTTTTAAAGCCGCACTCCCCTATTTGAATCAACCTCTTTTTATTGAGACCCATCGTTTGGCTCAGTTTAATCCACGTGGGACCGATGTTTCTGTCGTATTAGATTTGATGATTCACGATATTGATATTGTTTTGTCGGTGGTGAAATCAACGGTAAAAAAAATTAGTACTTCAGGAGTAGCGGTGGTGAGTGATACGCCCGATATTGCCAATGCACGAATTGAATTTGATAATGGCTGTGTGGCAAATCTTACAGCGAGTCGGATCTCTCTTAAAAATATGCGCAAGAGCCGTTTCTTCCAGCGCGATGCTTATATCTCTGTCGATTTTTTCAAGCGTTCTACCGAGGTCGTTCGACTTAAAGAAGTAGAAGGCGATCCTGATCCATTGGCCGTTTTGTTAGAGTTGGGTGAAGGCAAGCCTACTAAGCAAATCTACTTTGAGAACCCTAAGGTAGATGAAAGTAATGCCATTCAGGAAGAGCTGCTTTCGTTTGCGAATGCGATTAACGAGGATAAATTACCTTTAGTTGATATTGAAGATGGCTTTGCTGCGTTAAACATTGCGCATCAGATTGCTGATAAACTAAAAATGTTGCCTTCCATGGTTTTGTAATTGGTATTTCTAAAACGTTAGTCCTATGATTCGGTTAAAAAGCATATTGCTCAAAATTTTGTTTATTGGTATTGCCACTGCATGGTCAAGCTGTAATTTAATCAACCCCGACGAATCCATACCGGCTTATATTGAAGTGCGTGGAATTGATGTAAATTCAAATTACGTAACACAAGGAACTACGTCGAATAATATTACTGATGTTTGGGTATATGCCGGAGGAGCTTACCTTGGTACTTTTGAATTACCTGCCCGCATTCCCATTCTGTTAGAAGGAAAACATAAAATTACATTTGGAGCGGGCATCAAAGCGAATGGTATTGCATCTACCAGCGAATTTTATAACCTGTACAAATTTCATGATGTGGAACTAGACCTCATCCCCGGAAAGGTGACAGTAGTAGATACTTTTACAGTTTCATATTTTCCTGCTTTGCAATACGTGTGGTATGAAGATTTTGAAAAAGATACCAGCGGTGGCGGTATTAGCCTTGATACTACTGGTATCAGTTTAGCTGTAATTACGCCAGACTCAGTAGAAGTCTATGAGGGTAAGAGAAGCTTAAAATTGAAAGTAACTACCTCATCTAATTTTCTTGAATGTCAAACGATAAACGATGGCTATGTTTTACCCGTAGGTAGAGATGTTTATTTAGAAATGGATTACAAATGTTCACAGCAATTTATTATGGGATTGATTGCAGTGACGAATAATGGCGAGAAGCGGGTTCCCATTATTCAGTTAAATCCAAAGTCAAATTGGAATAAAATATATGTTCGCCTCGGACCATATATAAATTTTAATGCTAACGCCTTTAAATTCAAAATCTATTTCAGAGTTGCATTACCGTCGACATCACCTGAAGGTACTGTTTATCTCGATAATTTAAAGTTGATTTCTAATTAATGAATAAGCCCAAACAAATAATTAAGTATGTCATTGCCGATTTATTGTCGGCTATGTTGGCTTGGGCTGTATTCTATTATTATCGAAAAATTGGAATTGAATCAGCACTGTACGGCGAACATCTTCCGTTTCAACCGGACAAGAATTTTTATTTAGGAATTACGGTATTGCCTATTGCTTGGGTGGGTATTTATGCATTGGTGGGTACTTATAATGATATCTATAGAAAATCTAGGTTGCGGGAGTTTGGTCAAACGTTGTATGTTTCGTTAATTGGAGTGCTAATCATCTTTTTTTCTCTTTTGTTAGATGATGTTATCGTCTCCTATAAGAGTTACTATAACATCTTTTTTGTTTTATTTTTCTTGCAATTTGGAATCACGTCAATTGTTCGTTTTTTTATTACCACACATACAGCAAGAAAAATCAAGAGTCGAAAAATTGGATTTCCTACATTGATTATTGGGAGTAGTGAAAGAGCCGTCAACCTTTTTAATGAATATGAAGAGGAAAAGTTAAGTCTAGGGTATAAGTTCATCGGTTTTATTCATGTCGATCATAACAACGGAAAGTATTTCGGCGACCTTCTTCCCCACTTAGGAGGGATTGAAGAACTCACACAAATAATCGATGCGAATAAAATTGAAGAGGTCATCATCGCCATCGAATCATCCGAGCATGATTTTATAGGAAGAATAATTAATGAATTGGAAGATAAAGATGTCATCATCAAAATCATTCCCGACATGTACGACATTCTTGCGGGTACTGTAAAGATGACTTCCATTTTCGGATCGCCACTGATCATTATCAATCCCTCTTTGATGCCCGTGTGGCAGCAGTCGATGAAACGAATTTTAGATATTCTAGTTTCTCTTTTCTTCTTGATGTTATTGAGTCCTGCGTATGTGCTCACTGCTATTATCATCAAAGTTTCTTCTCGCGGACCCATCTTCTTCATACAAGAGCGCATTGGATTGCATGGGAATCCATTTACCATTTACAAGTTTCGTTCGATGTTTGTAGGTGCCGAAAAAGGAACGCCGATGTTATCCAGCGATAACGACAATCGCATCACCCCATTTGGAAAGTTTATGCGTGGTATTCGTCTCGATGAAATCCCTCAGTTTTACAATGTCCTCATCGGCGATATGTCCCTCGTAGGCCCACGACCCGAGCGACAATTCTTCATCGACCAAATTATGCAGCGTGCACCGCATTACCGTCACTTGCATAAAGTTCGCCCGGGAATTACTAGCTGGGGGCAAGTAAAGTATGGTTATGCGGAGAATGTGGAGGAGATGATCCATCGTTTGAAATACGATATCATCTACATCGAAAACATGTCGTTGTCGTTGGATTTTAAAATCCTATTTTATACCATAAAAACAGTATTGCAGAGAAGCGGGAAGTAGCAACTTGCTTCTGGCTGCTAGATGCTAGAATTAAAATTTTTCTGTTCCGTTTTGATTCGCAATAATATTGTAATTATACTCTTTCTCGATTGTAAAAAAAACTCTGTGCTCTCTGTGTAAACCTTTGTGTGCTCTGTGGTAAAAGATGTTTTTATAAAAACCGAAATCGTTTTACTATTAATGAATCTCGTTTACCACGGAGGGCGTAGAGTTTTTCACGGAGGACACGGATTGATTCTGTTTCATGAAAAATTTTAGAGTTGTCAAAATTTATAACTCCCAAAGTCAAATATAGACTATTTACCGGCCAACGTTCCCGTTAGCTAAGGGATTAGGCTTTAACAGGACAGCCAGCTGCTAGAAGCCAGAAGTTAACGTCTACACGGAAAAACCGTCAACGGAAATCCTATCGTTTCAAACACGGATTTTACATGTTCTTCTTGGGTGTCGGTAATAAATAATTGTCCGAAGGTTTCTTTACTTACTAATTCCATCAAACGGGTGATACGTTGAATATCCAACTTGTCGAAAATATCATCCAGTAGCAAAATTGGTTTTAATCCACAAGAACCTTTGATGATTTGAAACTGGGCTAATTTCAATGCTAAAATCACTGATTTCTGCTGACCTTGAGATCCAATTCTTTTTACAGGATGGTCATTCAATGTAAATTGCAAATCGTCTTTATGAATGCCCGTGGATGTGTATTGCAATGCCAAATCTTTTTGCAATGATTTACTGAGAAGATTTTCCATGTGCTCCTTCTCCAAACTACTCACATATTGAATATTGGCGAATTCTTTTTCTTGCGTTAAGAATGCATAAGAATCTGTAAAAAGCGGAAGAAAATTCTTAATAAATTCCTTTCTCGCTTCAAATACCTTATGTCCATATCCAGCCAATTGCTCGTCCCATACTTGCCACATTGAAGCATCAGTATACGCTCCTCTGGCCGTTTGCTTCAGCAAAGCATTTCGTTGCTGTAAAACGCGATTGTAGGCAATGAGATCATCTAAATAACCATGATCATACTGACAAATGATACTGTCCATCAACTTGCGACGCTCTTCACTCCCACCAATAATCAGTTCTTGGTCGACAGGAGCTTCCATCACCACGGGCAATAGTCCAATATGATCGCCTAAACGTGGATACTCCTTTTGATTTCTCTTGATGGTTTTCTTCTGTCCACTCTTTACCACCACCAAAATTTCCTCCTCCTTTTCATTCAAATCAAAGACACCTTTGAGTGAAAAAAAGGCTTCTCCGTGCCGAATGGAATGCGTATCACTTGAATTAAAGTAGGATTTACAAAGGCATAAATAGTGGATTGCGTCTAAAATATTCGTCTTCCCACTTCCGTTATTGCCCGTAAAAGCGTTAACTCCCTCAGCAAAAGTAAGTTCGGCTTCACCGTAATTCTTGAAGTTGAAGAGTGTCAGACTTTTTAAAAACATACGTCAAAAATAGTGGCTAATTGATCAATTCCTTTAATTTGCACTACTAATTTATTGATTTTTTCAGATGTGTCTGATCGCTGAACCTAAAATAATTCCATTTGAATTATGGAATCTAAAATAAGTCTGCATCTCTGACCCTGAAAAATTAAAATACAAAAAACTATGAAGAATTCATTTCGATTGCTCGTCATCCTAATCATCATCAATTTTAGCGCGAAAGCTCAAGAGCCCATTTGGATTTCAAATTCTGAGGTGAAAGAAGTAAAGATTTATCAATCTGGAGCGATGGTTTCACGGACCGCCAAGGCGACACTTAGTCCTGGACTTCAAGAAATCGTTTTAGATGGTCTCTCTCCTTACATCAATCCACAAAGTATCATTTTAAAAGGAACTGGCGATGCCACGATTTTAGCGGTTTCCTTCCAGCAAAACTATCTAACAGAACAAAAGAAATCGAAGGAGATTATCAATTTAGAAGATGACCTCGATTCGCTAAACAATCGTTTGCAGCAAATAAAAAACAGAAATGTAGTGTTGACAGAAGCACAAAATTTACTTTTAGCTAATAAATCCATTGGTGGTGCAACGAACGGTGTCGTAGTAGATGAATTAGAACTTGTTCTCGAATATTTTTTAAAGAAGATGAATGAGTTAAAAGAAGAGCAATTGGTATCGGTTGGAAAAGAGAAAAAGCTAAACGATCAAATTAAAAAGTTGCAACAACAGTTAAATGTGATTCGCCAAAAGCAACAACAGTCTACCGGAAATATTATTGTAAAGGTGAATGTAAATTCAAAAACAAATTCAAATTTCGATTTCAGCTATGTCATTTCAAATAATGTTTCATGGTATCCTTTTTACGATATCAAAGTGAAAGATGTTAATTCTCCTGCTGAATTGGTGTACAAAGCCAAAGTAAGTCAAAGTACCGGTGAAGATTGGAATCAAGTGAAAATCGGATTGAGTACTGGGAATCCATCAATCGGTAACGATCGTCCGCAAATGAGTCCTTGGTATTTGAATTTTTATGCTCAAGGGTATCAACTTCAAGGTGTACGTCGTGACCAAAAACAACTTGAATCAGCGCCTATGTTGAGTTCGGGTATGGCAGAAGATGACGTTAAAGAAATGACAACCATCGGCGTAATGATGAACGAAAATCAATTATCAACTAGTTTCGATATTCAAGGCGCTTACTCTATTCCTTCTGATGGACAAGAGTATCAAGTTGAAGTTCAAAAGTTCACTTTGAAATCGACGTACAATTATGTTGGACTTCCTAAATTGGATGGTGATGCATTCTTGACTGCATCCGTTACCGGTTGGGAAGAGTTAAGCTTGAGTCCGGGTGGTGCCAATGTTTATTTTGATGGTGCTTTCGTTGGCGAATCGTTCATCAATCCTGCCGAAACCAGCGACACTTTAGAAATCTCATTAGGTCGTGACAAGCGCATCGTGATGAAACGTGAAAAGTTGAAAGATATAAGTGGAAATAAATTTTTCGGTGGAAATAAAGAGCGTACATTGGCCTTCGACATCAACGTAAAAAATGGAAAGAAAGAAGCGGTGACAATGGTCTTATACGATCAAGTTCCATTGAGTAATCAAAAAGATATAGAAGTAAAAATTGAAGAGATGAGCGGTGCACAATACAATTCCGAAACCGGTGAAATAAAATGGACACTCACATTAGCTCCAGGCGAAACGGTGAAAAAGAGATTAGCGTTTAAGGTGAAATATCCCAAAGACAAACAAATTATGGGCTTGTAAACAGAGCTAAAAATAAAGAAAGAGCAGGATGAAAATTCTGCTCTTTTTTTTATTTTCTTCAACCAGCTCGTAGGATTTTTGAACACGGATAAAACGGATTAATAGGATTGGTGCGGATTTATTCATAACTAAATAAAAGACTTCGTGCTCTCAAGTGTCCTCTTGTGTCTCTAGTGTTTAAAAAAGTAATAGTCGAAGTGTGATTTTTAAATAAGGAATAATCTAGAAGCTAGCAGCTTGAAGCTAGCAGCAAAAAAACATGATGTAGCAAAAAGTAATTTGTAGCTAAGATTTCAATGCTTCTAAAAACTAAATCAAAGCTCGTAGCTCACCGCATGAATAAAACAAGGGCTCTTGCTAACTTCTTCCACTTTCCCATCGGCATGCTCTACTTTTAGTTTTACACGCTGACCTTTCTTGTAATTTTCCATCACTACTCGTAATCCATCGGGTGAAAGTGATCCTTTTATCTTTTCTCCGCTTTGTTCGTAGCGCAACTCATCGATGGATTTTACAGGTTCATCCAACTGAAATTGGTATTGACGAAATTGTTCGGGCATAAATAAAGTATCCTGTTTCAAACTTTGAGCTTCTGCCGAAAAAGACATGGCTATTACCATTGTGAATTGTGCTATAAAAATGAGTTTCTTCATCCCTCTAAGTTACGAATAAATTAAATATGCTTTGCTTTTGCTGAATATTCAATCCTTTTTTTATTTTTATCGGAATCTCTCTACGGAAGGATCCCTCATGTTAACAAACGAATAAACTTAAAGTAAAATTATGGCACACGACATCGATTATCAAATTATTGGCGACGATATACAAGTAGTAGAAGTAGAAATGGATCCTGGAGAAGCCGTTCGCGCAGAGGCAGGTGCGATGCTTTTTATGGAAGATAATATTGAGATGGAAACTACTACTGGCGGTGGATTGCTAAAGGGGTTGAAGCGGATGATTACTGGCGAAAGTTTTTTTATCACCACTTTCACAAATAACGGAAATCAAAAGCGAAAGATGGCATTTGCAGCACCTTATCCAGGTAAAATTATTACCATCAATCCAAAAGATTTTGGAGGAAAATTTCTTTGTCAGAAAGATGGTTTCTTATGTGCCGCACAAGGCATCGAGATTAATATTGCTTTTACAAAACGCATGGGCGCCGGACTCTTTGGTGGTGAAGGATTCATCCTTCAGGAATTGTCGGGTGATGGAAATACCTTTATACATGCAGGTGGCACTATCTTAAAACGACAACTAGCACCCGGAGAAACGCTCCGTGTCGACACGGGCTGCTTGGTCGCGTTTGAGCCTTCGGTACAATACGACATTAAATTCATTGGCGGATTTCGTAATTCTCTCTTCGGTGGTGAAGGATTGTTTTATGCATTGATTACAGGTCCGGGATTAGTGTACTTACAAAGCGTTCCCTTCTCACGAATGGCCGATCGTATTGTTGCAGCATCACGCGTAGGTGGCGGCAGAGAAGAATCCAGAGGCTTAGGTGGATTGTTGGGAGGGATGATAAGTGGGAAAGAATAGAGGATACGAACTACGAATCGATACGAATGTACGAATTACGAATCTATACGAATTCGCAAATACACTAATGAAGAATTATCATATTTCGAACTATAAATCAGCAATTTTATAACTAACAATAATCGATAATTATTGGAA
>JBJXGU010000083.1:0-5044 GCA_046160245.1 Bacteroidia bacterium
AAAGTTATGAGTAAGTAGTAAATGGTAATTGGAGAATTGGACGCTTCGCGTGGAGATTGGAGATTGGAGATTGGAGATTGTTTGAAAAGTTGGTAGAGTGTGAAGATGATGATTAATGAAATAGGTAATGCAATAGATAAACGAAACCATCCGAATAAAAATAAAAGAAATGGAAAAATTAAGTAAAGAATGGAAATGCGATATAAATATTTCATGAGTTGAAAATGGTCTATCGTCTACGGTCTATCGTCCAATTCGTAAATGATGTAATCATCTTTTTGAATTGTAATGGAATAATTTCCATCTAAGAAAAGTTGTAACTCGGGGAATTTGGTTCGGGATGTATCATCGCCGCTTACCCAAGGTTTGTCAGCGGATGTGACTTCGATAATAAAGCGCGGCATAGATTCTTGCAGTTGATTCATAAAATCATTTCGTAAGTTTTGAATATAGGGATTTGAAATGTGATGATAGAAATAAAAATCAAAGACATATTCAGTTGCTATTGGTGCGCGAGTTTGGAGCATGGCAAGTAATGTACCACCTGTCCAATCGAGCGGTTGGACTTCATCACCTGACTCAAGGTTTTTATCAAGAAAGTTTGCAATTTCTACTGCACGGTCAGAAGAGGTGACGATGGGTTGGTTGTTGAGTTGGCGGAGAAAAGTTTGAGATGGCTTTATGATGAATAGAATTACGAGGAAAAAAATCAGTGATGTGTAATTGGTAATTGGAGACTTGAGACTTGAGACTTGAGACTGATGATTTGTGATTGATAATGATGCCAGAATGATAATGAAGTAAAGGAATAAGATGTAATGATATGGGAAAAATTGACCTGTGAAGGCGGGATAAATCGCATAGCACAATGCTAAACTGGCAAGTAAATATGTTTTTTTGTTTTGATTTAGATAAATTGCAAATGCGGCGGGGATTAGCCAAAGTCCGTGACCGCCGAAACGCCAGACGAGATTCAAAATGTAAGATAATCTTTCTGTGCTAGATAAAATCACTAACTCGCCATTGATTTGGGAATAGGGACTCCAGTAATTTACTGCAATGTCTAAGAATGGAGTTAATGCACCTGTAGATGCCAGCCAGAGGATGATACATAAAATTGGAATAAAGAATCCAATGAAATAAGTTATTATTTTTTTTAACCACGAAGGGTCACGAAAGGACACAAAGGGGTAAAGGTCAAAGAGGATGATGGGGATGAGTCCGATGGCGGAATGAGGTTTAATTGTCGAAGCAAGACCAAATAGAAATCCAAGTATGAGGCGGTGATTATTAGTCAGTGAATCTTGAAGCGAGATAAAAATCGCTAATGAAATAAAAATCAAAATTAAATATTCTCGTTGTAAAGATAAAGCGGGACCACCACCTAAATAACTAAGCGCGAACAAAATTCCTGCGAGGATGGCTGAGGTTTTGTTTATATTTCTTAATGCAAGATAGGTGATGAGAAGTATGCTGGCGAGAATGATGATATCGAGAATGCGAATGCGAAGCGGACCGAAGTTGCTGAATGTGCCAAGCAGATAATAAATGATGTAACTGCCTGGCATTTGAAAATCGAAAAAATCTTTGTAGGGAATGTTGCCATTTTGCATGAGGAAGGCTTCGTAAAATAATGGAGCTTCGTCATGCGCGAGGGGCCATTGCAAAGAAAAGATGGCTTGCACAATTAAAAAAATTGCAAGCAAAATTATAAAAAAAGTAGTAAGGGATTTCATATTTAAATTCAATTTTGTATTAATTCTATTTTTCTGTAATTCAAGTAATGAAAAGATAGCCAAATAATAAAGGAGATGCCTACTAGGGCTGCTATAAAATATTCAAGTAAAAAAATACCATTGCCAATATATGGTATTAGTTTTACTCGTATTGGCACTCCGAGCCACTCTAATCCGTATACCCATCTTGGAAAAGGGGCAATCATACAAATAACCAATACCCAAACAAAACGATAAGAGCGAGGTATCTTTTCTATTTGAGTGTCAAGTTTTTGAGGTTTTAAGTTTCCACCAAATCCAACCCAAATAAATTCAAATAAATTTCTTGGCTTCGCATTCCAAATTGTTCTTAGGTAAATTCTATAATGCCGTAGATAACTAATCCATAATGCACATGAAATAATTGTTATTCCTAGTTGGGCAAAAAAGCCAAGCAAATACATAGTCCATAGTGGAGCTGAAAATGCTTTTGCCATCATAATAAATGGATTTCCTTCTCGATTTAAATCGGGATTAACAATAATAGTTGTAAAAACATCAAACCAAATACTTAAAACCAAAATAAAACAACCACCAATTGCATATCTCTTTGGATAACTTATCAACCCAGTTTGTGCTAATAAAATTGAATTTATAATAAGCACAACCTCGATGCAAAGTGCAATAACCATAAATGGTAATAGGACTGTACTTACTGAAGTTAATGGAATTTGATTTACAGAACTATAGACTGTGGGTAAGATAATACCTGCAGATAAAAAGGCGATAAAAAGTGATAAAAATACTAAACCATTAATATATTTTATTGCTTTATTGATTTGGTTGCGAAATTCTACATTAATCATTCTATAAATTCGCCGCCGAAGATGTCTTTATCTAACAAAGTTTTGCTTGCTGAAAATTTGAATTGCACTTCAATGCGTTGAAAACATCTCTTTTCACCCATCAGCATTTTGCGGGAATAATAAAATTCTTTATCATCTTCATATTCAGCACTGAGATCGTTGACTAAATCAATGCGACCTTGAATCTCTTCGCCACAGCGTTTGCATTTGACTGTGAAGGTGAAGTCATTTCTTTGTGGTTGAGGGGAGGAGGAGAAGAGTTTTTTGAGGAAGTTCATAATTTTCCTTTTATGGTAACTTGAGCCAGCCTATGCGACCTTTATATTTTGGTGTATCAAGTTTATAGGCTTGCATATTTGTTAAATCGACAAGTACATCAAAAGTTTCTACTGTATAAAAAATATCTTTCAGTACATCAAGAGAAGTAACGATATATCGCCCATCTTCTGAGTAAAAGAAACTTTTTGCACGCCATGCTTTTTCTAATTTCTCATCAAAAAAACAAGTATCATATATCTTTCTTTCATTAACATCCAATATCACTACATCGTCAGATGTCTCAATAATTAATCTTTGGTTATTAAGAGACCATTCCATGTTAGATATATTGACATTCCCAGATTGTCCAGAGAGAAGAATATCATATGAAGAATTATCAATACTAAGTATTTCTTCATCTTTTCGAAAGATATGTATTTTATTCCCTCTATCGGTTGCTAATGCTAGCATGGTTCCATTAGGTGACCAAAGACTTTCTCTGAAACCAAAATAACTTGTACTTCCTTCAAATATAATTTCACCAGAATCTACATCTCGCAATTCAACATAATTATCTAAATAGAGCATAATTTGATTAAGGTTAGGGCTATATTTAACCCAAGAATCTTTAAGATTCATTTCTAGTAACCAAATTGGTGTTTGAACTTCATGCCATTTTCCTGAAAATGGATTTAAGACTATATCTCGACCATTTAGATTCAGAAGTAGATTTTGGTCATCTACCCATCCTTGAATACTTTGATAAGTTATAGGCCAATATTCCATTGATAAAGAATGACCTGATGAATGTATAACTCTTAAGGAATAACCTTCAGTTCTTGCTATCCTTGTAGGGCTAGTGGCTATAATCGTATCTAAATAAGCAAGCCACTCACCATTTGGTGATATAGACCAATCTCTTTGATAAACATTAAGGA
The DNA here is from genome assembly GCA_046160245.1 of Bacteroidia bacterium. Lineage (GTDB taxonomy): Bacteria > Bacteroidota > Bacteroidia > AKYH767-A > OLB10 > JAJTFW01. Next base: position 3,778 of record JBJXGU010000083.1, read on the forward strand.
ATCCTCCCCCATCTAATGGGATTCTATACTTTAAATTTTCTTCAAGATTTTCTAAAAATGGACTTGAATCTTGTCTTACCCAAGCACCTGTTAGTTCTAGGTCTGCTGGTAAATTTTCAAGATTCATACAACTTTTTTCAACCTGAATCAATGTATCTGATTCAGGTGTAGGAGAAAGCGTATTAGTTGTTAGAACTGTAGGCGTTTTTGTATTACTTATTAAAGTTAGAGTTATTTGTTCAATTGTTTCCATTTCTGAAGCACAACTGGAAACAATTAATATTAATAATAAAATTAAAAATATTTTTTTATTATTTTCTGCTTTCATAAAAATCAAAACTCCCACTTCTCCAACACATCCATTGACTTATAACTCGTCAAATCCAATTGCAAGGGCGTGATAGAAACATAACCTGCTTTCAATGCACCAAAATCAGTACCAGATTCATCAATGCCTGTGGGAGCTTCGCCACCAATCCAATAATACGGTTTGCCACGTGGGTCTTCACGCACTACCAATTCATCACGATACACGCGCAACCCCTGACGTGTAATCATAAATCCCTTCAATTCGTTTTCTTTCAAATACGGCACATTGACATTGACCACAACATCTTTTGGCAAACCATCTGCAATTACTTTTTCTACAACACGCCTCGCCACAGATGCCGAGGTTGAATAATCCAATAAACCTTTGAATCCATCTGGCGAGTCAAGTGAAATAGCAATTCCTTTTACACCCGTTATCACGGCTTCCATCGCGGCAGTGACTGTGCCTGAATATGTGATGTCATGTCCGATGTTGGCATGTGGATTAATCCCTGAAACGACTAAATCAATTTGTTCTTCAATGAATCCAAGTAATGCCAGTGCCACACAATCCGATGGTGCGCCATCAGATGTAAATGCATTTGTTCCATCTGCTAATTTCACTTCACGCACACGAAGTGGACGTTCCATCGTTTTGACATGCCCAGAAGCAGACCAATTTTTATCAGGCGCAAAGACAGTCACCTTGCCAAGTTTGCGCATCTCTTGTGCAAGGGCTAAGAGTCCGGGAGCAGTAACGCCGTCGTCATTGGTTACGAGAATATGCATGAGTTTGATTTCCGATTTTGGATTTGATATTGATTATAATGCCTGAAATATTTAATTTGAATCAATTGGTAATTTTATAATTTTTTTATAAAACTAGAAACGGGTTGGCAGTTATATGGGAAATTCTTCTCACGAAAAACAAACGAATTACGTCCCAGAGATTATTGTA
>JBJXGU010000084.1:0-18924 GCA_046160245.1 Bacteroidia bacterium
CCCTTATATTTCGCATTGATTTTACCGCGGCTGCTGCAACGAATTTTATCTTTAACGAGTTGGTAAGTGTTTTCGGAGATGTTGATTCTACCCGGTTCGCCAGCTTGCTCTAAGCGGGCTGCAATGTTTACCGTGTCGCCCCAAATATCGTAGGCGAATTTTTTGATACCTACTACACCTGCTACCACCGGACCGGTATGAATTCCAATGCGTAGTTGTATTTTAAGTTCGTCCGGCTTATTACTATTATAATGTGAAATGAACTCTATAATTTCTCTTGAAGCATAAATCGCATCAAACGCATGGGTATCGTTAGCCACCGGCACCCCGCCGGCACACATGTAGGCGTCACCAAGTGTTTTTATCTTTTCCAAATGATGGCGAGAGCTAATTTCATCAAATGCAGAAAAACAGGCATGCAATTCTGCAACCAAAGCATCCGGAGAAAGCTTTTCACTCAACTTTGTAAATGCAACCATGTCGACAAACAATACCGAAACAGAGGAATAACTTTTAGGGCTTGCATTACCACTTAACTTTAACTCTTCAGCAACTTCCACCGGAAGAATATTCAACAACAACTCATCCAGCTTACGATTGGTCTCTCTTCTCAATCTAAATTTCTGATACCAAGTAACCGAAATAATTAACAACAAAACAGCAAGTACAATTAATGAAAATTTTACAATCTTATCATTTTCTTGCTGAATAGTTAACAACTCAATTTTTGAACTTTGAATTTGCATATTTTGTCGATCCTTAAAAATCGATAACGTTTTATCACTCTCCACTTCTGCCAAAGAATCCTTGAGCTCTAAAATCTGGACCATTTGTTTAAAGGCGCCGTCATAATTTTTAGTTTCCTTGTATAGTTCGATAAGGGCTTCTGAAGTTTTAATTCGCTCCGTATAATTACTGTTTGCCTGCAAATGTTGAAGTGAAAGGTTTAACATTTTATCAGCCAAGAAATAATCTTTCAGACCGAGAGCTGCCATTCCGTAAATATACTCTGCCCGTGCTGTAGCGCCTTGATTTCCGGAATTTTCTACTTCAACTGATCTTGAATATGCCAAAGGAATTTCAACAGTGCTAATTGCTTTTGCGAATGCTCTATTTTTTAAAAATAATTTTGCCAAGCCAAGGCGACACTCCATCTCCCGTTGTGTAAAGCCCATCTCCATCACTTGCGCTAAAGTTGAATTTAACGTATTTTCTGCCTTATCAAATTTACCCGTTTCCAAGTAAGCCAATCCTAAAAGGTAATTACAGGTAAGATAATTGAAAGTATCTTTCGTCTGCGTTAAGATTTGACAAGCAGTGCCAAAAAAACCTATGGAAGCTTTGAAATTATTTTGGGCATACATTAACACACCAAATTGCATCTCTGCCAATCCGTGTTCCTTTCGCATTCCTTCCGCTTTAAAAATCTTATCTGCCTCAATGAAACTGTTCATTGCATCGTCATAGTCCAACACAGAAATTCCCACCTTACCCTTTAAATACCATGTTTGTGCTAAGAGCTTTCTGTTATTTAATTCATTTAATAATTGAAAAGACTTATAGAGATAAACGTTGGCTGAATCACGCAAGCTTACAGCTAAAAAACTCCTTATTAATAAATGAGCAGACTCTATTTTGGATTCAGAACCGGAAACTTCGTTATAAAATGAAAACCGGAGACTATCTATCTCTTTGGACTGCGCTATTGACTTTTTCGAAAAACACGACAATGCTATTAAACAGAAAAAGAGAAGGGAGCTATATTTCCCCCCTCTTTTATAAGCTAAAAACTGCATATGTTTTTCCTTTATAAAAAATTATATGTTAACTAGGTTAACGCATTAAACTACCACAATCAGTTGGACATGGAGATTCACTCATAACTACTCGGCCGGCAATTCCTTCAGTAGGACGATAAGATGCATTAGCACTTGATCCGGGCTCTACTACTACACAAACTGCACCCGAAGCATTTATGGCAGGATACACATAAACTCCATTATTACTCTCATCCTGCAATACCCAATCTAAAGCCGCCTTGGAGATAAAATAACCCTTTGGAAGCGAAGGAGACCCCTCTTTGGCATACCTCAATTGAAAAGCGTCAACAAAACCTTTAGCTGATGCCGGTGCTACATTAACATCTGGGTTTGTTCCTATGGAAGAACTCACAATACTATTATCTATTGCTTTTTCACCTGACCAGGAAATGGCAAATAGCAAGGAACCAACCATTCCAGTTATTGCGAAGAAATGATAAAATAAACGCGCTGGCGTTCTTAATTGATTGAAGTTGATGTTTTTCATAAGTTAAAATGTTTAAGAGTGGTTTTCAAAGATATTAAAAAAATTGAATTCCTACTTCCATTTCGACTTGAATTCCTGTCAAATCCAACTCAGTATTTCCACTCAAAAAACCTTAAACTCGTTTGTAATTTCCTAGTATCTTAATCTCCCGCCAACTAAAATGAAAAACGACTTATTCACAACTAAATATCTGATTAGTATAACTTTAGATACTAAACTGTATAACATGATAAATTCAAATTTTAGAGCTACTGTCCGTTTCTGTATTTTTGCATTTTAGAATTCATCCTGTTCCACCTACATGAAATATACCCCAAAAAGTCCTGCATTATTACTCCTTGAAGACGGCACCGTTTTTTATGGTAAAGCTGCCGGAGCCATCGGAATTGCTACCGGCGAAATCTGTTTTAATACCGGTATGACCGGCTATCAAGAGATTTTTACCGATCCATCGTATACGGGACAATTGATGGTGATGACCAGTGTTCACATCGGGAATTATGGAATAAAATTGAGTGAGTCGGAGTCGACAGAAATTAAAATTTCAGGACTTATTTGCCGCAACTTAAGTCCGATTCCAAGTCGGAAAGATTCGGACATGAGCATTCAAGATTTTCTTTTGCAAAATAATATGGTGACACTAACGGATGTGGATACCCGCGCTATTGTGCGTCATATTCGGAGCAAAGGAAGTATGAATGCTATTATTAGTACATCTACCCAAGACATTGAAACGCTGAAAAAAGAATTAGCGAAAGTTCCATCGATGGAAGGATTGGAATTGTCGAGTCAGGTTAGCTCTGAAACAGCTTGGGATTTTAATACAGAAGGAAAAATGAAAGTCGCGCTTCTTGATGGAGGCTTCAAACATAATATTGCCCGTTGCCTTGCTGAGCGTGGATGTCAAGTGCGTATCTTCCCTTACAACTCTACTTTTGCCGAGATGAATCAATGGCAACCTGATGGCTATATGCTTTCGAATGGTCCTGGAGATCCTGCTACCATGCATGACGCAGTGAAAACGGTAAAAGATATTCTGAACAGCGGAACACCTCTCTTTGGGATTTGCTTAGGACATCAACTTTTGGCGGAAGCTTGTGGAATGAGAACTTACAAGATGCATCACGGTCACCGTGGAATCAATCATCCTGTTAAAAATGTGAATAGAGGGACCAGTGAAATCACTAGTCAGAATCACGGATTTGCCGTAATGCAAGAGGACATTGAGAATTCGAAGGAATTAGAGATTACCCATTTCAATTTAAATGACAAGACCATTGAGGGTATTCGTGTGAAATCAAAGCCCGCTTTCTCTGTGCAATATCATCCCGAAGCAGCGCCTGGTCCGCACGATGCGGCTTACTTATTTGATGATTTTGTGAGTATGATTAAAGATTATGTCAAGCAAAAAGTAGCGAGTAATTAATCTACCCTTTCTCTTTTCTTGAGATGAACTCCTCGATCTTCATAAGTTCGGGTATAAACATTTTGTCACATCTGTTTCTTGACTATTTTTGAAGGCATGACTCCACGGATTCTACTCCTTCTCCTCCCCATTCTTTTTCACGGTTTAATTGCTAATGCAGGAAATAATACATCGTATTTTCAGCAAGAAGTAAACTATAAAATTTCGGTAAGTCTGAATGATAAAAAGCATTCTTTACGAGCTAACATCGAAATAGAATACATCAACCGTTCGTCGGATACTTTAACAGAAATATGGTTTCATCTTTGGCCCAATGCTTATAAAGATCGCAACTCTGCTTTGTGTAAACAGATGCTTGAAAATAAAGAGGCGTCGCTTTACTTTGCAAAAGAAGAAGAACGAGGTTTCATAGACTCATTGCAATTTACAGCAAACAATGAAATCATCTCTTGGAGTTATGATTCACTAAACAAAGACATCGCTTTGTTGCAACTTAAAAATCCATTATTGCCGGGAAACCGAGTAATAATAAAAACTCCTTTTTATGTGAAGCTTCCATCAGCGAGCTTTTCTCGTTTAGGACATATTGGACAAGCTTATGCCATCACACAATGGTATCCGAAACCAGCAGTGTACGATCAACGAGGATGGCATGCGATGCCTTATTTAAATCAAGGTGAGTTTTACGCAGAGTTTGGAACCTTTGATGTATCCATCACCTTACCTAAAAATTATGTGGTCGGTGCTACCGGTGATTGTCAAACACAAACGGAAATAGATTGGATGAATGAATTGTCGAAGGAACCCGACAACTTCAGCGACAGTTTACTATTTCCTCCTTCCTCAAAAGAATTTAAAACCATTCGTTACACACAAACTAAAGTGCACGACTTTGCGTGGTTTGCCGATAAACGTTTCCATGTACGTACGGGAAAAGTAATGCTACCCAATAGCGGAAACGAAGTAACTACTTGGGCTTTGTTCACCAATTCTGAACCTCATCTTTGGAAAAATGCAGTGAGAAATATGAACGATGCGATTTATCACTATTCCGCTTTAGTGGGTGACTATCCTTACCTACAATGTACTGCCATTGATGGAACTATTGCTGCTGGCGGAGGGATGGAATATCCTAATATCACTATCATCGGAGAATCGTACAATCCATTCATTTTTGATGTAGTGGTGGCGCATGAAGTAGGACACAATTGGTTTCAAGGCATACTCGGTTCGAATGAAAGAAATCATCCTTGGATGGATGAAGGTATGAATTCGTTTATGGAAGCAACGTACATAATGAAAAAATATCCTCCACAACAATACGGAAATCTCAATGAATTAAATTCGTATGGAGTTGCGTCGACTTTAGTCGGAACCAACCAATTTGATTACAAACAAACGGGTCATTTTGAATATCAAATAGCAACCAGCACATTTACCGATCAAGCCATCGAAAATAAAGCGGTAGATTTTACGTATATAAATTATGGTATTGTTGCTTACAAGAAAACAGCCATAGCGTTTAATTATTTACAAAATTATTTAGGCGATTCGATCTTCTTTGCAGGATTGCAAAATTACTTTCAAGAGTGGAAATTCAAACACCCCTACCCTTCCGATGTCCAAACATCATTTGAAAAAACTAGCGAAAAAGATTTATCTTGGTTTTTCGTTGATTTCTTCGCGACGAATAAATCGCAAGATTTTAAATTCAACAAAGTGAAGAAATCGACCAGCGGTTTTGAATTTTCAGTAAAAGACAAAAGTGGCATTCGCGCACCTTTTTCTATCAGCGGTATTAAGAATAAAGAATTAATCTCTACCACATGGTTTGAGCGCGATCAATTAAATACAACTCTTAACTTTCCATGTGAGAACTGTGATGAAATTACCATCGATGCACAACAATCGTCGTTAGATGTAAATCGAAAAAACAATTCCAGCATCCGAAACTCGAAATTGAAATTCAGTTTACTTCCAAAAATTCATGCTTTCGACAAGTCTTCACTTTTCGTTACTCCCGTTGCTGCTTGGAATCAGTACAACAAATTTATGCTGGGAGCAAGTATTTACAATGTAATGTTGCCATTTAGAAAAATTGAATACACCCTCGTTCCCTTATATGCATTTGGAGACAAAACATTAAATGGAACAGGGAATATACAATTTACTTTTCCATGCAACTCGTCCATATTTCAAAAACTTACGTGGGTAAATAATTTTAGAAAATTTAGTTATGCAAATGATTTATATAAAAATGCGGAGGGAAATTTAGTTGAAGAAAACTTGGGATACATGCGATTCAGTCCGGAAGTTATTTTTTCACTGAAAAAATCTAACATTCACAGCTCCATTCAACAACACATCAAATTGCAAAGCATTCATCTTTGGGAAGACAATGTGATTTATCGTTTCAACAATGGAAAAGCGGCAGGATCCGTAAATCAAGAATACAAAGATTTTTATCGACTGAAGTATCAATTAGCAAATCGCAGAACTGTCGATCCCTTTTCGCTAAAATTGCAACTGGAAGCGAATGCTGATATTTTGAAAGCCGATGTAGAATTTAACTATCGTTTCAACTACGCGAAAAAAGGAAAGGGTGCAGACATCCGATTTTTTGCAGGGAAAATGTTTAAAGATAATCTCAATGGACGTTATGGCTATTTCCTTTCCGACAGAAATGGCGTGCGTGGATCCAATGATTATGCTTATGATGAAATGTATTTTGGAAGAAGCGAAACCCAATTCTTTTTATTCCAGCAGATGGCATTGCGACAAGGTGCTTTTAAGATCTATACGCCCTTTGGCGCATATCGAGATTGGATTACTGCCATAAACATCAAGATCGATTTTCCGATTCCTTTGCCACTAAAAATTTACGGTGATATCGGAACCACTACTGATTTCAAGAAAGACATAAAAAATGTATATGATCTCAATTCCTCCTTTAGCTATGATGCCGGAATTTGCTTGAGTTTAATTAAAAATGTGGTGGAAGTTTACTTTCCTTTGGTACGCTCAGAAGAAATACAGAAGTACTTAGAAGCGAATGATGCAAAATATGTAGAACAGATTCGATTTGTATTCAATATAAACCAGATGAATCCGTTAAACATCAGAAATCAATTCATCAACTAGACATTCGCTATATTTGATCAACTATTAAATCAGATGCAACTAACCGAAGGCAAAAAAATTTATTTCATCAGCGATTTCCATCTCGGGGTGCCCGATAAGGCCAGCAGCTTGGAACGCGAGAAAAAAATTGTGCGGTGGTTAGATGTAATTAAGAAGGACGCTGCTATTTTATATTTGATGGGTGATGTCTTTGATTATTGGTTTGAATACAAACATGCAGTACCCAAAGGCTATGTTCGTCTCTTAGGCAAGCTAGCAGAACTCAGTGATAGTGGTGTAGAGATGCATTATTTCACAGGCAACCATGATATGTGGGTATTTGATTATTTTCCAGAAGAAATAGGATTACAACTGCACCGTGAGCCCATCCAAAGAGAATACAATCATAAGAAATTTTTCTTGGGTCATGGAGATGGATTAGGTCCGGGAGATCATGGGTACAAATTCATCAAAAAAGTTTTTGCTAATCGATTTTCGCAATGGTTGTTTGCACGTTTACATCCTAACGCTGGCATCAGTTTGATGCGTTATTTTTCCAAGAAAAGTAGAATAGCTACCGGAAATGATGACGCCCAATTTTTAGGAGATGATAAAGAGTGGTTAGTCATACACTCTAAAGAAATCTTACAAAAAGAGCATTTTGATTATTTCATATTCGGACATCGACATTTACCGTTAGATATAAAACTCAATGAGAAAAGTCGGTACATTAATTTAGGAGAATGGATCAATCATTTTATGTATGCTGAGTTTGATGGAATGAATATTCATCTGAAAAAATTTGAAGAGTAGATAGTATTCGAATTTATAAAACGCTAAAATTTCTTGCAGAGGACGGACGCAGAGGCTGCGCTACGATAAATTTTCTCGCAAAGGCGCGGAGGCGCTAAGTTTTCTCTTCGCTAAAATTTCTCGCAAAGGCGCAGAGTCGCAAAGATCATCTTTGAGGCGCTAAGTTTTGTAAACGTTTTTAATCTTGCTCGAAAGAACCCCAGTTTCGCTTTATGATCGCTTCCTCGTGCTCTTCTACAGTGGGGATGTACTCGATAGCTCCATGCGCTTTCGCAGCATCATATGCTTTTGAATTCATCACTAAAGCTTCGTCAAATTGGCGATCTTTATATAAAAACCAACTGTATTTATCTAAAGTTACATAATCGTTCCAAGCGGTTTCACTGAAATGAATATTGAACACATAGTAGCGAGTATGTAATTCCATCCAAGAGGTGGATGCTGATAAAAACAAAGCCACCAACAATACAAATATTCTTCCTGGCGACAATGCACCTGGTTCGCGTAATGTCATCAACAAAGAAAGGACAGAGACAAACAAAGCAAGCATCATTAAAATTAATGTACCGCCCATAAATTTCACTTCTGCCAAAAAGAAAATCAACCAACTTACCGTAGATAATCCCAACCAACTTGCTGTTCTTTTCTTTCCAGATGTAGAAGTAACCAATGAAACCACATAATAAATCATCATGGCCAATAAACCTAAGCCCATAACGATTGTATGGCCTGGCATATGAAATAACTTCATTGCGAGACCTGAAAGAAAGACAAGAAAGAAGAGTAATTCTATCATGTGATACTTGTTGAACGTTTAAGTCGTCTTTTCGTTTCAATTAATCTGGTTAAAAATAAGAAAACAAATTAAAAGAAAAGTTAATTTTTGGTTAGTGGATGTAATTTCTAGGTTTTCTGCTTCTTCTTCTTGGCGGCTGGGAATAATACATTATTCAGAATCAATCGATAACCGGGCGAATTCGGATGTAAACTAAGGTCGGTTGGTGGATCACCCACCATATGCTGATAATCCTCTGGATCATGGCCACCGTAGAAGGTCCAGGTGCCTTTTCCGATTTCTCCATGAATATAACGCCCCTCACCTGCTGCTTTATTTTCACCCATGATGAGGACTTCGGGCTTAATTAACTCTTTTTTAAATGAGGTGGTTTGACCCATAAATCCTTTAATCACCTGCTCGTGATTTTGACACAGCATTGAAGGAACTGGATCCCATTTCGCAGAAAATTCAAAGAGCACAAACACATCTTCGTTGCGCGGAATTTTTCGCTGCGTAGTCATATCGATATCCGAAAACTCATACTCGAGAGGATTCTGACTCAGCTTAAAATTTCTAAATGCAAAGGTTTTATCGTAATCCAATTTACTATTATAACTTGGCGTAGTTCCATCTCCATCGTACATCTTTTCACAAATATCTAGTCCATGTGCTGATAAGGAAATGTCGTAGGAATCGGTACCTGAACACATCGAAAACAGAAAACCACCTCCAGCGGTAAACTCTTTTATCCTCTCTGCTACAGCACCTTTCATTAGCGACACTTTCGAAAATCCTAATTTATTGGCCATGGCTTCATCGGTTCTCACTTGCTCTTGATACCAGGTTGCCGTGTGATACATCGAATAAAACTTCCCGTATTGTCCAGTAAAATCTTCGTGATGCATGTGAAGCCAATCATACAATGGAAGCTTTCCAGTCATGATTTCTTCGTCGTAAATAATTTCGTAGGGAATCTCAGCGTATGTCAAAACTAAGGTCACGGCATCGTCCCACGGCAATTTATCTTTGGGAGAATACACTGCCATTTTGGGCGCTTTTTCCAACTTTACTAAATCCATATTTACTTCCGGACGCGCAATTTCATCAATGATATTGGCGGCTTGTCCATCAGCTATCACACTAAAGCTTACTCCGCGAATATTGCATTCTTTTTCGATAGCAGGAAGGTGCTTAAACATAAAACTTCCTCCTCTGTAGTTGAGCAGCCAATCTACTTCCAAATTATTCGTTAAAATCCAATAAGCAACGCCGTAAGCCTTCAAATGATTCTTTTGGGCAACATCCATCGGAATCAAAATATAGGAAGCCCTTAGCGAGCTGCTAAAGGAGAATAGAATGAAGAATAAAATAAATAATTTTTTAATCATGTGCTACAATGATAGTTAAACGTTAAGACATGTAAAATGTTGCTTCCAGAAATGTAAAAAAAATAATGTCACTTCACAGAAAAATCACATCTAGCCGTCCCCTTCTTTTTCCATTAAAATCGATTTACCCGAATGTAATTTTCGACTAAAATGGCTGATCTTCCATATCATTCATTCTTGAATTGCGGGTAATGCGACTGGAATCAACATTGGGATTAGGGGTCATCTGCATGGGCTGATCATCAGATCCACTTTGATCCATGAAATCATAGGTTTCATAGTCCGTGAATTTGGTAAGACGACCGATGAATCGAAGCGGCACCGATTTCAAAGCTCCATTTCTATTTTTAGCAATGATGATTTCTGCCAAATCATTTACCGGTGAACCATCTTCCGTCTCTGTTAATCCATAATACTCCGGGCGATAAATGAACATTACCATATCGGCATCCTGCTCAATCGCTCCTGATTCACGAAGATCACTCAACTGAGGTTTCTTGGTTTGACTTTTCTCCACGTTTCGACTCAACTGCGACAGTGCAATCACCGGAACATTCAACTCCTTGGCCAAACCTTTTAACGATCGGGAGATATGTGAAATCTCCTGTTCACGATTTCCGTTTTTATTATCGGTACCGCCTTGCATCAACTGTAGATAATCGATGATAATCATTTCAATTTTACGCTCTGAAACTAAACGACGGCATTTCGCACGTAACTCAAAAACATTTAATGCAGGAGTATCGTCAATGTAGATGGGAGCTTCTGTTAAAGCCGAAACTTTTTTATTGAGTTGTGTCCACTCGTGTGGATCCAAATTTCCTTTTCTTAATTTTTCGGTATCCAATTCAGTTTCGCTCGACACCAAACGATTTACCAATTGAATACTCGACATCTCTAAACTAAAGAAAGCAACAGGCTTCTTAAACATCACCGATGCATTTCGAGCTAAACTCAAAACGAAAGCTGTTTTACCCATACCTGGACGAGCAGCAACAATAATCAAATCACTTTTTTGCCAACCTGCAGTAACACGATCTAACTCGGTAAATCCGCTGGGAACACCGGTCACTCCCGACTCTAAATTCGAAGCAAGTTCAATTCCTTTCACCGCTTTTGATACTAATCCAGACATGGATTCGTATTTCCTTCTGATGTTAGAATCGGTAATTTCAAAAAGATTTTGCTCGGCTTTATCCAAGAGTGCTAATACGTCGGAAGTATCTTCAAATGCATTACGGATGGTATCACTCGAAATACGAATCAATTCACGTTGAATAAATTTTTGCAAAACGATACGTGCGTGAAATTCAATATTGGCTGCAGATGCAATTCTATTCGTTAACTGCGTGATGTAAAAGGGTCCACCTGCTAAATCGATCGTTCCATTTTTTCTTAGTTGCTGCGTAACTGTTAAAATATCGACAGGTTGCGTTCCATGAAAAAGATCCTGAATGGCTTTAAAAATGGCATTATGTGATTCTCTGTAAAAAGCTTCTGGTTTAAGAATATCAATTACTTCAGCCACCGCGTTTTTATCCAACATCATCGCGCCTAAAACAGCTTCTTCCATATCCACTGCCTGAGGAGGTAATTTTCCGGGCATGGCTTCGGTTAAAACAATATTTGATCCGGCCGTTTTTCTACGTGTGGTTTTATCGGTACTCATACTTCAAATTTAATAGCTCTACGCTTGATAAGGAATAAGATTTTATTAACATCAATTCAAACTACTTTGTTTCAGTCGTAAAAGTTATACCGATTCGGATATAATATAATTGATGAGAGGAATAATTTTAATTGTAAGATTTAATTTTTAATTTGTTCAATGAATTTTTTTTCATCCACAAATCCAATCACTATAAGACAAGAAAGCCGGCGACAAGGCACCGGCTCCATTTTATCATCCGGTTTCTTTATTCGTTATACACTCCCATCGAGCAGAACTTATCAATTCTTTTTTGAATTCGTTCTTCGGGGGACATCGCTTTTAACAGCTTTAAATTTTTTAATATTTCTGACTTCACGGTTACAAACATTTCCAGTGGATTAGAATGTGCTCCGCCAATGGGTTCTGGGATAATTCCATCTACTAAGTGAGATGAATTCATATCGATGGAAGTCAACTTAAGTGCTTCTGCAGCTCTTTCCTTATTGTCCCAATTTCTCCATAAGATACTGGAACAAGATTCGGGTGATATTACAGAATACCAAGTGTTTTCTAACATAAATACTTTATCGCCGATTCCAATTCCCAATGCTCCGCCGCTTGCGCCTTCCCCTACAATAATGCAAATAACAGGTACTTTAAGAATTGTCATTTCATATAAATTCCGAGCGATGGCTTCACCTTGTCCGCGCTCTTCAGCTTCGAGTCCGGGATAAGCTCCGGGCGTATCAATTAACGTAACAATGGGCTTATTAAATTTTTCTGCAAGTCGGAACAAACGCAACGCTTTACGATATCCTTCAGGGTTCGGCATACCGAAATTGCGAAACTGACGCATCTTTGTATTCGCACCTTTTTGTTGTCCAACAAACATTACAGTTTGACCATCTACATCACCAAAGCCACCAATCATGGCTTTATCATCTTTCACTTGACGATCGCCAAACAATTCCATGAATTGTCCGCCTGTGATAGCATTTATATAATCTAAAGTATAAGGTCGATCGGGATGTCGAGATAATTGAACGCGCTGCCAAGGAGTGAGGTTGCTAAAAATTTCCTGCTTCGCTTTTTCAATTTTAGATTCAATTTCTTTAATTACATCATCAACGTTCACCTTTCCCTTCTCTGATATCTGCTTTGCCTTTTCCAGTTGTTCATTCAACTCTTCCAATGGCTTTTCAAAGTCCAATAATGTTCCGCTCATGTGTTTAAGATTGGGTTCAAAGATACCCGAAAATCAAAAAACTCGGCAGGGTATGTTAACTTTGTTCCTTCATGGTCGCATTTCCACCCGTAAAAATCAATTTAGGACTGAATATCATTGCTAAGCGTGCTGATAACTTTCACGATATTGAGTCTGTTTTTTATCCCGTTGGATGGACGGACGTAATTGAGGTGATATCGACTGACAATCAAGAATTTAATCTTCAAATGACAGGGTTGCCCATCCCTGGAGATCCCTCTAAAAACTTGATTTTCAAAGGGTATCAATTATTAAAAAATAATTATGAAATCCCAGGCTTAAGCTTTCATTTACATAAGATTCTTCCCATGGGAGCTGGACTTGGAGGTGGATCATCGGATGGGGCCTATGCGCTTAAGCTGATCAATGAAGTAGCTCAATTGGGAATTTCGACCGAAAAACTTCTTGAATATGCCCTTCAACTTGGAAGCGATTGCCCATTCTTTTTAATGGAAAAAGCTGCGTTTGTGAAAGGAAGAGGTGAAATACTAGAACCGATTTCTATTGATTTATCAGGATGGTATATCCTCATTGCAATGCCGCCCATTTCCATTTCAACTGCAGAAGCATATAGTTGGATTACTCCGGTTCAACCTCGAAAATCTATTCAGGAAATTATTTCTTTGCCTCCTGAAAAATGGAGAGATCTACTTAAAAATGATTTTGAAATTCATGCCATACAACGTCATCCTATCATTGGCGAAATAAAAAACAAAATGTATGAATTAGGTGCTACCTATTCAAGCATGAGTGGCTCAGGAGCATCAGTATATGGACTTTTTAAACAAAAGCCACCACTTTTTCAACCGGAAGGAATGCAAATTTGGGAGGGGAAATTGTAAAATTGAGTCTGAAATTTGGATTATCTTTGAGGAATTATTTTAACGAAATCTTTTCTAAAAAAATTAGAGGAATTTAAAATTGGAAAGTTGGCAAGTTGGCAAATTGGCAAATTCACATATAAAATAAAATTTTCTTTCATGGAAATTTAAAATTCATATCCCATCAACGATAAAAATAACGATCAAAGCTAAAATGAACTCCTCTATAAAATCAACGTTACACCCTTCCAACCCGCATCGTGATCGATACGATTTTCCTTCATTGATAAAGGCTACACCAAAATTAGCGGAGTTTGTGAGTGTAAATAAGTTTGGTGATGAATCCATCGATTTTTTTAATCCTCGCGCAGTGATTGCATTGAATAAAGCTTTGCTAAAAAAGTTTTATCATATCGATTATTGGGAAATACCAGATGGATATTTGTGTCCACCCATTCCTGGTAGAGCGGAATACATCCATCAAGTTGCTGCACTTCTACAAGGAAATGATACATTGAAAAAAGATTTTTCTGTCAATGAAAATATAAGATGTTTGGACATTGGTGTTGGCGCAAATTGTATTTATCCCATTATTGGAATCAAAGCTTACGGCTGGACATTTGTTGGGTCAGATGTGGATCAAGAGGCATTGGATGCAGCACAAAAAAATATTGACAACAATGTAGGACTTCAAGGTAAATTGGAACTTCGCTATCAAGCAAAGAGGAAATTCATTTTGCATGGCATCATTCAAAAGGATGAAAAATTCGATTTGACCATTTGCAATCCGCCATTTCATTCATCGGAAGCAGAGGCGAAAAAAGAAGCGATAAAGAAACTTTCTAATTTAAAAAAACGACAAATCAAACAACCGCTTCTAAACTTTGGCGGACAAACTTCTGAAATATGGTGTGATGGTGGAGAAGAAAAATTTATATTGAAGATGATAGACGAGAGTATGTCTTTCAAAACTTCTTGCAGATGGTTTACCACCATAGTTTCTAAAGCGGCACATCTAAAAAATATTTATGCTGCATTGGATAAAATACCAAATCTAAAACACCAAACCATTCCGATGGAAATGGGAAATAAAGTTTCTAGAATAGTGGCATGGACTTACCAAAATTAAATTTAGAAAAATTCAAATGAATAAATAGAAAAAATTCTATCTATTCATTTGAATTATTTCAATTGGCTCGTGCGAACCTTAGTACACTTTTACTTTTTAAAACTATTTAATCCTTATGATCATGTTCATCAAAATTTCCTGTGCTCAACTTTGCATTTAAACTATCCATTTCACTTTTCGCTTCTTTACTTAAAATAAATTCACCATTATAATCCATCGACGGCATCCCAGCATTGACCCAAGCGGTGAACCAAAAGCAACCTACCAGATACACTGCTTTATTGAATCTCCTTTCCACCATTCCATTTAAGGCTTCATGATAGGCTTTGCTATAGGCTACGGAAAATGTTTTGATCATTTGTCCACCACGCTCTTCGTAACTGTATTTCTGATCTGCAGGAAATGATTTACTTAATGCTTTTTCGATGCTTAAAACTGAATCGTGTGCAGCATAACTCTCTCTTAATATTTGCCAAATCACATCCGATGGGTTCGACAAATACACTGCGGTTCCTGTGATTCGATTATATTCCTTTCCATACAATTCAGGTAAGCGTGATTCCCAAAAGCCATGAATTCCATGTTGACCGGTTAATTGTCCATTATAATTTCGAGTACAATGCAACGGCACATGCGCATCACCAATGTAATGTCCGATATCAGCAGAATTTCGTAATATTCGCTCTCTATCTTGTGCTTTAAATGCGGACGTTAATCGAAACAACATGGTTTGAATATGCCACGGAACGATACCGTGCGCTTTCAATGTGTCTTCTCCAATCTTTTTTACCGCTTCGTCCCATCTCGTGGGCAAGCTGTCGAATGGATGATCACCATAACGATCGAGGTCAATAAAATGTCGAGGTGCTTCATTGGGATCTGCATACCGACGTTTGTCGGGATCCACGGCATGTTCTGTGATAAAACGCACATGCTCCTTGTAGAACCCAAACATTTCGGGAGGCAAAGTAAAGATGGCAGCATGATTAATTTGTTGATGGCCCCAGAAGCCCCAGGCAAAGAGGGTGACTACCGTACCTGGTACGATGATCAACGACAGCATCCAGCTGCCCAATAGTTTTTTATTCATGGTACTAAAAATTAATTACGCCTAATACAAATCAGGCAACAAACTTCACTAATACACCATCCACCATCACCGGAACTACAGGTGCTAGATTAGGTGTTAAACAATATTCAATGTCTTTATCAATTTGCAATCGTTCTAATCTTTTGCGATGCGAACTTTTATCTAAAAATTCGTTTAAATTGGGCTTTGCAATACTATACAAATGCATAGCGGCAATCACTGCATCACACATTCCATTCATTTCATAATGTGGTTCCAATTGCTCGGCAATGGCTCCTGCCAGAATGGTGTCTTCTAAATTAAAAGAATTTTTCCAGCCCGAGCACAATAACAATACACTCTTATTTTGGCTCTTCAACCAATCACATAAACAATCGAGATTTAAAAAGGAGCCAATCACTATTTGATAGGCACCTGAAGCTGCAGCAATGGCTTGTGTTCCGTTCGTTGTTGTCAATGCGATATCACGATCTTTTACTCTCGGATCTAAATAGCTGAACGGAGAATTTCCTAAATCATACCCATCCAACATTTCACCGTTTCGCTCTGCTCCTACTAAATATCCTTTTGTTTTATAAGAAAAGCTTTCTTCAATGGTTGAGACCGGAACAATGCTTTTCACTCCATTTGCAAAGGCAACACAAATAGAAGAAGTAGCGCGCAAAACATCAATTACCACGACGATCGATTCAGAAATATCGTGAAGATGAATCAATGCAGGCGAGAAACAAACTTCAAGCGTGCGTGAAGAAGAAACTTTATTCTTGGTCAATTGAATTTATTATTTTTTTAAGAAAGGGGTTTTAACAACGACAGCTTTAATGGCTTTATCTCTAATTTTTATGAAGATCTCATTTCCCTCTGTGGCATGCTCTTTAGCAATATAACCCATGCCAATTGCCTTCTGTAAACTGGGCGATTGGGTTCCGGAAGTAACGATACCAATACTATTATTTTGCACATCTACAATTTCATAATCGTGACGAGGAATTCCTTTTTCTACCATCTCAAATCCAGAAAGTTTGCGCGTTACTCCCGCTTCCTTCTGCGCTTTTAGTGCAGTAGAATTCGTAAAATCTTTTGTGAACTTTGTAATCCATCCTAAACCGGCTTCTAACGGTGATGTGGTATCGCTAATGTCATTTCCATACAAGCAAAAGCCCATCTCCAAACGTAATGTATCACGACAACCTAATCCGCAAGGTTTAATATCAAATTCTTTTCCTGCTTCCATTAATGCATTCCAAATCGTTTCGGCATATTGGTTTTCGAAATACAATTCAAATCCACCAGCACCAGTATAGCCTGTATTAGAAATTAAAATGTTTTTGCATCCTGCTACTTCTCCCTTTGTAAAATTGTAATAGGGAATAGCTGCTAAATCTACCGAAGTAAGTTTCTGAATCGTAGCTAATGCATGAGGACCTTGTACCGCCAAGAGCGAAGTCTTATCAGAGATGTCATGCATCTCCACATTCCCGGTATTAAATTTCTGAATCCAATTCCAATCTTTTTCGATGTTGGATGCATTCACCACTAACATCCAATGCCCATCTTCCAATGCATAAACAATAAGATCATCAACAATACCACCTGTTTCGTTTGGAAAACAAGAGTACTGTGCTTTTCCCGGACTCAATTTAGAAGCATCGTTGCTGGTTACACGTTGAATTAAATCTAAAGCGCCATCTCCCTTCAAAATAAATTCACCCATGTGGGATACATCAAAAACACCTACAGATGAACGAACTTTTTCATGTTCCACATTAATTCCCTCGTATTGAACGGGCATCATATATCCTGCAAAAGGAACCATCTTCGCGCCTAAGCGAGTGTGTAAATCCGTTAAAGCAGTTTGTTTTAAAGTTTCGGGAGTAGTTGTCATCCGTATTTATTTATTGAGGTTGCAAATTTAATCATTTTTTGGGCTCAGTCAGCGACATAAAATATTGCAGGTAGATGGGTTGAAGTGCTTTTACAGAATAACTCTTTTCCACAGTCTTACGACCATTCTCGGCGCATTTTTGCCTTAAATCTGAATTTTCAATCAACAGACTTATTTTTCGAACCCATTCATCGGTATCGGAAGCCAACATTCCATTTTCACCATCTTGAATGATATCAGTATTTACTCCAACAGGCGACATTACGGTTGCAATACTCATCGCCATATATTGAAGGCCCTTCAATCCACATTTTCCTTTTGCCCATTCATCATCAGGCAAAGGCATAATTCCAATATCAATTTTTGCCAATTCGGCTAACTCTGTTTCTTTTTTCCAGGCAATACCTTTGATATCCAGGTCGGCATTAAAATAATTTTGATCACCAATCACTTTAAAACAAATGCGATTACCATATTTCTCTTTTAGTATTTTTAAAACTGGGATAGCCATTTCAAAATGACGAATGGTCGTGATGGAGCCACTCCAACCAATACAAATCACATCTTTCTCCTGAAAAGGAACTCCTTTGTATTCATCGGTATCAATTGTTGTAGGAATAATTACCACATTATCATTGTGGTGTTTTGCGTAATCCATTAAATATTGATTTCCTGCAAAAACTAAATCCGACATGCTAATGAGACGCGCTGTTTTTCCAGGATTCTTCATCCAACCAAAACTTTTATTGGCGTCTGAAACATCAAAATGCCAAATGGCATCATCGAAGTCATAAATCATAGGTGCTTTGGCACGATGCAACAACTCTTCAAAAAAGGTAGTTCCCGTTAGAAATCCCTCTCTACAGACAAAAATCAAATCATATTTGCTTCGATTAATTACATCGTTTAGTCGCGTCAAAGTTGCTTTAATCCCAATCATTGCTTTCGAAAAATATTTTCCAGGTTGATATAATATCTTATCATCCTCCGCTGAAATCAAATAGGAAATATGACAATTAAAACCGTTATGTTTTAAAAAATCGAGGTATTGTTCGAACCTGAATCTCTGATTGGGAGCACGATCTTTTCGATGTGCAGTTATAATGAGAACTTGTTTCACCACGCAACGAATTAATCTTCCTGCCAAATGGGAGGCAATTTTTCTGTGATTTCTATTCCTTTAAATTTATCACTTTCCTTGCTTCCTGCAGTCTTTGCCCAATCGGCCATGAGTTGTAATCCCTCTTTTAAT